>JBDRKO010000015.1:0-48473 GCA_043813915.1 Candidatus Omnitrophota bacterium
TTTTAACAAGGGGGCTAGCCCCCTTCTCTTTTTCTTCCTTCTTGCTCCAACAAGAACCCTTAATCTTTTTAAAACACTCTTGCTAATGCATAGGATCTTAACTATACGAGGGGGGTAAGAATCTATCTTACCATTTCTAAAGCATCAGCTTAACATCAGAACGGCCAGTATCGTTACGTTCATGAGCGCCGCCGCAAAACATGCTCCTACAATACCCAGAACGGGGATAAGCAGTGACGCGCCCAGAAGCGCGCCTATACATGCCCCCGTAAGGTCCGCCCCGTACGCTATCCCCGCGGCATGCCCTATCTCGCTCTTTCCTTCCCGGTATATGCCGGCCGCAAGCGGAAATTGTATCCCTCCCAGAACACCGAAGACCAAAGGAGAAAGCGGCAGTAAAATCCCCGCTCCTAGGGCGGATATAGCCGCCGAATGGGTCCCGGAAAGCCAGACAAAGAGAAGAGGAAGGGATAAAGGCATAATACAGACACCTATCTGCACAAGAATAAGCGCCTTCATTTTGTTCTCAAAATTCCTGCTTATTCCTCCCCATATCACTCCTCCTAACGCCAGACCCGCCATGAACGACGCGATGATAATGCCTATCTTGTAGAAAGCGTATCCGTATATGGCCTGGAATGAAAGAATAACGGCTACCTGCATGATCATCTCCGAAAAACCCGCGGCTGTTAGTGCCCCTAGTACCGCTTTATCCCTAGCGCGTCTTCCCCCTAGGATGAAGAATAATAATATGAGCCCGCAGATAGCGGCGGCAGCTGCCCATATGACCGGTCTTTTCGCTCCTTTTAACATGCCCGCTATGCCCGGTCCGTCAAAATGGGTGTTCCAAAAAGATACCGCGTATAGATACGATATGGGATCAAGGTCCGAATTGACTTCGACCTTGCCGTACCTTTTCCCCATTTCACCCGCTATCTGATCTAACCTTGTCCGAGCGAACCTGTCCGACAGATACCCTCCTTTAACATATTTTGTCGTTACGCCCCTTTCATAAAGACGTCTCGCCATCTCTTCCCAGTCATCTTCTATCACCCCTTTGGACCGCGCGGCTAAAAAACAGGCCGGATCCCCGGGCAAAAGGAGCACTTCGGGAAAGACCTTCTCCGCGCTGATATAGAGTGATCCCAGATAATCCCCCAACTCTCCCCCGATATAGTTCTCGGAAGAAGTCACGCTGAAAGACATAAGACCTTTCGGTGACAAACATTTTTTTACCTCTTCGAAAAAATCAGCGGTGTAAAAACGGTTTATCTGGGCCGTATACGGGTCTCCCAGATTAACTATGACGCAGTCGTATTTCTCGTCCGTTCTTTTCACGAACGCCCTGCCGTCCGTATTTATGACGCTGACCCTTCTGTCTTCCCAAGCGGGCGTATGACCGATATATCCGCGGAGAAGAGGCAACAGCGCAGGATCCAGCTCCAGGTAATCTATATGTTTTACCTGATATTTTAGTATTTCTTCCAGCGCCCCTCCGGCACCGCCGCCGATAAGAAGCACTCTTTCGGGACGTTCGGTCCCGAGCATAGCGAAATGTACGGCATTTTCCGCGGATAACGCGTCCGGCACGGTACATACATGCAGTCCGTTCTCATACAGTGATATCTGATCTTTTTCCTTTGTGATGACCAGGTTCCCATAGACCGAATCCCTGGAAACAGCGACATCGAATCCTTTCCATAAAATTTTTTCCGAAAACCCGTTCAGCGCTTTTCCACCGCCGGAGAGAATGAATACCGCGCAGAGAAAACCCGCAAGAAGGAATATGCCTAGAAAAGGACCGTTCCTGTTTTCCCGGCGGGAAGACAGGAAGATCACAAATGAAGAGAAAAAATTAATGATAGCCAGGCCGAGTATAACATATAGCGGCGGAATGCTGAGCGCGATAAGACCCGTCCCGGCTATCCCGCCGAAAAGCGCCCCTGCGGCCTCAAGCACATATACGTGCGTTATACTTTCGGATGCATCCTGCCCGGCCTCACGGTAAAGGCGGCATCCCAAAGAGAACATCGCCCCCATAAGAAAACACGGGATGCTCAGCACCCCTAGAACTATCAGGATCATGGGTAAGAACCCTATGATCTCTCCCGTGGACATCCCGGCCATCCCACGGGAAACGCGAATAAGGATAACCGCCAGAGGAAGAGAAAAAGCCAGCGCTGCCTGATAAACGGCATATGATCGCGCCGAGCGGACCGGCCTCCGGAGGGAAGCGGAGAAAAAACTACCCAGTGCTCCCCAAGCGAGCCATCCCGCGAACATTATTCCCACGGAAAGCTCATTACCGGAAAAGACCACCAAAAGTTCCCGGATCACTACTATCTGGGACAGCATGGCGGTAAAGCCAAGCATAAGAACCGAAAAAATAGCCGCGTTTTTATGTCTCATAACGCATCATGCCCATATTCCCGCTATCGAATACCCGCAGAATTTGCATTTTCCTTTCTCAACATTGTTTTCCAGAACATCATAACCGGTACGTTTTATTACGGTCTTCCCGCAGCCCGGGCAGACCGTGCTCTCCGCGCCTATTTCCGGAACATTACCTATGTATACATACTGCATACCTTCCGCCATGGCTATTTCGCGTGCTTTTTCGAGCGTCTCGGCGGGGGTCGGATAAAGCGCCCTTAATTTGTATTGCGGCCAGAACCTGGAAAAATGTATAGGCACCTCTTTCCCGAGATTATCGCGTATCCATACCGCCATCCTTCTGATATCATCCATATTGTCATTAAGCGTGGGCACTATGAGGTTGGTTATCTCTATCCATACTCCCTCTTCTTTCATGACCGTCAATGTCCTGAGTACATTAGCTAGGTCCTGAGAACATACTTTTTCAAGATATTCCCTATCGAACCCCTTGAGGTCTACGTTGGCGCCGTCAATATTCCTGCACAGCATCCTTAACGGCTCTGGGTTTATCTTGCCTCCCGTGACCATTATGTTCCGCACGCCCGATTCCTTGGCCAAACGTGAGGTTTCCAGCACGTATTCGTAAAAGACCACCGGTTCGGTATATGTATACGCGATCGAGGAGCATTTGTTATTTAAAGAGGAAGCTACCAGGGACGGGCAGCTTAAGCGCGTATTCGCGACCTCTTCCGGAGACCGCTGAGATATCGACCAGTTCTGACAATATTTACAGCGGGAATTGCAGCCGGCAGTCGCGACAGAGAACGTCTTGCTTCCCGGAAGCATATGGTACATGGGTTTTTTCTCGATGGGATCGATATGTGCGGAGCATATAAGTTCATAGACAAGCGTGTAAAGCTTGCCGTCAACGGGTTCTCGGACCCTGCAGAAGCCTCTTTGCCCGTTAGTTAAAAAACATTCATTGGGGCATAACCGGCATTTGACCGCGTCTTCGCCTTTTTTTTCATAAAAAAGCGCTTCGCGCATACCCCGCTTTTCCCCTATCATGGCATACGCCTTATACCTGGACATAAGCCCGAACATGTGAGAGGCGCACCCCGCGCCTATACCCAGATAAAGACATTTTTTCAGAAAATCACGGCGCGTGAGCCGTTCCTGCCAGAAAGTTTCCAGCATCTTCAATATCCGCATGGACATCTCCGTTATTATTCCGACAACCTTATCTGTATCTTTTCGGCCAGTTCTTTATCTATAGCGAACTGGCTTTCTCCTACCTTGAACAAATACGCCGGGCGCCTTCTCAACAGCTGTATAGACATTCCGGGAAGTATCCCCATCGCGGTAAGTTTGTTAAGGACCGCGCTGCTTTCGGTCCGAATATAGGATATCCGCCCTTTTTGTTTGGGCCTGCATTCCGAAAGCGGTGCTATTACCTTATTCGGGGTTCTTTTGTTCTTCCTGCAGCAATTACCTTCGGGGATGACGCTGCCGTGGGGACACGTTCTGGGATGTCCCAGAAGGGTACATATATTCTCTTCCACGTCTTTCTGCAAAGCGTGTTCGAATTTGCATCCGAGATTGTGAAGCATATCCTCTTTCACCAAGAGAACATCAGCAAGCAGCCGTTCCGACAGCCTGTGCCTCCTCACGCAACCGCGCGATTCCTTCCATCCTTTGTCGGTAAGGTCCAGTCTGTTGCGATGCGCTCTGGCATACCCGCCTTTTATAAGCTCTACTGCAACGGGGTCATCCGGCAGGATCTCCCTATTGCAAAGTTTTTTTCCTTCTTTATTTTCCAGCCAGCATTTCTCCAATATCTCCTGCGCTCTTTCAGAGATGTTCATTACGTTTCTCCTTTCTGAAAAGATCCCGTATAGCTCCTGCCCATCGCGGTTCCGGAACGGCGTTATATCCGCACCGCGGACATTTTATCTTTCCGCACTGACTGAAAGAAGAACATCCCGAGCATTTCTTCCCCTCTTCCTTCCCGTCAAATTCAAGACCGCAGAATGAACAGTTCATAAACTTACTCCCGCCGCTTTAAGCGCGGCATTGAGCAGAAACCCGACAAAGAACGCGAACGGAAAGATAAAAAGCGCCATACCGACCGCCATCATCTTCCCGCGTTCTTTCCATGTCACGACGAATTGCGCTACGCATGGGACAAAAAGGGTTAACACCACTGCCGCTATGAGCAGGCTGTTCCCGTTCAGTTCGCCGCTTTTGGCCATATCGAAAAGTCCCGCGGCCCCGAAATCTCTCCTGAAAAATCCGTAAAGGAACGGGGTCGCCGCGCTTTCGGGCATCCCCGCCCAAACTACCGGGCATTTCATAAGACGGACCAAGGTGTTAAAAACACCCGTTATATTGCCTATCCATATCAATACGCTCACTCCTATAAAGACCGGGATGATCTCCTTAAGATACCATATCATGCGGGTATATGTCTTGATAAGAACGTTCAGGGAACTTGGCATTCTTAGAGGAGGCAGTTCCATAAAGAAAGAGGTCTCCTCTCCCTTTATGATCAATTTTCCGAGGAACCCCGTTAATAGGAACACGAAAACCACGGTTCCCCCCCAGATCACAAGCATCATGGATTTTCCTTTCAACAGCCCCAAAAGCACACCTAATTGGGCCGAACACGGCACAGCCAGCGCCAGTAAAAAAGTCGCTATGATCTTTTCTTTTTTTGATTCCAATGTCCTTGTGACCATGGTCGCCATGGTATCACATCCGAAACCCAAAGTTAAGGGTATCACCGCGCGCCCGCTTAGCCCGATCTTCTTGAATATCCTGTCTACCAGCATAGCCAGCCTGGGCAAATACCCCGAATCTTCAATGACAGAGAAAAAGATAAAGAACGTAAAGACTATGGGCAATATAATAGCGAACGCGTATCTCGCTCCGAGCGTTATTATTCCGTACTCGCCCGCGAAAAGACCGAAAAATACGCTTTCCCCTAAAAGCGCCGTAAAGAACGCGTCCACATTCGGATTAATGTGGTTGGCGAATACATTGACATCGATAATATCCACCAGCGTTCCCGCTCCGAATTCCCCGACGAATTTATAAAGCCCGAACCAAAGCACCGCCGCCAGGATAGGAAGACCCGTTAAAGGATGCACCATTACCTGGCTTAGTTTTTCGGATAGACCGTATTTTTCTTTGCCCCCGGGCATTACCCGTTCGGCGATCATAGCCTGCGCCGCGTCATGCCTGGTCTGGGACAGGCTTTTTTCTACACTACCCGGACGGAACGCGTCCCTTATGCTCCTTATCCTACCGATGTTCTTCTCGTCCGCTATAAGTTCGAACGCGTAGCTGTCATTCAAAAGAAGCAGGAGCGCAAGGGTCCTTCGGGAAACATTACGCTCTTTTTTAAGCAAAGAAACTATTTCTTCTGCCGTTTTCTCGATATCCGCGTGATACTTCACGGTCTTCATGTCGCTAAAAGAATATCTTTTTTCCAGAACCTCGACGATCCTAGAGGAAAGGTTCTCTATACCGTATCCTTTTGTGGCTACCGTTTCAACTACGGGTATTCCCAGATCATGTTCAAGATGGGCGATCTCCATTTTCATGCCCCGCGCCAAAAACTCATCATAAAGATTAAGTACAAGGATAACCGGGTAGCCGGTCTCTATCAGCTGAAAAGTAAGAGGCAGCATCCTGCCCAGGTTCTTCGCGTCCACTATGTGAAGAAGACAATCAGGCGCCTCGCTGATCAGCATCTTCCTGGCGACATCCTCCTCCGCCGTAATGGGCCGGAGGGAATACATGCCTGGGGTGTCTATGACCGTAAAGCTGTGATGCTTCCCTATCTTCATCCTGCCGCGCGAAACATCGACCGTAGTCCCCGGATAATTGCTTACCGTAACATAGCTCCCTGTCAAAGCGTTGAATATGGCGCTTTTCCCGACATTGGGGCCTCCGACCAGCACTATCTTTCCCTCAGGCAGTATCCCGTTCACTGCTCATCCTTTTATATTTTTTCCAGAACATGTTTTAGGCCTTCTTTGAACAAATTCTCAATATGCACATCATTAAGCGAGTAAAATGACTTCCGACCGGATTTTCGGCATTTGATCAGGTCCAGATCCTTGAGCGCCCTGAGCTGATGGGATATCCCCGAATGGCTGATCCCCAGCAGCATCGATATTTCCGCGACACACAATTCCTCTTTGGATAAAGCGAAAATTATCCTCGTCCGTGTCGGGTCCCCCAGCACACTGAATGTCCGTGACAATTTGTCTACGACTTCCGGGGAATCCATCATTTTATTCATTTTCTCGACGAGTTTAGCTCTTGGCATCGGGGAAGCCTCCTGTTATGATATATGAAAATATGCTCATATGTTAACATATTTGTCTGTTTTGTCAACAAAAAAAGCGCCACACAAATGTGTAGCGCTTTTTTTATAAAGCAGATCTATAAGCCGGGTTCTGTAAGCGCTATGCGCCCAACGGTCATCCATCTGGGACCGGCATCACTGCCGGCCTCATGCGGCCTACCCGGAAGTCATGGCGGAACTAGCTATTCCGCACCAGTCCATCCGCACGAACGGATCTTCCTGATTCCTTCCCTATTTGGCCTTGCTCCGCGTAGAGATTGCCTCGTTTCACCCTTCCCTTAACCCATCCCCCCTCAGGGTCTGGGGTGGGAAGACTCGTCTCTGTGGCTCTCGTTCTCCGGTTACCCGAAAAACGACCCCTTTCGGGGTT
The DNA here is from genome assembly GCA_043813915.1 of Candidatus Omnitrophota bacterium. Taxonomy (GTDB): domain Bacteria; phylum Omnitrophota; class Gorgyraeia; order Tantalellales; family Tantalellaceae; genus Aadella. The sequence goes on from JBDRKO010000015.1 coordinate 7,122, forward strand.
ATCCTCACCTTTCGATGGGCGGGTATTACCCGCTACGCCGCTATAAGGAGCCCGGACTTTCCTCTCCGCGCAATCACGCGCGCGAAGCGACCGTCCGATCTGCTTCCTAAAAAACATCTGTCCGGACATTCAAACTCCCGAATGAAGATCCAAAGCTTTATTTACAAGTTTGTCCGCGTCCTTGTTCTCTTCCCGCGGTATCTCTAAAATTTTCACCGTCTTGAACGCCCGTATCATATTGTCCGCCATGATAAAGAACTTCCTGATATTAGCGTCTTTTACTTTATACTCGCCCTTGAGCTGCCTCGCGACAAGCTGGCTGTCCAGGCTCAACACGACGTTTTCGGCCTTGAGCCTAAGCGCGGTCTGAAGAGCGCATGTAACAGCTATATATTCCGCCGCGTTATTTGTCGCCTCTCCGATGAATTCAGATATCTCGCTTATTTTAGACCCGTCCTCGCTAAGGATAACGGCCCCTATACCCGACGGTCCAGGATTCCCCCGGGATCCGCCGTCGGTGAATATCCTCACCGTTTTATGGCCGTCATTCTTCATCATACAGTATTCTTCCGCAATTCTCGCAAAAAACTATTTTTTTCCGCAGTTTAACGTCGTTTATTATCTGCGGTCTGAGATGCATGTTGCATTCACCGCAGGATTCGCCTCTTACGGCCGCAAGTGCCGTTTTTCCCTTGTTTGCCAGCAGTTTATCGTAAAGCCGCAGAGTAGACACATCTACCTCCTCAGCTTCTTTTTTTCTTTGTTCATTCAGCTCGTTTATCTCTTTAACGAACGCGGCTTCCTTTTCGCATATTACTGTTTTTTCATTTTCGACCGCTTTTCTTTCCTCGTCAAAACCCTGCTTCTCCGCTTCTTTCGATTTTTCCGCTTCGTCTATACCGTCAAGCAGAGAGATGATCTCTTCTTCTAAAAGCGAGGCGTCTGCCTTAAGGCTGTTGATCTCCTGCTGCAAAGCCGTATATTCTTTATTGTTCTTTATTACATTGAGTTCTGCCTGATGCTTGTTTATCTTTGCTTCCGTATCGCGCAGGTCGTTCTCCTTATCGTTCTTTTTCATTTTAGCCTGTGTAAGCTTTTCCTCGGCTTCGTCCAGGCCTGTTTTTTTTCCGTTCAAGGAATCGTCCATCTCCTTTATGTGATCGGGAAATGTCTCTAATTTGACCTGCAGGTCATATATCTTCCTGTCAATTTCACTGAGTTTTATCAGCTTGGAGATCTGTTCTCTTATATCGACACCATGTTCCATCTTTTTCCTTTTAAAAAATTCTCGGCTGAACTTTAGGATCTCGGGTCATTGGACAGTATTAATACTTTTTTAGATCAATGCCAAAATGTCTTCACTGGTGAACAATGAACCGCGATAGAACAGTAGACCGCAATCTTCTGTCCGCCTTCGTCTACTTATCATATCCTATCTGACTACGTCGGACACCTTTCGCCTTTTCGTGAATGGCCTGCCAGCTGAAGCCAGATAAGCATTTTGTATAAGTAGGCGAAAGCTGGTGGGCGCAGGGGGACTCGGCGCCTTCACCTCATAACAGTTCGTTAAACCTTCTCTTCGCTCAGGTTAACGAACTATTCGCTTCCGGTCGGCCAGCCGCCGCTTCGGTTGTTCTCGTTTCCTCGTCTCCTCGGAAACTTCGCTCGATTAAAGGCTCCGCGGCTCCCTTCTCGTCCCGATTCACAAAATGGTGGGCGCAGGGGGACTCGAACCTCCGACCTCATGCATGTGAGGCATGCGCTCTAACCAGCTGAGCTATGCGCCCTGATTTCACCCGTAAATATCTCGATCGTCCGAGTGTCAAAAAGAAAGATCACTGTTTAATGGACCTTTTCCCGAGTTTCTTCAAGGTTAATATGGCCTGGGAAAATTGTCCTATCGGCCTATTTGAACAATGGAACAATAGACCGCAATTGAGCTTTTCCGTCTTTCCCGGTTCATTTCTCGGTTTTCAATTGCTCAATTGCTCTGTCCCCGCGCTTTGTTGCGCAAAACAGTAGCGGGGACTGGTGGGGGCACATGGACTTGAACCATGAACCTACTGATTATGAGTCAGTTGCTCTAACCAAATTGAGCTATGCCCCCACGGAACACCTTAAGTTAGGCCAGAAATATCCCGTTTTGAATGCGTATTATAGCATAGCCTCCGAAACCTTTACAAGGATAAAAAAAAGAAGGGCGGATCTAACAGACCCGCCCTTCATGCACTCTTAAAGAAGTGATGTTACTTCTTCTTTTTCTTCGCAACTTTTTTCTTCGCAACTTTTTTCACAGCTTTTTTCTTCGCAACTTTTTTCTTCGCAGCTTTCTTCTTCACAACCATTTCGTTCCCCCTTTGTTAGACTTCTTTAAAATATCTTTTGTAATCACTTTTGCTTAAAATATACATTATATTTTTTTATTTGCAAGTCTATAAGGGATTTTTTTTTAGAAAAATGTCCCCGGAGCTGTATCTCTCGGCGGCATATCCTCCGGGGCTTTGGATCGCATTTTCATTTTTTTAAATGCCGCGCTGTATGCCGTGATATAAAAGGCTTATAGAAGGTCCTTCTTTTTTTGGGAAATATTTTTTTAGATATTCCCTTTGAGCGCCTCTTTCAATTTCTTTACGGAATTTTCGGAAGGATCAATAAATTCTGCCGCGACACCGAAAGTGTCGATAATTTTTTCATTCGTCTTTTCACAGCGGACCACTCTCGCCTTCCACTCACATTTGGTTTTTCTGTCACGGGTCTCTACGGATATTTCCAGAATGTCACCTATCGAAAAAATATCAAGGCTCGAAAAATAAACCCCGCCTAAACTTATGTTCTTCGATATTGCCGCGCCCTTCTTCTTGGAATTCTTTTCTCCGCTCCGGTAGGTAACTTTGAATTCCAGATCGGTCCGCTTAAAAGCCCGTTTTTCGCTTGTGATCATATCTGTTTTTCGGAGCTCCCCCTTATAACTTACGCTTCCTTCGGTCGCGTAACCCCCCAACGTCATTGCGGGCGCAGCGAAGCAATCTCTCTCCTTTTATCATTACTTCCTATATAAGATCCTTCGTCTCTCCCTCGCTTGGCTCGGGTTCGGCCGACTCCGGGAGGACTCGGCACTTCCTCGGACATTACGTCCTCGGTCGCTCTCTTTATTCGCACTTATAACTTACGCTTCCTTCGGTCGCGTAAGTTATGTGCTCATTTACATATATCTCTCGGGTGACGAGTCCGTTTTCTTGAACTTAGGCTCATACCCGGAAGGCTTCTTTCCGAAACAAACACCCAGCTGTTCAAATAGGCTTACTTGATCCAGATCGACATGTCTTTGCTCAATGGCCTTTTCCGCCGGCATATACCTGATCTCTTTCCCGTTCACCCCGGAAAGTGTCACACCGAATATCCCGGCTTTAAGAAGTTTAACCGCCGCCGCGCCGACCTCTTTACCGAAATTAACGTCATAGGCGCTGCTGCGTCCGCATCTTACCAAATGACCCGGCGTGACTGACCTCACCTCGGGTATCTCGTATATGTTCTCCACAAAAAGATGAGTATCCTTCATGAATTTCGCTATGCTCTCGTCTTTTTTGAACCGCTTTGATATTTCTTGGCAGACATATTTACCGGCGCCTGCGAGCTTTTTGTGCCCGAACGAATCCACTCCCGCGCATTCGTCGACTATCTCGGAACCGGAAGCATCTCTCAAACCTTCCGCTACGACTATTATATATGTGCCGGCATCAACATCACTTTCTTTTATCCTGCGGGTCAGTCTTTCCTTAACATGTTCATACAGCACATCAAAATCAACCGGTACCTCGGGTATTATTATCGCGTCAGCGTCAGCGGCTACCCCTCCTCTGAAAGCGGTATGTCCGGCATATCTTCCGAACACTTCCATAACGATTACCCTGTTATGAGTGCGGCCGGTCGTCTTGAGCTCATCCAGATACACCGCGATCTTATTTATGGTGGAATCGCCTCCCACGGAATATGTCTGAAGATCCAAGTCCATGGTCTTCGGTACGTGTACGCAAGCTATACCGTTCTTGTAGAGATCCACCATCACACCGCCGGAATCGTCCCCTCCGCTTATGACCAATCCGTCTATCCCGAACTTTTTAAGACCTTGTTTTATCCTCTCGTATTTATTGTCGTCTTTTATCTTTTTAACCTTCACTCTCGAGTGTCCGGATTCGGCGCCCGCCGCGTTCGCGTTTATCAGGTCCGCTCTTGAGGCATCCAATTCTGTGAGCTTTTTAAAATCCACGAGATTATATAATCCGGCGTATCCGTTAGGGATAACGAAGCACTGGATCCCCTCGTTTGATGCCATACAAGCCGCGCCTTTAACAACGGCGTTCAACCCTCCGCAGTCCCCTCCGCTGGTCAAAACGCCGATCTTTTTTAGCTCTCCCATCTACTCCTCCTTATTTCTTAGTATATCGTATAGTGTATGTCGTACAAAGTTATATTGAGCGCGGCTTTAATTCCCCGGCTTTTAACATTTAAATATTTTGACTTTTTACACTTTGCTCTATAACGTAATATTGCCTGCACTCTATCATCTAAACATAAACTCCCTTACCGTCATTGCGGGCAAAGCGAAGCAATCTTGTTCTTCCGTGAGATGCTTCGTCACTCCGTTCCTCGCAGAGATGATAAAGCGGTCTTTTTCCACCCTTTACCAATAGAACATCAGTCAATATAACGCTATGCGCTGTGCTCTATGCCCTATGCGATCACCCATTCGCCGAATACCATTCTCTTCACCCTTAACTCCCGAATATATTATATCTCACCGCATAAAATGTCAATCGGACATATCCGGATATGTACCTTAAAAGTAATCTTCCGCGGACCGTTTGAAAGGCGAATGCTTGGTGGGCATAATTATCCTGAAGGTCTTCCCGCTTATTATCATTTTCGTGATATCCTTATCCCCGTATTTCCAATCCCCGGAGCTTAGTATGAACTCAAAATCATCCCCGGCTCGGCTTACCGAACTTATCCGGTATTCCTCAAAGGGCAGCATACGAAAATCGAATTCTGCCTGCTCGGGAGCATATCCTTCCTTGCTTGCGTCATCAACAAGATCATACATGGCCCTGTAATCGCCTTTTTTCCAGGAATGCAGGAACATCCCTATTACGGAAGAACCCTCCGGACATATCTCAAGGTCCGATCTGTCTTCCTCGTCTCCCAAAGATATACCGAAATTCATCGGATCTTCCATCACCACTCCGGCTCCCGCCGTTCCGACCGCGAAAAAAAACACCAGAACAGCCCCAAAGACCACGATGCCGTGCCCGATACCTTTACAGCGTTCCGTCATCATCCCATCCTGTAATGTTTTTTAATAGGTTCAATAATATCCCACCTGCATTCCAGATCCTCAGAGAAAGTCACAAGATCCCCCTGAGCGAACTCTATCTTTTCTTGCCCGTCACTGGACATTACCCTGGCCCTGCCTTCAAGGATATAGCATGTTTCCTTCTCGCCGTAGCTCCAATCGAATTTGGATACGCCCTTTTCCCATACCGGCCATGACCGTATGCCCCTCTTCTCTATTTCACTATCGTCTATTCTTTCGACCCGCATCTTACTCATCACCGACCTCCTCTACGACAAAGGTTACCGGTCCGTCGTTCTTTAAACAGATCTCCATATATTTGCCGAAAAACCCTTCCTTTACGGCTATACCTCTGTTTCTCAGGCTTTCATTAAAAGCCCTCCATATGCCCTCCGCTTTCTCGGGCAAAGCGGCTTCGTCAAAACCCGGCCTGTTGCCTTTGTCTGTCCTTGCCATAAGGGTGAACTGGGGTACACTTAATATTTCGCCGGCCACCTGGGAAATATCGAGGTTCATCTTTCCCTTATCGTCTCCGAACACCCTCATCTTAGATATTTTTTCCGCCAGACTTCGGGCAGCCGCGCTGCCGTCAGTTTTTCCTACACCCACCAAAAGGACCAGGCCTTTTCCGATCTCCTCTTTTTCTTTTTCAGGAGAAAGCACGTAAGCATCGGTCACTCTTTGAATAACTACCTTCATTTCAGTATCCCTCTATTTTCTGACACGGTTCGTTAACTCGCCTATACCTTCGATCTTCACGGTGATCTCATCCCCAGGGACCATCGGCCCGACTCCCGGGGGTGTCCCCGTGGATATGACGTCACCCGGGAGCAATGTCATTACTCCGGAGATGAACTCAAGCAGATGCGGAATGTCAAAAATAAGTTCGGAAGTACGCGAACTCTGTTTTTTTTCTCCGTTGAGATACGCCTCGACGGCGATATCTCCGGGATCCAACTCCGTTTCTATCCACGGTCCTATAGGCGCGAAAGTATCATAAGACTTCGAACGCGTCCATTGGACATCGTCCGTCTGGATATCCCTAGCGGTAACATCGTTCAGACAGGTATAACCGAGTATATACTCCCCTGCTTTATCTCTTTTTATGGATCTTGCGGTCTTTTTGATAACAACGGCCAATTCGGCTTCATAGTCAACTCTCTGGGAATACCCGGGATATATGATATCATCGCCGGGTCCTATAACTGCTGTAGGAGGTTTGATAAAAAGAACGGGAGTTTTAGGACGCGTCATACCCAGTTCGGCGGCATGGTCTTCATAGTTCAGTCCGACCAAAATTATCTTCGAAGGAGCTACGGGGGATATAAGCCGCGCGTCCTTGGCTTTTATCTTCTTTTTTTCGAAAGGCACTACTATATCTTCCCCTTCGAGGATGCCTTCGCAGATCTTGCTCTTGTGTATGAACCTTACTATTTTCATTGCCTATAAGGACGCGGTCAATTCACCGATACCCTGGTCTAAAGACCGGGGCTTGTTCCTAATTGATCTTGCAGTGTCCCGAGCACCGCGAGGGGAGCCCCTGCTATTTCCTCCGCGCTAAAGCACGGGGGCGAATGGATAAACTCGTTCTTATCATCTGTATGCCGTACAGGACATCTCTATTTTGACGTCTTTGGGCAGCCGGGCGGCTTCCACAACGCATCTGGCCGGTCTCGTCCCGGAAACAAATCTCGAAGCGTATACCTCATTCATCCCGCTGAGGTCTTTCAGGTCAGACAGGAATATGTCTACCTTTACGACTTTTTCCAATCCCGTCCCCGCGGCTTTCAGTATCCTTTCGGTATTCTCTATCACGCAAGCGGTCTGTTCGCGGATACCTCCGGGGACCAAAGAACTATCCTTTCCTTCCAGAGGGATCTGCCCCGACACGAATACCATATCTCCCGCAGCTACGGCTTGGGAATAGGGTCCCGCCGGTCCAGGCGCGTTCGACGCCTTTATTTCTGTTATGTTTTTTTTGAACATCGTTTTACGAGAATTCCATATCAAGAAAATTTTTCAGTTTTTTCGCCCTTATAGGATGTCTCAACTTCTTCAAAGCTTTGGCTTCGATCTGTCTTACGCGTTCCCTGGTGACATTGAATATCTTTCCGACCTCTTCAAGCGTCCTCGGATAGCCGTCCCCTATCCCGAACCTCAGGGTAAGCACTTTCTGTTCTCTTTCCGTAAGTGTTTCCAGCACTTCGTCCATCTGTTCTTTGAGCATAGAGTAGGCAGTCGCGTTGGCCGGGGAAACAGAAGATTTATCCTCGATAAAATCCCCGAAGCTGGTATCGCCTTCGTCACCTATAGGCGTTTCAAGAGAAATGGGATGCTGCGCTATCTTTATTATACCCCGGACCTTTTCGACGGGAAGCGACATTGCCGAGGAGATCTCCTCGGGGGTCGGTTCTCTGCCGTTCTCCTGCACAAGGGCGCGCGAGACCCTGACGAGTTTATTGATCGTCTCCGTCATGTGCACGGGTATCCTTATTGTTCTGGATTGGTCCGCTATAGATCTGGTTATAGCCTGCCTTATCCACCAAGTGGCGTATGTACTGAACTTATATCCCCTCTCGTACTCGAATTTATCAACGGCTTTCATCAACCCCATATTCCCCTCCTGGATCAGGTCCAGAAAGGAAAGCCCCCTGTTAGTATATTTTTTGGCTATACTTACCACTAATCTCAGATTCGCCGCCACCAGTTCTTTTTTTGAACGGGTATATTCCGATTCAATAGTGCGGAGCACATTAGCGTCCTCTATTATATTGCCGGCCGTTCCTCCTAGCTTACGGATCAAACCTCTTAGCCGGTTCTGCGTCTCTTTCAGCTCTTTTTTGCGTTGCGTCTTTTTCAGTTTTTCAACTTTGTTCTTTATCCGTTTTGCCTCTTCCATCGGGACGGATATCTCCTCGTAGACCCTTTCTATAAGACCGATGGCGACTTTCAGCTTTATCATCAGTTTTTGTATGGTATCCTCTTTTTTGGAAAGCCTGAGCCTCTTTATTAGATCCTTTTTCTTTTTCTTGAGTTTTTCGGGATCATACCCGGGAGCGGCGTCTATCACCTCATCGAGGTTATAATCGTTATCTATGACCTCCTCTATGGCGTCCACTATCATATCCCTGCCCAATCTCGACCGGAAAACTATTTCTTTGAACTCTTTTTCCTTGGTCTTAATGCGTTTGGCAAGTTCCAGTTCTTCGTTCCTGGTCAAAAGCGGTATCTGTCCCATCTGCTTTAAATACATTTTGACAGGATCGTCTATCTGGACGAACTTACGCATAGCTACTTTTTTCTGGTCCCTTTTGACCGCAAGAGGTATCTTTTCGAGTTCCTCCTCGGACTCCACGACCTTTATATCGGCGCCCTCAAGCGCGGTCATGACCTCATCGACCTCGTCGGAAGAAACGATATCATCGGGAAGAACATTGTTTATTTCGTCGTAGCTGAGATACCCCTTATCTTTCCCTGTTTTTATCAATTCCCGAACAATAGCCGATCTCTCGGTATCTATCTCCGGGGTCTCCTGCTTCTTTTTTCTTGGCATATTACGCAACCTTTTTTTTGTGTATTCCGTCTATTTTCGACAATAACCTGCTGCTCTCTTCATTGTCCTTATTTTTATGAGATTCTTTCAGCCGACGACTAAGGTCCTTAAGCTCCTCATCTCTGTTCTCTTTCTTTACGCAGGCTATACAGTCTGTCAAGGCTTTGCCGGGATCCTGGGTGATCTCCGTTTTCGCGACGGCGCTCGCTATGAGCTGTTTAACTTCCCTCTGCTCCTCAAAATATCCTATAAGCTTGCCGGGATTCAGGTCTTTTTCGCCTTTTTCAAAAATACTTTCGATCCTCTCCAAGGTATTCCTGATATAAACGTTCTTTAAATTCTCAAAACCAAGTTCTTTTTTTATCCTGTCACATTCGGTTTTTCCGTACATTGCCAGACCGAGAATATGTAACTCGCTGTTCCTGCATTGCCCGAATGACCCGTCCTCCTTTTTTTTCTCTTCATACCGGTAAGCCCCGTCGTTCTGCACCTTGCTGATCTCGTGACGCAGGGAGTCTTCGTTCACATCAAGTCTTTCGGCCAAAGCTTTAAGATACCCTGATTTTACCACCATGTTCTTTACGCGCGAAATGGTGGGAAGCATTTCCTCTGATATGCCTCCTATATCTTTCTTCCCTAGCCTTTTTATGAGAAGGTCGAGTTTATAGTCAAACAGGTCTTTTGCCTTTTCAAGTATGTTCTTAAAACCCTCCGGCCCTTTTTTGCGCACAAAACTATCAGGATCGTCCCCTTCCGGTAAGGCCGCTATCCTTACTTTCATCCCTTCTTCTATTAAAAGATCCAACCCCCGTAAACTTGCTGCCTCACCGGCCTGATCGGCGTCAAATACCATGACTACCGTATCCGTGTATTTTTCCAATGACTTTATCTGTTTGGAGGTAAGCGCTGTGCCTGACGCGGCCACCACATTGTCGATCCCGTATTGGTTCGGAATAGCGACATCCATATACCCCTCGGCTATTACAACAAAACCTTTTTCCCTTATACCCCGTTTGCTGAAATTAAGGCCGTAGAGAACATTCCCCTTTGTATATACGGCAGTCTCCGGGGAATTAATGTACTTGGGAAGGGAATCATCCATTACCCTTCCTCCGAAACCCAGGATAACGTCCCTTTCGTTAAAGATCGGGAAGATTATCCTGTTGCGGAAGCGGTCATAATCACCTTTTCCCTTCTCGCTGGATATGGTCAGGCCGGCTTTTCTCAAGAGCTCGCCGGATATCCCTTTCTTCACGCAAAACTTTTTCAAATCTTCCCATTCGTCCGGGGCATACCCGATCTTGAACTTGGTTATCGTCTCTCCGGTAAACCCGCGTTTTTTAAGATATTCCAGCGCCGCTCTGCCTTTTTCTCCCCTTAGATAATTCTGATAAAAAACAGCGGCTGTTTTATTTACCTCATATATCTGTCCCGCCAGCGAAGTCTCTCTCTTTTCTTCCCCCGTGTATCTGGGCAGTTCCACTCCGGCGCGCGCCGCCGCTTTTTCAACGGCTTCCGGGAACGAGATATTCTCATGCTGCATGATAAAACCGATAGCGTTCCCGCCCGAAGCGCAGCCGAAACAATGGTATATCTGCTTCTCGGGACTCACAACGAACGACGGTGTCTTCTCGTTATGGAACGGACAGCATGCCTTAAAATTCCTGCCTACCCTTTTCAACTGCACATATTCCGAGATGACCGCAACTATATCTAACGCGTCTATTATCCTGTCAATTATTTCCTGGGGTATTCTTGCCATTTTTTTCCGTATATAGCGTTCTATACGCATAGCGCACAGAGCATGGCGCATAGCGTAATCCGTAAATAGTTTTTCCCGACAGTAACCGGTCAGCCGGATACCCGTAATTGGTAAGAATAAAAATATATTCTGGGGACATTTTGAGGGGCAGGTTTACACTTCCCCGGGAAAAGTGTCCACAGAACTTCCATCTTTTAACTTTTAAGCCGTTACTCCTAAGCCTCAACACTTAACGCTTAATACTCATCTTTCCTCGTCCTTCTTCCCTCTTCCTTCGTCTCTCTGTCTTCTGGTTTCTGACTTCTATTATCTCCGTACGCGTTTAAAACCCGAACATTCAACAAAATTCAGCTTTTCTTTTTTCTCTATCCCGTCGAAGAGAATGTTCATCCCCAATGTATCGCTCGAAATATGTCCGGCTATAACATAATTGATGAATTCCGACTTTGCCACTTTGTATGAGGTCTCCTTGCAATGCATTCCGACGATGGTCTTGACCCCGGACTGGGACAATCTGGAAAATATTTTGTCGGGACCCGATGTCCCTCCTGTCATGTCCACGAACACTTTGCCGGCATCGCTCTTATCTTCCCCGATAAGAATGAACGGCCCCGCGTTCTCTTTCATCGAGTATCTGTATTCCGGTATTCTTTTCAGTATCGCCAGCACATTACGGAGTTTTCCGGGTTTTTCTTTATCGAAGATCTTCTGCAAATACCCGGTAACGCAATTATCCGCGGGAGTATGAGTGCACATAAAGGGTATCTTAAGCAGCCTTGCCGCGTCCCTTTCCCTTGTATGATTGGATGAGGCCACGCCCCGGGACACCTCTTCCATCCTTTCCTTCATCATGCCTTGAGCTACTTCTCTCGAAATGCCGTATCTTTCCCATATGTCGGGCTGTAGCGACATTACTTTGTGAAGCTGCGCAAGAGCCCTGCCTGAAGGATGATGGGACACAACAAGATCTATCTTGATACCTTTCTCTCTCAGTCTATCCGCCAGCAAAAGTTCCGCGCCCCCTATATCTATACCGACCATCACTGTCTTGATCTCTTCATTCCCCGTTCCGTTCAGTATGCGGGTATCTCCGAACGGATGTTTGAGATTCTCTTTGTCGAACAATGTCCGATCAGCGCCCTCTTTTTTAGCATAACTCTTTTTCTCTTCTTTTGATGCCTTATCTATCAGGCTCTTAGGACGCAGGTCTTCCTTCAGCCCTTTAGCAACGACCATTTCGTACATATCTTTAAGCTTCATTTTTCTCCTCACTCTCTTTCGTTTTTTCTAAGTTCACAAAGCCGACGAGAATATCTCACCTAATACTTCTTCTTTTCTGTCCTCTTTAGCCGCACCTATGAGCCGTGCCATCCGGCTGTATACGGAAGCATCCATATCCACAAAGAACATTGCTGTTTTAGACCCGTTAATTACCGCTTCCCTGAGGCCCGGCAGAGGACACAGTATTATCAGTATGCTGACCGTCCCGAAAAGCATAAAACTGCGCACGGCCGCTATCAAAGCCCCGCATATACGTTCTATCGGGGAAATTTCCTCGCCCCCGGAGATATTGAACATCTTTTCCATGATCTTGATAAAAATGTACAAAAAGACCGATATAGAAAAAAACGATATCGGTTTTGCCCACTTTTGCAGCAAAAATCCAAATATCGCCTCAGATAACGCGTCATAATATCCAACGGCAGTAAAAACCAATACCACCCAGCAGGTGAGAGATATCAGTTGTCCACCGACCCCTATTCGTGACCCCTTATAACATATTCCCATCAAAAGGATTACAAAAAGGACGTCGATCCAATTAATATCCTGAAATATTTCCGGCAAGGTTTTCCTCTCTTAAATGAAACAGGAGTATATCATATATAATATGGGTTGTCAAACAGGCAGGCCGGCAGGAAGAAAATAGAGAATTGTCGCTTATGCTCACTATTTACATGTAACATACTTAAAATAAATAACTTATAAATAGCATGCTATCCGGGCTTTTTGAGAGTCTTGGCATGCCCGCCGAACTCCTATTACATAACTCATTTATTTTAAAATGTTTATATTTAACAAAGACGCCCTATCAATCCGGAAGAAAGTTCATCTGTCTTTTCGCATTTTATGCGGACTATATCACCCTTTTTGAAGATCTTATCATTACTTTCAAAACCCACTCTTATGTATTCACCTGTATACCCCTCATAAAAGCCGCGGGTTTGGGTCTCTTCCACCAGAACTTCCACATTTTTCTCCAAGAACTGCCTGCGGAATCCATCAGCTAGCGTTTCTCCGATCTTTATCAGCCCGGCAGTCCTCACCTTAGCGGCCTCTTTGGATACTTTCCCTTCCATACGGGATGCGGGGGTTCCCCCGCGGTCCGAGTAAGTAAAGACATGCATTCTGGAAGGTTTGATCTCTTCAACAAAACGGGAAGTCTCTTCAATATCCTTTTCGGTCTCACCCGGGAAGGCCGTTATTATGTCGGTCGTTATCCCGCATAGAGGCATCCGTTCCCTTATCCTGTTCACCATCTCCCTGAAATACGCAAGATCATATTTCCGGTTCATCTGTTTCAAGATACGATCCGACCCGCTCTGAAGCGGCACATGTAAATGCCGGCATACCCTGGCGGAACTTTTGACCGCCATTATCAATCTGTCGTCCACAAAATTGGGTTCTATCGAACTTAACCTCACCCTGAAATCCCCGTCGATGTCATCTATCCTTTCTATAAGATCCGCTAAAGACCCTTTTCCCTCTCCCTTCCATGCCCCTAAACAGATACCCGTAAGGACTATTTCCGGGCTTTTCCCGGCAAGCCGTTCCGCTTCCGCAAGGACATCTTCGGCCGTTCTGGATATGGACCTCCCGCGAACGATGTTTATCTTGCAATAAGAACATCTTTGATCACACCCGTCCTGTATCTTCAGAAAAGCGCGCGTATGACCGCCAAACGCCTCGATTCCCTTCCCCGAACATCCGTCATTTTTTATTCCGAAAAGGATCTCCGCGATCCTGTCCTTATCTCCGCCGGGCACTACAATGTCCACTTCCGGCATTGCCGTCAGTTTTGCTATATCTTCCGGCAGCACAGCGTAACACCCCGTAACGGCTATCTTAATATTCGGATTATTTTTTTTTGCTTTCCGCAGGAACTGTCTGGTCTTTGCGTCGGCCTGGGCAGTGACAGTACAGGAATTCATTATGAGGATATCCGCGGAACCCGGGTCGGTCTCTGCAAAACCGGACCGTAGAAGCTTTTCCCGTATGACCTGCTCTTCGTACTGATTCACCTTGCACCCCAGAGTCTTGATCGAGAATTTAGAACCTTTAGGGTTTGTGGAGTTCATAGAGTTTGTGGGGTTCATAGAGTTTGTTGAGTTATGCATCGTATAGCGTATAGAGTATGGCATATAGCTGGTACAGTCGAAAAGGGTTGTCTAACCTGGCAGCTTCTAACCAGGTTAGCATTTTTATTTTTCCCTTGTGTCCATAGGGTTATTTATATCTTGTACCGTTCGCGAATTTAGCTTTGCAAGTGTCCCCATTTCCAAGATTAACAGTGTCCCCTCCTCCGCATCCCTATTAGGTGCCTGCCCCTCCTATTTAATCTAATACTATCACTTCTCACTTAGTCTGGTTCGCGGCCGTATAGCTGTTTCGTTAAAGTACAGTCAAACGTTTTGTCTCGTTTTATTGTTAAGTATTAGTTATTTTGCCTATCCGAACATTCGTGCTATACAGTAACAGGTTCGCCTCCTTAAAACGTTTGTCAGAAAAATGTTACACTCTTTTGCATCAGTTCGTTTTTTTTGCTTCATGTAAAGGTTCGGCTGTTTTTTCACGCTAGAACCGGCTCTGGCTTCTTCCCATAACACATCACACATTACACATAACACGGCGCCTCTGACTTCTAGCCTCTAGATCCCCATTTCATACGCCAAAGCGGAGAGGACGAACAACCCCGCAGTATCGCTTTTCAGGACCCTCTTCCCCAGAGATATGAACCGGCAATTATCTTTATCCGCCATTACCAATTCTTCCCGGGTAAAATCCCCTTCGGGACCTATAAAAACTATGATCTTACCGCTCTTGATATTTTTTATAGCGCTTTTGAGCGAGACTCTGTCCTCTTCCAGGCAAGCCATAAGCGCAAGGTCATATTCGTCCATATGAGCGGTAACTTGCCCGTATAATGTCAGGTCTTCTATCCGCGGGACATCAGTTCTGCCGCATTGTTTTGACGCTTCACGCGCTATTTTCCTCCACCTTTCGGCCTTATCGTCCATTTTCCGTTGGTCATTAGGCCGGACTATGGTCCTTTCGCTTATCATAGGTATTATCCGTGAAACCCCTAGTTCCGTGGCCTTCTCTATTATCCAGTCCATCTTTTTTCTCTTGGGTATGGCTTGGGCCAATATTATCTCCGCCGCGGCTTCTTTCGGAGGCCGTTCTTCCTTCACTATTTCAACGATCGCCCTGTTATTGCGCTCATCCGCGTCCTTGATGAATCCCGAATACTCACATCCGGTCCCGTCGAACACCACCACCCCATCACCTTCTTTAAGACGCATGACCTTAAGTATATGGCGGGCCTCATCACCCTCTACAAGAATATTCCCGTCCTTTACGCATTCTTTCGGCACATAAAATCTGCTCATGATTCGTGACTCGTGACTCGTGACTCGTGACTCGTAAAAATAAAAATCGTCACCCCGTTTCCTCTTGTACAAAACGTGGCATTCATCTTCCTTCTTTCCCCTGCCCTCTGACTCTTTTCGTTCTTCTGACTTCTAGCTTCTCGTCTCTATCCCCTCTCTCCAAAAACTTCCGCGGTAAAAACGAATATATCACATTGTCCGGTCTTCCATGCATCAGCGGGAATGCCCGCTTTATCGGTGCATAGACTGTTCATGAACTCTTCAAGGGTCCATCCGGTATCCGTAGCTACCTGAGGAAGATATACACCTCTTCTCATACCCTGGATCACCATGACCCCGTGTTTACCGAGTTTTATTTCAGCAGGATCTTTTATCTGTCTCATAGGCGTGAGCGCGGATATCTCAATGTCGACTTCGTCTATTTCTTCTTTGCTCATCGCCGGGAACCTGGGATCTTCCGTAGCCGAAGCTATAGCCATATCCCTGACCGCCAGATAGAGCGGGCCTCTGGCCACCATAGTCCCTATACATCCTCTCAGGCGGCCTTTTTTATGAAGTGTAACAAAAACACCCATATCCTGTTTTAGCTCCTCATCTTCGGTAGACACTTCAAGCCGGGTCCCCTCTTCCAGTTTGCGACGGATAGTATCCCGTGCTATCTTCAGCAGTTCCTTTCTTTGACCGGCATTGAACATGTCCTTTCCCCCTTTTACTGGCCCTTCTGCCTGACCGTTATTCCGCGCTTCGGCAGGATGTTCGTCGGATCGGATAAAAGCCGCGCTCAGGTAACCTACAACACTGTCTCTCATCCCCGAAGTATCCCCGGAATTAGCGTATTTCAATATCTCTACCTTATCCGCGCCCAGTTTCTTACTGGCGGACATGACCGCGCATACCGCACCGTACCCGCAGCACAATTTATGATCATTTCGTTGGCTGGTATCGTACAGTTCTTCCGGAGCCATTTTTTTTATCAGTTCTATGGTCCCCCTGTCCTTTTCGTTCGCTTCTTCATAAGAAAGATAATGAGACATATCGGATGACGCTATGATGACATATTCCTTTTCCGCTCTCATTGTCTCCGCGAGAATGTCCGCAAGCAGTCTCCAAGTTCCGGCGGTCTGGTCCGATATCGCGAGAATAACGAGTTTCGCGTCCGGCGCGGCCGCTTGGATGAAAGGTATCTGCAGTTCTATCGAGTTTTCCGAAGAGAAGGCGTCCGGTATTCCCTCAATTTCCGGGGCGTATCGAAGGAACCGTTCCGTCAGAGGGACGTCTATAACCGCCTTACCTAAAGGCGTAGCAAAACCGGCGTCCGTAAAGACCGCCACTTTTCCGGGATAATGTCTATGGTGAGTGAACCCCACGAGCACAACCGTTCTGGGAGCGTTTTTCCGCACGAGATCATACGCATAAGCCGCTACGGATCCGGAAAATCTTATTCCCGCATGCGGCGCCAAGACGCCGATGACTTCGCCCCCGGGCGAAGCGGCATAGTTCATATCCATATAATTCTCTATCTCTCTTCTAAGATCTTCCTCCGATGAAGAATACCAACTGCCCGCCAGATCGGCGTTTTTAGCTCCGGAATCGCCGGACGCTGACATCAGCGCCAAAAAGGCCGCAAAAACAATGATCTTTTTCAACATTTTATCTGCCATCCCGTCATCTCATCATCAAAACAATAAAAGATATAAGAGTAAGACCGACCACGATCGCTACGACAGTCCAATGGTTAGAATATCTCATCTTACCTAAAGTCCCCACTCCGCGTTCCAGATTTTCACCGCAATACAGACACAATAACGCTTCGTCATCGTATATGGGTTTTCCGCAATGCGGACAGATATATTCGCTCATGAGGTTACTTTTATAGTTGTTAGTCCTTAGTGAATGGTGAATAGTCCTACTCCGCTAAAGGTGAAGCAGAATGGTGGAGCTGAGGGGTCTCGGCGCCTGCGGGCTTATATTATCTTATTGTTCCTCGCTAACGCTCGCAACAAAACATATTCACGCCCTCCGGTCGGCCATTCGCATTTTAGGTTGTTCTCGTTTCCTCGCAAACTCGGAAACTTCGCTAAATTAAAGGCCTAAATGCTCTCTTCGAGCCCTTTAAAAATGGTGGAGCTGAGGGGTCTCGAACCCCTGGCCTCCTGATTGCGAACCAGGCGCTCTTCCAACTGAGCTACAGCCCCACGAGTGGAAAACATTATAACAAAGAACAATATAACTTAAAAGTGAATAGTTAATATGTATGGAGAAAGATCAGAAGATCTTGGTCTACGGTCTGTGCCCCCTCTAGACCTTTTGGACTTAGTCTGGTTCTGAGTCCATCTGGTTCTTGTTTAGTTACATCAAACGTCTCTTCGAGCCTGAGTTTGGTTCGCGTTCATCCGGTTATTTTGTCAGCACATAGTCAAGCGTTTTGGTCTCTTTTACCTATTAAATTCAGTAGTACTGCCCTACCGTATATCTGTGCCGTAAAGTTGCTGGTTCTTCTACTTAAAACGCTTGAATGCAAATGACCTTTGCATTGCATCTGTGGAGCTTCTTTTTGCTTCATGTAAAGATCGGCTGTTTTTTCACGCTAGAACTTATTCCTGACTCTTTGACTCTAGAGAACGAAGTGAGCGATGACTCTATGACACTAACTTCTGTCTTCTGACTTCTAGCTTCTATTTCTCCCGTCTATCATCTCTGCACAAGTTTGACCGTTCTGCCTCCGACAGTTTCTTCGACAACAATATGCCCCTCTCTAGCCAGCCACCCGACACTCATAAGAACAGCGTCTCTGGGTCTTTCTATCCCGGATACCAGCTCCTCAAGCGGTACCGAAGAGCCGGTCTTATCCAAATATTCCCATATCTCGCCGGCTACTATCCCTATTGCTGTTATCATGGGTCCCTCCTTTTAAAAGAAACTATCATCTTTTTGTTTTTTTGATATTCTTCTTTTGCCTTCTCTGATCATAGCTCCCGCATCTCGGACAGATCGACATCTCCTCACTTCTACTGTCTATATAAGTGTAAGCACAAATCGTACAATGCCATATATTTCTCTCGTCAGACGAAAAAGTTTTCAGCCGTGTCCCGAAATCGAAAAAAGACCATAATATAAGCACCAATACGGCGGTGGAGAACAAATACAGAAAAAGCGCCGTGGCTATATCCACCTTTATCATATCCGGTCCTCCGTGACCAGGACAATATCCGTCTCCTGTCTCTGACCCTCCTCCGGGACATTATCTCTCGGCTCGAACATCCATCCTCTCACGAATTGAACGGCAAGATCATCCACTTCGGGGAAACCTGTTGTATTGACAGGTTCGGCTTTTATCACTCTTCCGCCCTCGTCTATGAAAAACTTCACCGTTATCCTGAATTCTCCTTTACCCTCATAGACGCTGCCGTCAAGCACGGGTTTTTCGGGACGATACACCACCTTTCTGGACAGTTTTTCCGAGCCGCTCATCTTTTCGGCGTTTTTAAGGGTGCTTTTTTTTACATCGAATATCTCCGGAACATATTTTTTACCCGCCAGGAACCTTTCGAGCCCAGAATCCAGCATATCATCGAAATACGGCGAAGCTCTGTATTCTCCCGGATCCACCCTGGATACCGTTACGTCCAGATATATCCTTTCTACATCGAAAGGCGAATCGTTATAGGCCCCGGTCAGGGACATACCTTTATCCTCGAGCATTATATCGAATGCCGCTTTCCTCAGAATGGATCCCAGAAAATCAACGCGCGTATATGCCCTCATCCGTCCGGCTTCTTTAGGCGTGACTATCGTTACCGCCGACATCGCCATGACATGCAGGCTCAACGCTATCAAAAAAGCTATGCCGATCTCTCTGTTGATCATTGTCGACCCTTAAAAAAACCTGTGCTTCATTGTGTAGTGGCTATATTTATCTGCTGTACATCGAGCTGTCGGCACATATCCCATACCTCTATTATCTTCCCCAGGTCCGCTTTTTTATCCGCGCGTATCAGAAGAGGCTGCCCGTCTTTGGCCGCCACCGTTATTCTGGAAAAAAGTTCTTCGGAACTCAAAGGTCTTTCGTTTATAAAGACCTCATTTTTCTCGTTAACCGTTACGATGAGCAGCTTTTTGTGCAGCACCTCGCTTGTAACGGCTTTGGGCAGGTTCACCCTTATCCCGGGCTGGAATATAAAACTGGATGTAAGCATGAAAAATATCAACAGGAGGAAGACAACGTCTATAAGAGGCGCTATATCCAGCCTTCCTTTTTCCAAAAAGACCTTTCTTTTAAACCTCATCTTCTTCCCTTTTTGTTCCGAGTATGTTGACCAGGTCCGTCGCGCTCTTTTCCATTTCGAGCACGAACCCGTCCACTTTACTCACTAAAAAGTTATAGGCCACATAGGTCGGGATCGCGACAGCCAGACCGGCTACGGTCGTTATAAGGGCCTCCCATATACCCCCCGCCAGATCTCCGGGGTTCACGGGCATTAAAGCTACTGCCTTCTGCTCTATCACTTGGAACGCCCGTATCATACCCGCTACGGTGCCCAGCAGTCCTAAAAGAGGCGCTATATGCGCTATGGTGGCCAGCACACCCAGGTTCTTTTCCAGACGCGGGACTTCATGCAGGCCCGCGTCCTCTATAGCCTCTTTTATCTCGGCCCTTGATCTGTCATGCTTCAGTATACCCGCTTTCAGTATCTGAGCGATAGGTCCCGGCATAACGTTGCATCTGTCTATCGCTTCCGTTATTTTATTCCTCCGCAGCGTCTCTGATATCTCTTCCATGAACTCCGCGGTGTTTATTTTAGCGCGCCTTAGATGCCATATCCTCTCGAGCGTCACGGTAAAAGCGATGACCGAGCACATGATTATCAGTATCATCAAAGGTCCGCCCTTTATGACCATTTCCCACATGTTTCCTCCTTAATTTTCATGAAATGAAAATTAACCCTGAGAATGCAACGAACAGGCGCATTTGAAGGGTCTTTTTTCATATATACCTGCCGAAGACCGCAGACTATAAACTTGTATAGAGCCGTCTAACCTGGTTAACCCTGCTAGGTAAATGATCTGGTTTCATGCTAACCTAGCGGCTCTTAACCAGGTTAGCATTTTTATTTTCACTTCTTACCTTACACGTCGGTTTTCATCCCTCGTTCTTCTTCCTTCGTTCCTTTCTGACACTTTGACACTCTGACACTTCTTTTGTCCTCTACCAACTGACCTTCTGACCTCTGTCTTCTAATCCTCCTTCACCAGAAGCTGTACTTTCACTCTGGCGACTTCCGCTTCACGCCCTTCCTTTTCAGATAATCTTCTATACAAACGCAGCGCCCTTTCAACATCTCCGTGTTTCTCGAGCAGTTCCGCGCATCTGAATTGCGACCTCGTGACCCAAAACTCTCCCCGTGGGTATTTATATTCCGTTTTAAGGTATTCCGTAACGGCTTCTTCTTCTCTCCCCGATCTCTCGTAACATTCCGCTATGTCGAACTGTATCTGAGCGTTCGTCTCCGAATTCTCACCTGTCAGTGCTATCTTGAGATATTCTACCGCCAGATCATAATTTTCCTGCGTCTTCAATATCGTCCCTATGCGGTTGTTCGCGATATTCGTTATCGAACTGTCTGGATACTTTTTTATCAACTCTTCGTACTGCTTTATGGCTTTGGCGTCATCCCCTTTCCTTTTATGTACATCACCCAGCGCCAATATCGCTTGAGGCGTCCATTCGCTCTGAGGCTGGCCCTTGATTATTTTCTCGAACTGAAGAACGCTTTCTTCCGGCATATTGTTGTCGTACAAGGCCCATCCCATCCAATATGACGCGTCCTGCGAGAACCGTGTATGGGCGTAATTCTCGGTCACATCCCGGAAATACTCTATCGCCTTGCCGAATTCCCTTTTGCCGTAATAATATTCCCCGAACCACAGTTTAATGCCCGGAGTGAATCTGTTCTCTTTCTTCCCGCCCAGTATCTGCTGAAAGATGTCCAGCGCTTTTTTATCTTTCCCCATTTTGTAGTACGTCCATCCCATATGATATTTAGAGCGGAGCACGGTGTCCTCATCCTTCGTCTCGGATATCACCCCGGAATATATCCCTAGTGCGTCATCATACTGGCCCAGATTGTAGAGCGCATGCGCCTTACTGAGCACCGCTTCGCTCTTTAATCTGCTGTCCGGAACTTCCTCTGTAAGACGGTCCGAATGAATGACCGCGCTCATATAATCGCCTTTTTCTGAATAAAGAAGTACAAGCTGATACAACGCCTTGTCTAAAAGCCTGGTCCGCGGAAAATTCACTATAAGAGACCTAAAGGCAAGTATCGCCGCGTCACTACGCCCTGTCTGTTTAAGTATGGCCCCCACCTCGTATTGAGCCTGATCCGCAAGAACGCTGTAAGGGAATTCTCTGAGTACGCGGTCATAGATATCTATGGCCTGGTCATGCCGCCCAGTCCGCTGCAGGATATCGGCTATACTGCATAGAGCGTTTGACACCATATCCGCGTTATCCGAAACCTCAACGGTCATATCGAACTCTCTAAGCGCGCTGTCTTCATCCCCGGCCGCCTGATACGCCCATCCCAGGTCATAATGCATGCGCGCGGCAAACTCTCCGTTAGGGAACCTGTTCAAAGCCTCCGTATACACATTTATCACGCCGTCCATATCCCCCGACGAATAAAGCAGCTCTCCCAGCCAGTAATACGCGTCATCCGTCCATTCGTCCTGTCCGGAAGAACTTATTATTTTTCTGTACTCCAAGGCGGCTTTTTCCTTTTCGCCTTTATTGATCTGTATACGCGCCATTTCCATTACAGACGCGTTCTTCACCTTAGAAGCGTGCGAAGCTTCCGCGGCTCGGGCGAACCATTCATAAGAACTGTCCGTTTCCCCTTTTTTAAGATATACCTTTCCCAACTTGAATTCAGCCAGGGCTTTCGAACCCTCGTTATTGCTGCCTACCGCGCTTTTTAGGTTAACTATAGCTTTTTCGTCCTCACCTGTCCTGTAATAACAATCCCCCAGCATGTAATACACGTCAAATATCCGTTCGCTTACGGGATATTTCTCTGAAAACTTTTTCAATTCCTCTTCCGCTTCCTCATACCGTTTTTCACGGTACAGGATCTCCGCGGCTTTGTACCTGGCCTCTATGGCCAGTTTATGCGCGGGATACGTGTCCGCTACATCACGGAAGGCCTCGACGGCCATTTCGTCCTCTCCGATATGTTCATAGCACCATGCCTGCGAATATCTGGAATACGGCACATATTCATCGGACGGATATCCTTCTACTACCTTTTGGTAAGACGCCAGCGCCTGTTTAAAATCATTTTCTTTAAAGTATGTCTCCGCTATCCAGTATAAAGCGCGTGCGGCAAGACCGGTCCCGGAAAACCTTTCCGCGACTACCGAGAACTCGGCCAGAGCTTTTAACGGTACGTTCTTCTCGTAGGAGATCTTACCTAAGAGCAGATGTATCTCACCCTCTATCTCCTTCTCCACACCCGCAAGCAGAAGAGAGTTAAGTTTATTCTCCGCCAGATCAAAAAATCCGTCATTTACGGCCTTTCTGGCAAAATCAAGTTCAGAGCTCGAGATATCCTCGCCGGCATAGGAGAATACCCCGCAGGCAAAGACAACAACGGCCGCTATCAGAAAAATGTGAATAAAAGCTTTATTTATCATAGCCATATAACTGAATATGCTAACAAATCAGGCCTTTCCCTTCAAGCCTTTTGTTTACAGCCTTTTGTTTACCGCCTTTTGTTTACCGCCCGCCGCACGCGGACGGTTTCGTCTCCTTTTCGCGCCGTTCGTTATCTTACAAAAAAAAAACCCGTCCGCGGCCGGTCACTTCTTTTTGCCCGAGAGCATTTCATGTAAATACGCGCCGGTGTGAGAGGCTTTTGATCCGGCTATTTCCTCGGGCGGACCGCAGGCGATGAGCTCTCCGCCTCTATCCCCGCCTTCGGGCCCTAGATCGATGATATGATCCGCCGATTTAACGACATCAAGGTTATGTTCTATCACCAGAACGGTATTCCCGCTGGAGACCAGCCGGTGAAGAACGTCGAGCAGTTTGTGTATATCCGCGAAATGCAGGCCGGTAGTCGGTTCGTCCAGTATATAAAGGGTCTTCCCCGTCGCTGTTTTGGAAAGTTCCGAGGATAGTTTGATCCTCTGCGCTTCACCCCCGGACAAAGTAGTGGCAGGCTGTCCCAGTTTCACATATCCGAGCCCGACATCATATAAGGTCTGCATCTTGGCGCTGACAGAGGGTATGTTCCCGAATATTTTCAAGGCTTCCTCTATGCTGAGTTCAAGCACTTCGGATATATTCAGCCCCTTGTAACGCACTTCCAGGGTCTGCTCATTGAACCTTTTACCTCCGCAATCACGGCAGGTGACATATACATCAGGGAGAAAATGCATCTCGATCTTCTTGACCCCTCCTCCCTGGCAGGCTTCACATCTGCCTCCCTTGACATTAAAACTGAACCTTCCCGCCTTATACCCTCTCATCCGGGCTTCCGGAATAGAGCTGAACAGCTTTCTGATGGGATCGAACGCGCCGGTATACGTGGCCGGGTTTGACCTGGGTGTCCGGCCGATGGGAGACTGGTCTATCACTATCACTTTATCCACCAACTGCATACCTTTTATGTTTTTATGTTTTCCCGGTCTTTCTTTTGACCCATAAAGTTTTCTGGAAAGGGCTTTATGCAGTATCTCGCTGACAAGAGTGCTCTTACCCGATCCTGATACACCCGTAACGCAGTTGAAGAGACCGAGAGGTATCTTTACGTCTATGTTCTTAAGGTTGTTTTCCGTCGCTCCCAGGATCTCCAGGTATTTCCCTTTGCAAGGGCCTCTTCTTTTTTCCGGCACTTCTATTTTAAGATCGCCTCGCAGATACTTTCCCGTAAGAGACTCTTTGCTGTCCAGTATATCCCGCAGCGTGCCTTCCGCTATTACCCGTCCGCCGTGTTTTCCGGCACCCGGGCCCAGGTCTATGATATGATCGGCCTTCCTGATAGTCGCCTCGTCATGCTCCACAACCACCAGGGTGTTGCCCAGGTCTTTCAGAGCAAGGAGTGTATCTAAAAGTTTCTCGTTGTCTTTCTGATGAAGCCCTATACTGGGCTCGTCAAGCACATACAGCACCCCCACAAGCGCGGACCCTATCTGCGTTGCCAGCCTTATCCTCTGGTCTTCCCCCCCTGAGAGGGTATTGCTCTTTCTGTCCAGAGCGAGATATCCCAACCCTACGTTCATCAGAAAATCCAGACGCGCCCTTATTTCCTTCACGGCGTCTTCCGCTATCTTTTTTCTCATTTCGTCTAGGGTTAGCGATGAAAAAAATATTTTCGCGTCCGATATGGACATATGGGTTACCTCTGCGATGTTCCTGCCGTCTATAAGCACACTGCGCGATTCTTTGCTGAGCCGCTCGCCTTTGCATTCAAGGCAGGGCTGGACGGACATGAACGACCCTATCATTTCCTTCATAAAATCGCTTTCCGTATCCCGGAAACGCCTTTCAAGATTAGGGATCACCCCTTCGAACCCTGAATCGCCGTCCCCGTAAAGTATCATGTTCTTCTGCGCGCGGGTGAGTTTCTCGAAAGGCGCGTCATGGTCGAACCCGTGATATCTGGCCAAATGTCTCAGTTTCCGCCGGAAATGCAGAACCGCCCCTTTGCCGCCTCTTTTCCAAGGGAGAACGGCTTTGATCGCGGGCTGGGAAGCGTCCGGGATAAGAAGATCGGGATCGATCTCCATTTTGTTTCCCAGGCCGTTGCATCCGGGACATGCTCCGTAAGGGCTGTTGAACGAGAAATTCCTGGGCGCAAGCTTCTCGAAACTAACGCCGCAATCTACGCACGCGTTATGCTCGCTGAACAATATATCTTTCTCTTTTTCGGTCTCGGAAGATACAACGACTATGCCTCCTCCGGCCCGAAGAGCGGTCTCGACAGAGTCGGTAAGACGTTTCTTTGATCCCGCTTTTACCGTTATCCTGTCAACGACCGCCTCTATGGAATGTTTTACTTTTTTGTTCAGCTCCGGAACACGGCCGCTGATGTCGAGGATCTCTCCGTCAACCCGGATACGGATAAAGCCGTCCTTACGGGCGTTCTTCATTATCTCCGTGTGTTCGCCCTTTCTGCCCGAGACCAAAGGCGCCAGTATGACCGTCTTTTTTTTCTCGGGCATGGACATCAGTATCTCGACTATGTTCTGCGGGCTCTGCCCGGTTATTCTCTTCCCGCACTCCGGACAATGCTGTTCACCTACCCGCGCGAAGAGGACCCTGAGATAATCATATAATTCTGTCTGTGTCCCGACGGTCGACCGAGGATTCTGACCGCCCACTCGCTGTTCTATACTTATGGTAGGTGACAGTCCTTCTATGTGATCCACATGGGGTTTCTGCAGCTGTTCTATGAACTGCCTGGCATAACTCGACAATGATTCCACATAACGGCGCTGCCCTTCGGCATAGATAGTGTCGAACGCCAAAGACGACTTACCCGACCCCGAAAGTCCGGTAACCACGCATAACGAATTACGGGGTATAGTGACGTTGATCCGCTTGAGATTGTGCTCGCTAGCGCCTTTTATTATTATATGCTCTCTGCTCATGGGTGTAATTGTAACACATAGGCCCTGTTTGAACAAGACGCATGGGGTTATCGGGTTTATTGAGTTTGCGCGGTTTATGGAGTTCAAAATAACCAGCGGAGATCCTGGTTGATGGCGCAGCGATTTACGCCCCAATTGCGGGTTCGCCTTGTCTTTTAGGGATTTTATAGTGTTTGCGGATTTTACGCGGATATAAGGGCCGCAGAAACAATGGCCGGGTCCGGAGCTTCTTTTCTCTCAATAGGCATCCAGGAAAGTACAGTATGAATTATGGCTACGATCTTGTAGCTCATAAGAGCTTCCATGTAGTTTTCCAGCAAAGCCTCCTTGCCGGCGACATCCCCAAGGTGGATACCGATAAAATAACTCAAAAGCCTGTACAACCCGGAATCTTTAGTGGTATTTTTGTCTATATTTCTCGCAAGAAGCATCATGGAATATATATTTTTTCGATAGCTACTGCTTTTTTTCGCATATTTCAGACCATCCGTATCTATTATCATGAATTTTATGCCTTTTCCCTCATCAGTAAGTCTGTGCAGATCATTTAGGCATCCGGAACTTTTGAACTCCGCCGGCAGTTGAACTATAACATTGTTCGGATCGAGCCCTTTAACCTTTATTTGTTCGAGTATGTTATTCACTACCTCTTCCGTCTTATCCGTCGATATCCGCTCAATACCAAACCGACAGCGGAGGTTATCTTTCTCCGCTGTATATTCCCTGTCGTCTTTATACAAGTTATGAGCGACGAACAGCGTATAATTCTGTACCGGCCGTGCGATCCGATCACCGATTTCACTGGCAATAACAACCATTTCTTTTCTCTTTTCGATATCAGCCAAAACTCTACGCAATGGAATCGCCAGATCCGTGTTTTTATTAACAAGCATCATGCCGACCATGATTAGGATCTCTTCAATGCTGGACAGATCTCCCTTACTTAGCATTTTAAATAAAGTTACCGCATAATATCCGTCCGGGTCTTTATCAGCAAGCATAAACCCAACTTTGATCAGGATTTCTTCGATACGTAACAGGTCTCCTTTTCTTAGCCTTTCCTTCAATGTTCCCGCATAATATCCGTCCGGGTCTTTATCAGCAAGCATAAACCCAAC
This sequence comes from Candidatus Omnitrophota bacterium, assembly GCA_043813915.1. GTDB lineage: Bacteria > Omnitrophota > Gorgyraeia > Tantalellales > Tantalellaceae > Aadella. The sequence goes on from JBDRKO010000015.1 coordinate 34,225, forward strand.
CTCTATCAGGATCTCTTCAATGCGTGACAGGTCTCCTTTTCTTAGTCTTTCATTCAATGTCCCCGCATAAGATCCGTCCGGGTCTTTATCAACAAGCATAATACCTACATTGATCATGGTTTTCTCGATAGGCGACACGCCCTCCTCACTTAACCTTCTTTTCAGCGGAATCGCCAGATCCGCGTTTTTATTAACAAGCATAATACCTACATCTATCATCGCTTTGACAATATCGTCTTCGCTTGCCTCATTGTCCTGTATGTTTACCGTTTCTTCATCCGGCGCGTGATCACGCGTCGGAAGGTCCATACCGAGCTCTACAACGGTCGCGTTTAACGTTTCGAGTTTCTTATTACACTGGGAATCAACATACCTTTCATACACGGCGTTAGAACCCAAGCGGCCGTATCCTTTCATCGGAAATCCCAACATCTCGCCTATTTCACAAACAATAAAATATTCTATACTGACCTTTGCTCCGTTCCTGATATCTTTTAATTTTTCCGTACTGCCGATAGCTTCCTTCCATTCCGGTTCTTTTTTCAGATCATTTTCTTCCATCGTAAGCGCTTTGATCCAGAGAGAAGGAAAAACAATATTTACCGCACTGTTATTTGAATGCGCGAAATAAGGAATTTCGTATGTTTCCCCGGTTTGCTCGTTGATAACTTTTTTCGCGAATTTTACATCATGCTCTTTCCCTAGCGTATTCATTATTTCATCTTCATCGATAAGAAAAAAATCTCTGTCTTCGATGGGAATAAGATCATCGGGCGTAACCACTTTAAGGCTGAGTAGCTTACAGAGCTCCAGGATCTTCTGTTTATAGTTGAACACTGATTCCAAAGGTCTCTTCACAAGGCCCTTTCTCCGAGCGTAGTCGGACACGAACTCTAAGTCTTTCTCTCTGGTAACCCGCTCATCGATTTTTTTTCTGCCCGTTGCATTCTCTTCACCCACCGCGTGATCACGCGTCCGGAGGTTTGTGTCAAGATCAACGGCTTTTACGGTTAATTTTTTAAGTTTTTTATTCTCAGAAAGCTCTTTCATCCGTACATCTAAAATATTATCGGTCGAGCTTAAGCCATGCTTCTCCCCCAGCTCCTTACCTAGCACCGGGAACCCCAGCATGACACCGATCTCATGAACAAGACGCTTTTTTATATGTTTTATTGCCGTTTGCGTATTCTCTTGTGATATAAAAAAAAATTTATCGTTTTCTGGCCCATTTTCAGAAACAAGTCCCTCGAACTGAAAACTGGTAAGAATAACATGCACCGATCTATTGCTTGAATGCGCAAAAAAGGACGTTTTATATTCTCTCCCCTCTAGATCAACTACAGTTACCATGAATTTTTTATCGGGCAAACTATCGGGGATCTTAACTAAATTAACCAGGAAAAAATCTCGATCCTCTATAGGTATGACACCCTTGGGCGTAATTACTTCAAGGTTCAGTTTTTTAAACAGGCCAAGAACCGTACCTCTATAATCAAATACGGATCTCAACGGCTTTTTCGCAAAGTTATTTTCATGGGCATAGTTGAGGATATAATCCAAACCTTCTTCGTGCTCGACATATCTGTCGATCATTTTTTCATCTTCTATCGGCCTTTTGGGCAGCGTACCGGTTAGCTGAGCGAACTCATCGAATTCTTTTTCCGTATAGATACCTTTGATCAAGAACTCATCCTCCTCATCGGATGCAGGAGAATATACAGCATAATATGTCCTGGGTCCGAGATCATCGCTAATTCTGCACTTTACGCGCATTCCTTCCCGCACAGACACCTCTTCTTCATATATCTGTATACCAGCTGCATTATAATATTCCAGACCCATTAATTGCGCTAGGAGATATGCCCTTATTCTACCTACATCCTTACCTGCAATACCCGAAAGGTCACCGCACATCAAGGCCGGAGCGAGATTAGCCTGGTTAGAACAGTATCCCGCGGCACAATTGACAGCATTACCGTAAGCCACTGTATTAGCAAAAAAACATGCCAGGACAAATAGCGATACTATACGATATCTCTTTTTCATTTCAATCCTCCATACTTTATATCTTGCCCCTGACTCTATAACGCTACGCGTCCTTCATCGCTGTCAGCTGTGCTTCATACAGCTCATTTATTCTTTCAATAGGCAGGTGTTCGGCTTTTGGAATAAAAAGCCACCTCCTCGGACCGATCCGATACGCATTCTCCATGCCGGGAATGCTCATGGTGTCCGGTTCTTCGTCCATATTGGCAAGTTCAAGTGCTGCCTTAATCATCTCGATCACACGTATATAATTGGCTTTGCCGGCCGGAACCTCTTCCATGAGATTTTTCGGGTCTATACCCACAAGCAAAGCCTTTCGCTCGGCCTTACTGCTTTCTAGTTCTCTGAACTCTCCGAAACGTATATCACTTGCCTTTCCAAAAACAATAACATTAGGCGCATTACTCTCGGGATGATCTTCTATTTCTTTCATAATATCCCGCGCAAGCTCTCTTCCGTTATTGCCCCTTACGATAATTATCCTTTCAGGATCAATATCCCTAAGCCCGTATATCTCACTTAACAAGGACTGCAGACTGCCCTGCACTTTGGGTATCCAGCTTGTATCAATACCTATGACTATCTTCTCACCTTGTCTCCCTGTTTCTATTGCGCGTATTCTCTTATAGATATCCTTAACAAAATCCCGGGAAACCTTTTCTTCCCTTTTCTTTGTAATAGGCGGAACTTCTTCTCTCCATGCGTTCTTTCGTTTATCGCTGTATTTTTTAAGAGCATAATGAAGACCGGGATAGTCATGAAGCACTTTGTCGAAATCTTCTTTGCTCATAACCGCTACATCAAGATCAGTTTCTGCCACAACTGTCGCATTTCTCAGATTATTATCTTCACTAAGAAACGCTGTTTCGCCGAAATATCTTCCCTTCCCGCCAAAAGTGGCTTTCCGCTTTACGGGGCTTACGCTTTCATCATATACGGTTACAGATCCGGAATCGATTATAAAAAATTCTTCACCTTTTTCTCCCTGTTTAATAATAATTTCTCCCTTTTTATACTTCCTGCGCTGAAGCTTGACGGATAAATGCTTCATACTATACGAAGAAAGAGAGTATATCTCCTCTTCGGATGTATGCCTTACCCAGGCCTGGATAAGGCCAATATTCTTTTTAATAAGCTTAACTTCCCTGGTAGACTCCTCGCTTTTGATAATACTGTCGTATTGGACCCGGTTTAAAGCAATTACCGTAACATCGCTTTCCGCAATAACCGAAGCTGACCGCACTTTGTTTGTCTCAAAAGCCCAATCTCCTATACAATCACCCGCAATAAGCCTCGGCTGGTCCGCTGTCTGCACTTCACATCTACCCGAAAGAATGATGTAGAATTCAGAAGCATCATCGACTTCATCTCCTTCGTGGACGATGAGATCACCTTTTTTGAATTCTTTGATCGTCCCTTTTTCATATATTTCCGCCTTTTTAGACGGTGTTAAATTGGCAATATACATCGCCGCTATATCTATAGGCTTTAAGATCGAGCGCAAACGGGACTGTTCGTCCGATTCAATCAATACAAAAGTCTCGAAACCTTTTGCTTTTTTGACAACGGCGTCTTCGGGAACATCCTTGTCGGCAATATGAACAAGCCTGGTAACTTCTCTGACCGCAGACGGAAACTCACCAATATTCGCAATAGGGGTATGTAGAGGCTTCATCCCTGCCTCATGGAAAAGCAGGTCGACTTTAGGCTTCCCGTTTGCATCCCAAAAGAAAAACAAGAGATCATGCGCCTGTTCTTCAGTGATCTTACCGTCCTTTAAAAGTCCCTGTATTTTTTCCTTATCATATTCTATGTCACCTGAATATCCAAAGACATAATCACCATAAGTTATCTTTAATCCATTGGTAGGTATTGAATGTAAGTTCCACCTTACGGCGATCGTCGCGTATGCTCCGTTGGATAGCTCCAGTTCAAATTCATTTCCGCGACCGGACTTTACTTCTATATGCTCAACCCACCTCGTCGCATCAGAATCCGAACCGACAAGAACTCTGGTTTTTTCAATAAAACTGTCAAAAACTGGTTTTGTCGCTATCAATTTAATACGCCTTTTCTTTAAAATTTTACGCAATGTCCCGCTGTCATGATCTGCATGTGTATGAGTAAGGAAGACATACGGTATCAGATCCTCATCGATCCCGAGCCTGTCGATATATTCAAGTGCTTGAGGTGACGGGTCTACAAGTATCCCTTCTCCTTCAAGCCATACTATGAAGTTCGTATAATCTCCCGCCACATCGAAACCATGGCTTGTCCCGAGCGTTGTTATCGCGAACCGCTGCTCGGGCGCTTCAGTAAGGGCCTTTTTAAATCTCTCGCTTATAGGCGGCATCGCAACCGAAGGCGCGCGATAATCAAGTTCGACCGTAACCGGTTCTGTTTCCCTGCCTATTTCAACAATAGAAAATTTGTTTAGTTTCAGCATATTGATCTTTATCTTTCTATCCTCTTTCCCGATCATTGCTTCCCCGTTTTCAAAAGGCACGAAATCTATATAATTTTCAAGACTCAATATCTTTCCGGATTTATCCTTAAGCGCATAAAGCTCTGTCGTTGTCTTAAAAAACTTCCGCAGGTCCTCATCATAAGACCGGACCCGTTCGCTGGACTCGTCCGGATTGAATAATGAGTTTCCCATATATATCTTGAAGTTTTCAAGCTGTTCAGGCGTCCCCACAAGAGTAACGCGCATACCTTGTTTCAGGAAAGTATTAAAATAGATCACAAACTCAATATCCGCATAGTTCCTTCCCCCGCGAAAAAGCTCTGAAGGAAGAACGAATACATCCGTCCCCTTAAGACCCTGGATAAATTCACGGGTGAGAAGATGTTTAGCGGTTTCTGTGGTTATCCCGAACTGTGTTTTTATGCCTGCCATCTTCACTATCTGGTACTCGTTTGTTTCCTGATTATTGTCGATCACTATATCAGCCGACTCACGCAGCATATCCACTGTGGGGGAGTAGATTATATCGTTTGGCGGCATATCAAGGACGTCCATTTCCCACCCCTCTTCCGCGCGCTGCTTGATCCTCAGTTCCCTTGTTTCTTCATCAACCTCGATAAATACGCTTATATCGGACTTGAGTCTTTCCGGTTCGGGATCGAACAATTTATGTCCCTGACATGAGAACGTGCCCTCAACAATGAAGAGTTTCACGGGATCGAGTGCGGCCTTATCGTCTTTTACGGATCCTAAGAATTCACCGCACTCTACTTCTCTAAAGATCTCCCATAAAGATTTGTCCATATTTTCTTCAAAAAGACGCAATGCGATACCGTTACTGACGGCAAGTTTTCTGACAGATTCAAGTTCCGGATCCGAGAGGTCTATTAACGCTGTATGCACATGGTCCATTTCCCAGAGTTCCTTTTTTCTTACCGTATCCGTGGTCCCGAAACCTTCCAGCCGTTTTCTGAATTTTCTGTAATAATTCAGAAAAGAATATCCCCCTCGCCTTGCCGCAGGCCACGGCATGTATATCTCCTTGGCAACAACCCCCAATAAATTGAACTCTTTTTCGGAGAGAGAGAGCAATGGTTTGTTTAGAATACCTTTATTTTCGATCAGCATATTCATGATCTTTACATTGTCCCCGAACTGATCGGAATGTATTATCATTGTTTCTTCGGAAGAAATATCGTCAATACCTGAACCGATAACATTCGATATAGTCGTTTTTCCCGCTCCGGGCCGCCCTAATATATTTACGACAACATGAGCTTTTTCTTTCATAGCGTCAACTATCCCCATCTCCAGGGCTTCCAGACCTTTGTTGCGCAAAAGAATTTCTTTTGGCGCGAGATGTTCGCGGATCAGGGCCCTAAGCGTTCTTCCCTTTTCCATCTCCTTTTCTGCGCTTCCCTTTTCATTTTTTTTCGGATCTCCGAAAACTTCTTTAACCTTTTCTAAATAAAGTTCCGGATCTCCTTTAGCGAGATTATCATACAGATCACGCTGCACATTTAATAAATTCTTCGCTACGTTAGTGAGCTCATCAAAAGACCTGAATAAAAGACCAAGCCGTTCTTTTGCTTTCTCTATTGCAGGCTTCCGGGGATCATCTCCTAGACCCTCTAATATCGGCTTGGCTATGATCCACTTATATCGTGTAAGCTTTACTGGTTTATATTCGGCATCCCTGCCTTTCCCCTTTTTTTCGGCAAGCCCAAGATATGTAAGAACATTCAGGTCCTTCGCTATCGTCCTTACCGTAAGAGTCTTGTCCGCGTCTCTTCCCTCTGTTTTCGGCTTTATGTCTTCGGGAGTGACCCATGTTCTATCCTTTGCCTCTTGCAGAAGGAATCGATAGATCTGATACGGCGATCCATCAGGCCTCTTTTTCTTTGTTATTTTCTCAGGAGAAGGTTTTTCTGGATCAATTATTTCGAATATAATCCCTGCCTTGCCGAACGACAGGTATATTTCCCCTCTTGCTTCAGGAGGATCTTGGTCGGGCAGAAAATATCGGGCTATCAATTTTCGTTTATCACCCAATATGCCGCTGTCATATGGCATACAAAAAGTATTTCCCTGCTTATATAATTTCTTCCATATAAATCGCCCGGTTGTCATATTAGAAGCATTGACATCCTCTTCAATACTCGCCTTCAATTCATCCTCGCTTAGATCGTTCAAGTTTTCAGCATGAGCTTCGAGTTTATCCGCTATTACGCCGCTTAGATAATAGAATCCAGCGGCTTCTCTAAACCCCATATGCTCTTGTTTTATCTCATCTTCGCTTTCAACAACCTTAAGTACTCCATTTATTTCCTCTATATGCACAAGAGGACCGTTTATAAGATACGGGGCAAGCGTGTGAGTATTCCGGTATATAAGGTTATATCCCTGGGAAAATGAAACATTGTTGGTCATAAACAGACAGACAAGACCCATTACAATCGCCTTAGACCCTGCCATTTTCGTGTTAAAAATGTGCATGCTTTTTGTCCTCCTTACATTTGGATGGCATATTATAGCATTCAACAGCTAGTTAGGCCATTGAATATCCGCCTTCCTTTTTCCTTCTTAACGTCAATTTCTTGTTGTTCTTCGGTGTAAACTGATGTTTGGTTTTTAGAATGAAAAAAACTACTAACAAATTTATTCTTTGTGCACTGTATGGATTTTTAGAGTTTGTGGGGTTTGTTTCGTATAGAGTATGGCGTATAGCGTAAGATCGACTGTAGCTCTACTGTTAATGGGAATAAGGGCATAGGGCACAGAGCATAGCTTTATATTGACTGCTTCTCTATTTACTGCGCATACGGGGCCAGCGTTTGCGGACTTAAGAGGTATTCCCAGTATGTTCTTTCAGTTTTCATGAATAGCTTCAAATTTTATTTGATTTTTAGCAAAAAATAAAGTATTATATGCTTAACAATCAACAATTGAAAATTGTGATATATGGGGGTTTTAGGGTTCCGAGGCCGAGTATTCTATCCAAGCGATATTAGAGTATCCGTCAATATAACCCAATAAACTCCACACACCGTGTTTTTCTTCTTTAGATACACTTACAGGGGCCGTGAGCATCAGCCGAAGGCTGAGCGGAACGAAACATCACAAACTCTATAAACCCAGGAACCCTAACGGAGGCAAAATGAAAATAGGTAAAAGATTGCGCGAGCTCAGAAAAAAAAAGGATATCACGCTTGAAGAACTTTCCGAAAAAAGCGGTGTCGCTTTGGCAACCCTCAGCAGAATGGAGAACGACAAGATGCCGGGAACGATAAAGTCCCATTTAAGCATATGCAAGGTCCTGGGCGTCTCCATAGCGGAGCTTTACCGTGAGCTTGAAGAGGACACAAAAACATCCGAATCCATACCTAAGGAGGGCCGGACGGAACATTTCGTCCATGCCAAACAAGCGACATATGAACTTCTGGTCTCAAAGACGCTCGATAAAAAGATAATGCCCCTGATGATGAAGATAGCCCCGGGCGGAGAGACGCAGAAAGAACAGAATCCGCCGGGTATAGAAAAATTCGTATACGTCATAAAAGGTGTTTTTGAGGCCGTAGCGGGCAAAAACAAATATTCCTTAAAACCCGGGGACAGCCTGTATTTTGACGCTTCTTTACCCCATTATTTCAAGAACAGCGGGAAGACCCCGGCCGAAGCCATATGCGTGATCTCTCCGCCGGCACTTTAGAGTTTGTAGAGTTTATGGGGTTTCTTGAGTTTATCGAGTTGAAGAGCGTGAAAATGGTGTATTTTTTTGTCATCCCGAACGAACGAAGAGAGTGGAGAGATCTGGGTAAATAGTTTGGAGTTTGGGGAAGCAAGTGCTGGGGACACCTTTCCCAGGAAGTGTAAACCTGCCTCTCAAGATGTCCCCAGAATATGTTTTTATTTTCACGTTTCACGAACTACGAATGTAGCATCATTCAATATAAAGCTATGCGCCATGCTCTATGCGCTATGCGACTTGTTACTGTTCATGACTTTTAGACTTTCGACTTTAAAACGTTCACGACCAAGGAGGCGCTAAAATGAAGAAAAGAATTCTAATATGCGATGACGAAGAAGGCGTACGCGAATCCCTTAAACTGATACTCGAGGACGATCATATGCTCACTTTTTCATCCAGCGGCGACGAAGCCTTGGACAAAATAAGGTCCGCTTCTTTCGATTGCCTGCTCCTGGACATAAAGATGCCTACGCGTGACGGCCTAGACACACTCGAGGAGGTCCGCAAAATATCCCCGGACCTGAAAGTGATAATCGTCACGGGATATCAAAGCGTAGAGACCGCGTCAAAAGCCATCAAGCTGGGCGCTTCGGATTATATTATCAAACCTTTTGAAAGCGCGGAGGTTAAAGAAAAAGTCGGAAGGATATAAGATGCTGATATACCAGATAATGCTTGGATTCACTAGCATAAGCAGCATACTTCTGGGAGTTTTTGTCTATATCAGGAACCCCAGATCTACTGTAAACCTAACTTGGTCTTTGACAAGCATTGCTGTGGGTATCTGGTCTTTATTTTTCATCGGCTTCACCACTATAGATTTTGGATATTCTACAAGCCTTACTTTTGCGCGCATATCCAACACTTCAGCGCTTTTTATTCCTATTTTTTTCACGCATTTTTGTCTTTCTTTTATCGAAGAGAAACCAGTCCATAATAAAATACTTAAATTTGGGTATATTGCCTCAATTACCATATCTTTTTTTTCGTTTTCTCCTTTCTTCTTTCCGTTTATCGAACCTTGGAAGGAATTTGCCTATTATCCACGTCCGGGGTTACTTTGCATAATATATACCATGGAATTTTTCTTTTTCGCGGCATATGCCGAGTATGTGCTTATTCGAGGCCTTTACCACTCTCCTTTCTCAAAAAAGAATCAGATAAAATACATCCTCATCAGCACTTCTATAGCTTTTATTTGCGGAATAACGTCTTTTGGAGGCATATACAACCTTAATATCAGTCCCTTCCCGATTAACTTTATTTTTGTTTATACCCTGACTATATCTTACTCTATTTTGAAACACAACTTGATGGACATCAATATCGTTATTAAAAAAGGACTGATATATTCCATCCTTATCTCCTTTATTACCGCAACATACATCGTAATAGCTCTTATTCTAGAGAATATTTTTAAGGCATGGATCGGCTACCGTTCTCTACCCGCAACCATACTCACTATAACTGTATTGGTTCTACTGCTCCACCCTCTTAAAAATTATATACAACGCATGATGGATAGATATTTCTTCCACGGCACAATAGACCAAATAGACGATGAGAACATTAAGTTGCGCGAGGAAGTGCAAAATACGGAAAAACTAAAGGCCGTTGCTACGCTTGCCGCAGGCATGGCCCATGAGATAAAGAACCCGCTCACGTCCATAAAAACATTCACCGAATTTCTTGATAAAAAAGGCGCCGATCCTGTTTTCCGCGATAAATTCAAAGATATTGTCGGCAAGGAAGTTGACAGGATAAACTATATAGTCAAACAACTCCTGGACTTTTCAAAACCCAAAGACCTTCTCCTGGCGGATACCGATGTCAATAAACTCCTGCAGGAGACTTTGGACCTTATGAGCGAAAATCTGCTTAAACGAGGTATACGTGCGGTAAAAAGGTATGCTCCCTTGCCTCATGCAAGAGTAGACGCGAGCAAAATGAAACAGGTATTCCTTAACCTTTTTATGAACGCTTTGGACGCCATGCCTTCGGGCGGGACAATAACGGTCGAAACCGCGAACGAGGCATCCGGGGGAATACTCATAAAAATATCCGACACCGGCTGCGGTATAGAGAAAAAGGACCTGCCCCATATATTCGATCCGTTCTTCACGAAAAAAGACGCGGGAACGGGCTTGGGCCTCAGCGTGGTCCACGGTATCGTAGAAAAACACGGGGGAAATATCTCCGTTTCCAGCATTCCCGGGAAAGGATCGGAGTTCAGAATAGCCCTTCTGCTAGACGATAGAAGTCAGAAGGTTTAAGTGTTAAGTTTTAAGTGTTATGTGGAAGAACAATGACAGCCAACTTTCTCCCGTCATTGCGACCCCCGCTGCTCCGCTTTGCGGAGCAAAGCGACGGGGGGAAGCAATCTCTCTCGAGCCACGAGGCACGGGTCACGAATGGGGCATCGGTCAATCTAACCCGATAAACTCCAGAAACCCTACAAACCCCATAAACCCTATTATGTATGAAGCTTGCCTTTTCTGTGTTTCAAAAGGAACGCGCTCACGATTATCGGATCGAACTGCGTCCCTGAATTATCCTTTATTATCTGCACGGCCACCTCGTCCATTTTCCTCTCGCGGTACGGCCTGTCGCTGGTTATCGCGTCAAACGTATCCGCAACGGATATGATGCGCGCGATAAAAGGTATTTTCTCTCCCTTTAATCCGTCCGGATACCCTTTGCCGTCATACCTTTCATGATGGGCGCGCACTTCGCCGGCGATATCCCCCAGTTCTCTTATGGGATACAATATGGCCGCGCCTGTTACCGAATGTTCTTTTACCTTCTCGTATTCTTTTGCCGTAAGCGACCCTTTTTTGTTCAGTATACTATCCGGCACGCCTATCTTGCCTACGTCATGAAGCAAAGCGGCAACATGCAGCGTCTCCCTGAAATTCTTATATTCTTTGGCCTCGGGCATATCCTCGAGCTCTTCGGCTATAGAAAGAGCGTATTGGGTCACCCGTTCCGTATGCCCGTGAGTATACGGGTCCCGGGCATCGATGGCCGCCGCAAGTGATATGGACGTATGTATGAATATGCTGTGCTCCCTTTCATACAGCCTGTGCACCTCGAATATCTTGTCCTGCAGGTCCTGTATGAGCTGGGCGTTCGAAAGCGCCATAGCGACATCATTGGCCAATGTCGTGAAAAAACTTATCTCCTGCCTGGAAAATTTGATGTTCGAGAGTTTCTTCCCCAGAACGAATATACCCATCAGGTCTTTTTTGTAATATATCGGTATACAGGTATTCGCTTTCAGAAGTTCCATCTGTTTCACGGCCAGTTCTATGTTCCCGGCCATCGCTTTATCCTTTTTTATCGCCTCGTCCCGGTTGAGTTTATCCAGCAGCTCTTTATATTCCACCGCCCCGGAATCCGATATCCTGAAATTCAGCCTTTCGTTAAAAAGGCGTATAAGCGGGTTCTCGAAAGTAAGTTTAATGAACCCTATGGGTATTTTCACTCCCTCCGCCCCTTTACTGTCGGTAAGAGCAAAACATTTCCGGACATTGTCATACATCAGCATGGCCGTGTGCGTTACTTTGACCTGCTCGTCTATGAGGCGCACTATCATACGTATAAGATGTTCGGGTTTTTTAAAACGTATCATCGTTCTCGACGCGCTTTCGAGAAAGAACTGATAATCCAGTTCGGGCTCCTGACGCTTCATGATACTGTCCTTATCCAAGGGTATCAGCGCCCCGTCACAGCTCTTTATTTTCTCGAGCGTCCAGTCCTGCAATTTATGCCAGTTGTCCTCGTATGGTATCATGCTCTCATCCTTCCATCTTTATCTGTTCGGCTACCGTCATAACGGTCCTTTCCAGCTGTTCCAGCATAAGCGGTTTTGTTATATATTCTACCGCTCCCCATTTTTTCGCGTCCCGGGCCTTTTCCCCGTCCTCGACGGCCGTGACCATGATCACTTTCTTACCTCTGCCCTGAAGCGCCTTTAAGACCTCAAGGCCTCCCATGACAGGCATTTTTATGTCCAGGAGTATGATATCGGGATCTTCGGCCTCTATCTTCTCCAGCGCTTCCTGACCGTTATAGGCCATGATGACATCGAAATCCCTTTCTTTGAAAAAATTCTTCACGAAATCGCATATATCTCTTTCATCATCGACTACCAAAAGCCTCAGCATACTTCCTCCTGTTCTTTGTCCGCGGCGGCCTTCATCACGAGTTCTTCAAGCGCCTTAAGGCTGGTGACCGGTTTCTCCACGAACGCGTAAGCGCCTTCGTCTGTCAGCCTTTTCTGGGTCTTCCCTGAATCACTGAACGCCGTTATGAATATCACCCGGGTCGCGGGGGCCGCGCGTTTTATCGACCTCATTATCTCATCCCCGTTCATACCTCCCATTTTGAGGTCCAAAAGAGCGACATCATATGTTTTCTTACGTATAAGTTCAAGCCCTTCGGCGCCTTCCGACGCGATGTCTATTTCGTATCCTCGGGGTTCGAAATACTGTTTTATCATACCGAGAAAGCTTGCTTCGTCGTCTATGGACAATATGCTGATCTTTTTCATGGGCGAACCTCTCCATCTTGGCCGGCGACCCGGAATTCCAGGCTGAACGTCGTCCCCTTGCCTTGCTCGCTCTCAACGCTTATTCTGCCTTCGTTACGTTCGACTATCTGTTTGACGATAAAAAGGCCCAGGCCCGTCCCTTTGCCCGGTTCTTTTGTCGTGAAGAACGGGTCGAATATCTGCTTAAGGTCCTTTTTGCTTATACCTTCGCCGGTATCTTTTATATCCACATACACTTTTCTGCCGGCATTACGCGCGCTTACCGTTATCTCGCCGCCGCTTTTTATCGCCTGGCCCGCGTTCCTTATGATATTAAAAAGTATCTCCTGTATCTGTTTGCGGTCACCGTAAATGCGCTCGAGGCCGGGTTTTATATCGCGCCGTATCTCGATATTGTCCATCTTCATCTCGTGCTCGACAAGAGCTATCACCTCTTCCAGCTCATCCTCTACCGCTACATCGTCCGTCGTTTCTCCCTTTGCCGGTTTAGCGAAAGAAGACAGTTTACGCGTTATCACCGTGGCCCTGTCCGTTTCGTGTATGACCTTGTTCATTATGTCCTGAGCTTTTTCCAGAAGCTCATCCGGGCTTTTATCTTTGTATATACCGTCCGCCATGTTCAAAAGGAACATCTCGCATTGCCCTCTGGCGATCCCCAGAGGATTGCATATCTCGTGGTTTATCCCCGCCGAAAGCGTCCCGATAACGGCCATTTTCTCTCTCTGCGCCGCCTGCGCCTGCGCCTCCGAAAGTTTCTCGAAAAGACGCGCGTTGATTATGGCGATGGAAAGCGTTTTCGACAATGACAGAAGTATGTCCACATCATCCTGCGTGAAATTCTCGTCGGATTTTTTCCCTCCCAGGCACAATATCCCGGCCATATCATCCTGATGCATAAGCGGTATCATGAGCTTCACCCTGAGTTCGTTTATCTTTTTCGAGAACCTGACCGACGCGATATCCTTATCCGAATGATCTTCCGCGAAAATATGCCTGCCGGACGCGCGCATATGCCTGACGATCTCGTCTTCATAAGACAGCGTGAAAAAATACGCTTTCCCACCCGTTATCGCCGCGGGTTCGAAATGTTTAGAGTTCTCGTCATAAAGCAGTATCGAGGCGCTGTCCAGTTTCACTATCTCCGCCAGTTTATCCACGGTGAGCTCCAGAAGTTTTTTCAGGTCAAGCACCATAAGCACCTCGCCGGTGAACGCCCTTAAGAGCTCCCTGTAATCATATTTTTTCTGGAACAGATACTTATCGGTCGTGTTCCTAAGAAACAACTCGAGAGGACGCAATATAAGAACTATGACAAATACCGACGGGACCATAGCGACCCATCTATTCCGAACAATATTCTCGAAAAGTATGGAACCCACATAAGCGAATCCGGCGAAAATACCATATGAAACCGCAAAAAGACCCGCAAAAACAAG
>JBDRKO010000016.1:0-25986 GCA_043813915.1 Candidatus Omnitrophota bacterium
GTAGATACAATGGAAGGTAGGTCGTACCCCTATCGTAGGTTATTCACTTGCGAAAGCGTGTGAACAGAGCTACATTTGATGAAAATGCGTCATCAAAAAAAGGAGGTACGACCTTATGAAAACAATAGCATATGTAGGGAACGATGTCCACCAAGAATCAATAACAATGAGTGTGTACGTTGGCGCTGAGCAGGAACCTTGCATCGAAAAGCGGATTCCGAACGAAAGAATGGCCGTTGAGAAATTTTATAAGCGGTTAAGCAGGGAGTATGATGTAAAGGCGTGTTACGAGGCAAGTGGAAACGGGTATGTATTTTATCGGTGGTTAAAAGGGATCGGGATCATGTGTGAAGTGATAGCGCCGAGTTTGATACCGCAAAAAAGTGGGGACAAAAACAAGACTGATAAACGAGACGCGCGCAAACTGGCTAGATACTATCGAAGTGGAGAGCTGACAGTGGTACATGTTCCCGAGGAGATCAAGGAGGCGAGCCGTTCGATAGTGCGTTTGAGAGAACAATTGAGCAAAGAGGTGCGTAACGCCAAACAATATTTATTGAAGTTTTTACAATTGCGCGGTTTGACGTACAGAGAAGGGACAAACTGGACAGTAAAACACCGGCGACATTTGAAAGGGCTGAAGTTTGAACAGGGGTTAGAGCAGCGTGTATTTGATGAATACATGTTATTGTTGGCATACAAGGAGGAAGCGTTAAAGAAGTTAGACAAAGAGATCTATGAGTTGGCACATGGCGACAAATATGGAGCGCGTGTTGAACGATTAACGATGTTGCGTGGGGTAAAAGAGACAACGGCGATGGGATTAATAACAGAGCTGGTAGATTTTACGAGATTTGCCAGGCCACGAGAGATAATGGCGTACTTAGGATTAGTTCCCGGAGAACGCAGTTCCGGAGAAGAGCAGATGTTTTTAGGAATAACAAAAACCGGGAACGTCAGAGTAAGGCGGTTGCTGATAGAGGCGGCATGGCATTACCGGCACAAGCCGGCGTTGTTAAAAAGACCGGATCACAGATTAGATGCGGCGTGGGATATCGCGCAAAAGGCGCAGAGACGGTTACATGATAAATATTGGCGGTTAGTAAGCAGAGGTAAATGTACGCGTAAAGCAGTTACCGCGGTAGCGAGAGAGTTGGCAGGGTTTGTGTGGGCAATAATGCAAACGGTATAATACAAGCATGAAATCATGAAATAAGGAGGCAAAGAAGAGATGGTACGGCAGGCAACCCTCGGCGCCCCTATGTGCGGAAGTAATCTTCTATGCACGATAGTAGATCGAGGCAGGCCCGGCGAATATCGAAAAATGTAGCAGGTATAACCCTGACCTACGAATACCAGATTGATTCACCGTCGAAGCATCCATCTCTCTTTGTCCCTCTTAAATGAGAGGATATATGAATAAAAACGAGTAAAATAAATTAACGGGAGGGGGTCTTGACGTGACCTTCCATACCAGGGGCACGGCATGCCGTGCCCCTACATCCCCACTCTTTCTTGCTCTTGAACTTTTAAACTGCCCATTTCACTTAAAACTTAATACTTAACTATGGATAGAGGCCGGAGTATGTATGTGTTATAATCCTATATAAAGGGGAAGACTATGGATATATTCATGAAAAGCGCAATTGAAGAGGCGTTAATAGGCGGGAATGAGGGAGGCGTGCCTATCGGGGCTGTCCTTGTCCATAACGGCAAGATCATAGGGCGCGGCCATAACCGGCGTGTGCAGAAAGGGAGCGTTATACTGCACGGAGAGATGGACGCTTTGGAGAACACCGGACGTCAGCCGGGTTCGGTCTATAAAAAATGTATTCTTTATACAACGCTTTCGCCGTGCGCTATGTGCGCGGGCGCGGTACTTCTTTACGGAATACCTCATATCGTAATAGGGGAGAACAGGACGTTCATAGGAGAAGAGGAACTTTTGAGATCAAGAGGGGTCAAGATAGAAGTAATGGATAGCGACGAATGCGTATCTATGATGGAAAAGTTCATCAAAAGAAGTCCGGGACTTTGGGACGAGGATATCGGGATATGAAGGATAAAAGATTTCACGCGGCATATGATGATTCTATAAAACTTCTAAAAGACCTTATCGCGGGATCGGAATATAACAATATAGGGTTTTTCGCTTCATCCGTGGATAAAGAGAATTATAAACGCCTGTTCTCCAGGGACGCTTTTTGGGTAGGTATGGCCGGGCTTCTTTCGGGAGAGACCGATCTGATCCAAGGGTATAAAAACAGTTTGGAAACACTTGCCCGTAATCAGAGAGAGGACGGCGCTATTCCCAGTAATGTTACCCATGACGGTAAAGTAAGTTATGGTGTTGTTAATCCGAGAGTGGATTCTACTACGCTGTTCGTGATAGGGGCCTTACAGTATTGTAAAAGAGAAAAAATATCCGTAAAAGGCGATTTTTGTATAAGTAAGGTACGCGGCGCGGTCTCATATCTCGAAAACAACTGGGAAAATCCCGAGACAGATCTTTTGTATATTCCCAGGGCCGGGAATTGGGCTGACGAGTATCTGCAGCAAGGATATGTGCTGTATGATGAGGCGCTTTGGTATTACGTGCTTAAAGAATACGGTGAAATGCTGGGGAAGCAGGGACATCGTAACGGAGAGGTATATATCGGTAAATCAAAAAAAGTAGCGAAATGCATACGGGACAGGTTCTGGATGAAAATGCTTAAGGAAGACGGCAGTATCTATACCAAGAAGCTTGTCAGATTGTTCGATCTGGATAAAGAAGGTTTTTTCCTTCATTTTTACCATCTCATGAGCAAAGAAGAAAAAGGTATGGGGCATCCTCACCGGACGTTCGACGCGTTCGGTAATATCCTTGTTCTTCTGGCAGGCTTGGCGTCAAGCGAACAGAGTGAAAAAATACGGCGGTTCATAGATAATATATCGGTCAACGGGTATCCTCTTGTCCCGGCGCATTATCCCTTTATGCCGGAAAAACTCTTTAAGACATATAAACTTTATCAATATAGGTTCAAAGAATATATAGGGCATTATCATAACGGCGGATTATGGCCGTGGTATACGGGGCTATATGCCGCATACCTCGCTAAAATAGGTGACAGAGAAAGAGCCATGAAATATCTAGGCGGCGTCCTGAAAGCGAACGAGAAAATGTCACGAGGGGCGGGGTACTACGAGTATCACATGAACAATGCCGCGTCCTTAGAAACTACCGTTATGCACGAAGAAGGGATAAGCCTTTTTATGTCCATGATAATGAAGAACATAGTCTTGGACAGGAAATCCATGGTGCTTTTGAAATACAAGAGGAAGAAGGTGGATCTTTCCGACGATATGGCCGTTCGGGACCTGCGCGTCCCCAAAGGCGGAGAGATAAAGATAACAGCGGTCGGCCCGGACGCGGAACTGATACTTAAAGATATGATGGAACTCAGCGATAAAGAGACCAGTTGCCTCTCAGGCGGACATATCACGGTCAAAAGAGATAAACCCTTCGGCGTGCCTTTCCTGGGCGTTAGCGCCGCCGCGTATATTATCGGATATAAAGCGGTGTTCGAAAATAAGGTCATATTCGAATAATGGACTTTTTTGAAAGGGAAAAAATATTTTGCTAGCATTCCGGCACATACTAAAAATATACGAAGTTAATAAGAGGCCAAAGACGAATTAAAGGGAAAAGATGGGTTATAGTTCTTGGCTTTTTTTTACGCATATCGTATAATACCGACTTAATAAAAATAAAGAGAGGATAATGATGAGCAGGATAGCTCCGCTGATGATCGGGGACCTAGAGATAAAAGTGCCTATTATCCAAGGCGGTATGGGCGTAAGAGTGTCCACGGCGCCTTTGGCCGCGGCGGTCGCTGAATGCGGAGCCGCCGGAACAATAGCCAGTGTAGGTCTTCCGCCGGATACACCGGAAAATAGAGCCGACGTGCCGAAGTCTTCCAGGGAACATCTTCAGAAACAGATAAGACAGGCGAGAGAACTGTCTACCGGCGCGATAGGCGTCAATATTATGGTGGCGCTCAGCAATTTTGAAGACCTGGTCAGGGCGACCGCCGCCGAAGACGCCGATTTCATAATATCAGGCGCGGGTCTTCCTATAAGCCTTCCGGAATTCGCGGAAGGATCGTCGATAAAATTAATACCATTGGTCGCTTCGGTCAGAGGAGCGGGACTTTTGCTGAAAACATGGAAAAGAAGGTATAACCGTTTTCCGGACGCTATGATAGTCGAAGGACCTCTCTCGGGAGGGCATATCGCCGGGTATAGTCTGGAAGAACTGAACAATATGAAAAAAAACATGTCGGACAAACCTCTTCTGGAAAACGCGATGAAAGATGTAATTAAACTCGCGAGAGAATATGAAAAGGATAACGGGGTCAAGATACCTGTTATAGCCGCGGGAGGCGTATGGGGCGGGGAAGATATGGTAAAATTCCTTAAGATGGGAGCGCAAGGAGTGCAGATAGGGACGAGATTTGTAACTACCACCGAATGTTCCGTAGCTGAGGCGTTCAAGCAAGCGTATATTAATGCCAAGGAAGATGATATCGTTTTTATACAAAGTCCGGTAGGTATGCCCGCCAAAGCTTTGCGGTCTAAATTCCTGGAAGATGTTCTAAGAGGGGAAAGAAAAGATTTTACCTGTAATTATCAATGTCTCCGTACATGCAATCCGAAAACCGTTCAATACTGCATCGCTAAAGCACTGATAGACGCTGCTGAAGGTGATATAGACAATGCCGTTGTCTTTGCCGGAACCAATGTCCACAGGGTCAATAAGATAGTCTCCGTAAAAGAACTTATAGACGAAATAATGGCGGAAGCGGAGAAGGCGATGGGGTAGTAGTAAATGGTGAACAGTAACTTCTTTAAAGTAACCAGTTGCCGGTTACCAGTTACCAGAGGAAACAGTGATCTCATCCTATTGCTGGTTACTGGTTTCTGGTAACTTTATTTTCGTATATCGTATAGCGAATGTCGTATAGCGCGAACAGAAATAAAAATATATTCTGGGGACATTCTTCGACCAGGGCTTATACCCCCGCGGGAAGAGTGTCCTCAGAACTTCAATCGTCATTTTGCCCGCCTCGCACATTGCGTGCTCGGCGCCTCTCGCTTCTAGTTTCTGACTTCTGACTTCTGTTTTTCTTGCCCCCCAGGCTCTATCTTTTCATTCTCTCATAAATAGGGAAACGTCCCGAATTAATGGCAAGGTTGATGGTATAATAAGCTAAAAAAGGGGGCGGGCATGAAGAATATGATCATAATGCTTTCAATGTTTATTATCGCGTCAGCGGTATCGGCCGAAGAACCTCCGATAAAGTTCGATTGTGAGAAAAGCAGTACTTTATGCTGGGCCATACCGGAATGGTCCTTAAGCAACGACAGCTATGTGGGTGTATCCACTTCAATATCCGCGGACGAGGTCAGCCAGGGAGCCGGCTCACTTAAAGTGATGTGCGATTTCCCCGGTGACAAATGGGCGGCGGTCATTGTCGAATGTGAGAAGAACATTGATCTTACCGGTTATAAAAAGATATCCGCGGACATATATCTGCCGCAAGAGGCTGTTTCGGGATTGATACAGGCAAGATTCATTCTTACTGTCGGGGAATGGCAGTTTCTCGAGAGTAAGAGAGAAGTGATGCTTACACCAGGGAAGTGGACAAAGATCGAAGCCGAAATAGGAGGCGAAAGGTTTCGGGACGAGAAAGAATGGAAATGTCCCGATAAAGAAGAGTGTTTGGTGGAAAATATCAGCGATGTTAAAAGCATGGGTATACGTATAGAATATAACGCCAACTTGAGCCAAAGCGGTCCGGCGTATAACGGACCCATATATATCGACAATATAATCGTGGAGTAGATATCTGCAAGGTTACGGATATGAAAGAAAGGCGGTCCGGCCGCCTTTCTTAATTTATGCTTGAATTTATATAAAATAGCGGTAAAATAGTTAAAATAGAGCAATTTGAGTTAATATTGGTCAGTTTAGGCAAAAAAGGAGATATCGTGAAAAGAGAACGTGTTCTTACTACCAAAGAATTAGCTGATTACATGAAACTGAACGAGAAGACCATTCTTAAAATGGCGCAGAAGGGCGAAATACCGGGAGTTAAGGTCGGGAGCAGATGGAGGTTTCATCTTGAGGCGATCGATCCGTATCTGCAGAAAGATATAATGGAGACACCCGAAGATGAATTGGATAACATTATAAGAACGACGAACCAGATCATTCCTTTGTCGAGACTTTTTGACGCGGCTCTCATTGATCTTGATATACCGGCTACGGGAAAAAAAGGTGTACTTTCTTCTTTAGTTGAACTGGGATATCGGGGCGGGATAGTGGAAAAAAAGGAACTTCTTTTGCAGCAGCTTGAGTCCAGAGAAAAGATGCTCTCGACAGCCGTGGGAAAAGGAGTAGCTATACCTCATCCCAGGGATCCCAGACCCGACATTTTCAAAAAACCGAACATTGTCCTGGTCCGTTCAAAAAAAGGTGTGAATTTTTCGGCTCCCGACGGGGAAAAAGTGCATCTATTTTTTATGACCTGCGCGCCTAATATGGTGGTTCATTTGCGTCTTTTGGCGAAGATATCGCGGTTGCTGCACGTTAAAGGAACGGCCGAGAAATTAATGAAAGCGTCCGATAAGGAAGAAGTGATGCGTATGCTCATGGAGATGGACCGAGAACATCTTTTTCCGTGGAGTAACGGAAAGTAAGTGAAACCATGATCTATGGAACGGAGTGACATAGATCATAAGGTTGAACTTACCCCGCCCTTTTAGAAGATATTTGGAAGGGTTCTACCAAAAGGGCGGGGTTAATTCGCCCCGCCCTTTACTTGGAAAGGGCGGGGCTCATTAAAGACCCACCTTCGCCAAGCTATTTGTATATTATTCGGCTACGAAGGACAAGTCGGCGGGGTTGAACTTACCCCGCCCTTTTAGAAGATATTTGGAAGGGTTCTACCAAAAGGGCGGGGTTAATTCGCCCCGCCCTTTACTTGGAAAGGGCGGGGCTCATTAAGGAGAAGAAATGCTGGATATCAGTGCGTATATAAATTCCGACACGATAATCCCGGATCTTAAGGCAGCCAACAAAGAAGAGGCCATAAAAGCTCTTGTAGATAAACTTTTCGAAGGTAGAGAGCATACTCTTGGCAAAGAGCAGGTATATCAGGAGGTCATTAAGAGAGAACGCCTCCAGACCACGGGTATAGGGAACGCGCTTGCGTTCCCACACGCGAGAATAGAGGGATGGGGTGAGTTTGCTGTGGCGATGGCGGTCGTTCCAGGCGGGGTAGAGTTCAACAGTCTTGACGGGAAAGAAGCGAAGTTTATTTTCCTTATGATATCTTCGCCTAATGAACCTTATGTGATCCTGCAGACCATGTCCGCCATCATAAGGTTCCTCAGCGAGATGGGCCACGATAAAGATATGATAAAAGACCCGGCTAATATCCGGGATATTCTGGACCAGATAGGAAAGCGCGATATAAAGACCACGGAGCAGATATTGGCCAGGGATATCGCCCGTCCGGCCGTAAACTATGTAAGACTGGAAACTTCGGTAGAAGAGGCGACACGCATGATGCATCTCAGGAGACAGGACATTCTCCCCGTAGTGGATAAGGACAACAAGTTCTGCGGTGATATTTCATGCTGTGAGGTGTTCGAATACGGGATGCCTCATTTTTTCAGGCAGCTCAATACCATATCTTTTGTCAGGCACATAGATCCGTTCGAGAAATATTTCAGGATAAAAAAGGATCTTAAAGTGCGGGATGTTTTTCAGGAGGGCACCGAGCCCATTCCCGAGGATAGCACTCTTCTTGAAGTGATATTCGAAATGACGGTAAAGCGCAGGTCCAAGCTGTTCATGGTGGAAGAGAACGGCACTCTTTCCGGGGTCATAGATAGATTCTGCATAATTGATAAGATACTGTTCTTTTGAGAATGGAAAAGGAAAAGATATGAAGGCTTTATTCTCGATAACGGTTTTTGCCGCGGCATATGCCCTGATAGCGTCCGAAAAGATAAATAAGACCATAGTGGCTGTCCTCGGCGCTTCATGCGTGCTTCTCATGAAACTGGTCACTTTTGAGCAGGCTATCGGTGCGGTGGATTTCAATGTGATCTTTCTGCTTATCGGGATGATGACCAGCGTATACGTCCTCTCAAAGACGGGATTTTTCGAATGGATAGCCATAAGCGTCGCTAAGCGCGCCCGGGGCAACCCTTGGGTGATCATGATGCTGCTTCTTACGGTAACCGCTGTTCTCTCCGCGTTCCTAGATAATGTTACTACGATAATAATGCTGGTTCCCGTGACCATACTGATAATGCAGCTGCTTGAGATCTCCCCGGTACCTTTTGTTATTATGGAAGCTATAGTGTCGAATATAGGGGGAACAGCTACCCTAATAGGGGATCCGCCGAACATCATCATCGGGTCGCAGGCGGGCCTTTCGTTCAACAGTTTTCTTTATCATCTAGGTCCGGCCGTTCTGATCGTATTCGCTTTTTTTATAGCGACCGTATTTCTGGTCTTCGGGAAAAGGTTCTATGTTCCTGAAAAGATACGCGAAAGGGTGATCCAAGCCATTCCTAATCTGGCAATTGTGGATAAAAAGAACATGGTGAAAGCGCTTTGGATATTCGCTCTTATGTTCGCCGGGTTCTTTATGCACAGTATGCTGGACATACAGCCCGGGGTCATCGCGCTCGGAGGAAGCATGCTCATGCTTCTTATCTGCAGATCCGACAGCGAAGACTCTTTGATGCGAGTTGAATGGGGGGTCATATTCTTTTTTATAGGCATGTTCATGATGATAGCCGCGCTGGAAGTCAACGGGGTCATGGAATGGGTAGGAAATCACATTATACACATGGCGGGCAGTAATCTCTTTCTTGTATGCATTGTCGTTCTGTGGGGATCAGCTATATTCTCGTCTATTCTTGATAATATACCGTTCGTTATAACAATGATACCCATAGTGCGTCATTTTGTGATATATTTCTCTCAAAGCTCTGGAATGACCGATCCGGTGACGATACAGACGCAGATAGCTCATCCGCTTTGGTGGGCACTGGCATTGGGCGCGTGCCTGGGCGGTAACGGAACTCTGATAGGGGCTTCGGCAAACATAGTTATGGCACGCATAAGCGAAAAGAACGGGTATCGGATCGGATTTAAGCGGTTCTTTAAATACGGGTTCGCGTTCATGATACAGTCAATGGTGATCTGTACGGTGTATATATGGCTGAGATATTTTCATGGATGATAATGTTGAACTCTAATCGCATAGCGCATAGGTCATAGAGCACAGCATTGAACACTAACTCCTCCAAAGTAACTCTTGAACGGGAACTCGAAATCTAGTAGAATGAAGAGCGTCACATTGTAGTGACTTTGCAACTGTCTGATACAATGAAGTAGGCCGTGATATACACACAAAAAACATATTTATAATCGAATTGAAGGCAACCACGCATGAACGCGGGTTTGCCTTTTTTTTTGTCCATTCTTGCGTGCAGTGTACCAAAATAGGGCGGAACCATATTAAGAATAATAAAAGGAGAACAAAATGAGCGGTATTTTCGGAGTAGTATCCCAGGGCGATTGTACGGAAGCGCTGCTGTACGGGACGGATTATCATTCACACTTAGGAACAGAGTACGGGGGAGTGGCCGTCCTGGGAGAAACTTTTCAGAGACAGATACATGATATAAGTCAAAGCCAGTTCAAATCCAAGTTTCACGCGGATTGCCGGAAAATGAAGGGAGATAAAGGTATAGGTGTTATATCAGACAGCAACGAACAGCCCATGTTCCTTAACTCAAGATTCGGCCCTTTTTGTGCCGTGACAAGCGGGCTTATCGAAAATTCGAATGAGCTGACAAAAGAACTGCTTGAGAAGGGCATTTCTTTCAGCGAAATGGGCAGCGGTGCGGTAAATATCACGGAACTGATAGTGAAACTTATCAATCAGGGAAAAGACCTTATAAACGGGATAGAAGGCATGATGGCTAAAATAGAAGGGTCATGTTCTCTTCTTTTGCTGAATAAAGACGGTGTATATGCCGCCAGGGACCGTTGGGGATACACACCGCTTGTTATAGGAAGAAGGGGAGATACATGGGCGGTAACGTCCGAGACAAGCGCTTTTCCTAATAACCGTTTCGATATAATAAAATATCTGGAACCCGGGGAGATCGTTCTAATAAATAAAGAAGGTATGGTGCAGAAAAAAGAAGGGGCCGCGGAAGAACAGATATGCTCCTTTTTGTGGATATATACCGGTTTTCCCGCGTCAAGTTATGACGGGATAAATACGGAAATAGTCCGTGAACGCTGCGGCAGGGCTTTAGCGCGTCATGATAAGGATATAGAGGTCGATCTTGTCGCGGGGATACCTGATTCCGGGATCGGGCATGCTTTAGGGTATGCTATGGAATCCGGCAAACCTTTAAGGAGGCCTCTTGTAAAGTATACTCCCGGATACGGAAGAAGTTATACACCTCCGTCGCAGGAAACGCGCGACCTGGTAGCGACGATGAAGCTTATTCCCGTGAGAGAAGTGATAAACGGGAACCGTGTGGTGATCTGTGAAGATTCCATAGTTCGGGGAACACAGCTCAAGAATTTTACCGTGAACAAACTATGGGAATGCGGAGCAAGAGAAGTGCACGCCCGCCCGGCATGCCCGCCTCTGATGTTCCCGTGCAAGTTCTGTCTTTCTACGCGCAGTATAAACGAGCTTGCAGCGAGAAAGGCGATAAAAGACATTGAAGGGCATGATATAGAAGATGTTTCCGAATATATAGACCCCAATTCCGATAAATACAGAAAGATGGTCGAGTGGATAGCGGACGATCTGAATGTTACTACATTAAGATATCAGACGCTTGAGGATATGGTGGAAGCGATAGGACTTCCCGAAGAGAGGCTGTGCACATACTGTTGGACGGGAAAATGTCCCGGATCCGAACAGAAGAACGCCGGAAAGAAGAAAGAAAAAGCGGCTGTATAAAGACTTTAACTAAGGACGGTGCGATGGGGACAAGACCCGGATTCGATAATGATAAATATCTGAGGGAACAGACCAAGGCCATATTGGATAGGGTTAAACAGTTCGGGGACAAGCTTTATCTGGAATTCGGAGGGAAGATAGTATATGATTTTCACGCTTCGCGCGTTCTGCCGGGGTTCTCGCCGGATGTGAAGATGCAGCTTCTGGCGCAGCTTGCCGATAAGGCCGAAATAATACTTTGCATATACGCCGGAGATATAGAGAGAAAGAAGGTCCGCGCGGATTTCGGGATAACATATGACTCTGACGCTATGCGTATGATAGACGAATTGAGGGAAAGAGATCTAAGCATCGCCGGAGTTGTGATCACACGGTTCGAAGACCAGCCGTCAGCCGTTATATTTAAGAACAAACTTGAAAGACGCGGGATAAAGGTATACACGCACCGTTTCACGAAAGGGTATCCAACGAATGTGGACCTTGTGGTGAGCGACGAAGGGTACGGAGCTAATTCGTATATAAAGACCACAAAACCGCTTGTGGTTGTTACGGGTCCCGGGCCCGGCAGCGGCAAATTGGCTACCAGTCTTTCTCAGGTATATCATGAGAACAAAAGAGGGATAAAAGCCGGGTATGCCAAGTTCGAGACTTTCCCTATATGGAATATCCCGCTCAAGCATCCGGTCAATGTCGCGTATGAAGCGGCGACCGCGGATCTCAGGGATTTTAATATGATAGATCCGTTCCATCTGGAAGCGTACGGAAAGCCCGCTATAAACTATAACCGCGATGTGGACGCTTTCCCTCTTTTAAAAAGGATACTTGAGAAGATACGCGGGAACAAGACCATATACCGGTCACCCACCGATATGGGTGTGAACCGCGCGGGGTTCGGGATCGTGGACGATGAGAAGGTCCGCCAAGCCTCGAAACAGGAGATCATCCGCCGGTATTTCAGATACGCGTGTGAATACGCTATAGGGTTCACCGACAAAGAAACGGTCGAAAGGGCCAGGCTCATCGTCGAAGAGATCGGGATGAAACCCGAGGACCGTCCTGTAGTGACCCCTGCCAGGGAAGCGATGATGCAGGGAAAGAAAATATCGCAGGGTAACGATGATATATTCTGCGGAGCGGCCATACAGCTTTCATGCGGAAGGATAATCACGGGCAAGAATTCTCCGGTATTGCACGCGGCATCGAGCCTTGTCCT
Organism: Candidatus Omnitrophota bacterium; assembly: GCA_043813915.1. Classification (GTDB taxonomy): domain Bacteria; phylum Omnitrophota; class Gorgyraeia; order Tantalellales; family Tantalellaceae; genus Aadella. Next base: position 12,271 of record JBDRKO010000016.1, read on the forward strand.
GAACACGGTAAAAAGTATAGCCGAAGTGCCCGATAAGATACATCTTCTCTCGCCCGCTACCATAGAATGCATCAAAAAACTTAAAGAAGAGCTATCCAGGTCGAAAAGCATAAGTCTTGATGTGGAAGAGACGCTTATAGCTCTCAGCGTGAGCGCCGCTACTAATCCTACCGCTCAGATGGCGATGGAAAAGCTCAAAGAGCTGAGGGGATGTGATGTGCATCTTACCCATATGCCGACTCCGGGAGATGAAGCCGGACTCCGGAAGCTCGGGGTCAACCTTACCAGCGATCCGAATTTCGCGTCAAATAATCTGTTTATATCGTGATTCGGGAACAGCGAAAATCGCACAGAGCACAGGGATAAGAGAAGCGAGATGCGGGAAGAGAGAAGCGAGAAATTCTAGTGTCAGAGTATCCCCGTACCAGTCACTTCGTTCCGGTACAGGGCAGGCGCCGTGTCAGAGTGTCAGAGTGTAGGCGCCGAGAACGTAATGTTAGAAGCGAATGAGGATATAACTTATGGAGTGATAACGAACATAAGTTATAGATCCGAATTTGGATAGAAATCTCCTGATTTCGACACTTAAAATGTGCTTAAACAGATCCCTCCGCTCACTTCGTTCGGTCGGGATGACAAAAGGCAGCTTCTAACTTGGGTAGCATTTTTTATTTTTATTTTCCACATTCCACTTAATACTTAAAACTTAAAACTTCTTCCTCGTCCTTCGTCTTTCTTCCTTCTTCATTCTTCCTTCCGTTCTCTAGCTTCTAACCTCTCGCCTCTCGCTTCTAGTTTCTGTCTTCTGATCTCTGACTTCTAAATTTCCGCTTTGTCTTTAAGGCTCTCTGTAGTATCATATATCCATAATTCGGTACATAGGTGTCCCCTTTATGGGGGCTTAAAAGGGAAAGCCGTGAGAGTCGGTTGCGGTCCCGCCGCTGTGACCGGGGACGAAATCCCGAAAATATACCACTGGTCTTTTAAGACCGGGAAGGTAAGGGAAAGTAGAATGAACCGGGAGCCAGAAGACCTGCCTAGTGAGTACCCGGGAGAAAAATATGTCTCCCACCTCGAGGAAGGATGAAGAGAAGTCGAACAGGGTGCAATCCTTAATATCCGCGAAAAGCGGTGTTAAGGATTTTTTTATCCGCCTTGGCAGTAAGGCGGATAATTTCTGCGTAGCCCTACCATTGCGCCTCGTTTGTGAAGGGCGAAGCAGAATGAATTCTTTGGCGAAGAAGGGTAATTGTAAAGGGCGAAAAACCTCTTCGAAGCCTTACCAGCTTCTTTTGTATAGAAAGGCGAAGAAGGGTAAATTAAAAGGCGGTATAACACGGCAAACAGAGGCAGTAAGGCGGATAATTTCTGCGTAGCCCTACCATTGCGCCTCGTTTGTGAAGGGCGAAGCAGAATGAATTCTTTGGCGAAGAAGGGTAATTGTAAAGGGCGAAAAACCTCTTCGAAGCTGTACCATATTTTTAGTTTTCGAACAGCGAAGAAGGGCATTTGTGAAGGGCGAAGCAGAAGAGAAAGGGCATATGCGCATGGAAAAACTGAATAACCAAAAATAGGAGAGAATACTACACGCGGGAGCGTGTAGATGACCCCACACTTCCGTGTGGGGAATGAACTTTTAACAGGGGATAGACATGGGCAGTATTAGGAAATATATACTTTCGGTTTTAACAGTGTTTGCGGTATTAATGTCATGCACATGGGGATATTCTGAGGACCATCCTCAAAGGATAATATCTTTAAGCCCGGTCGTGACAGAGGAGATATATCTTCTGGGAGCGGAAGATAGACTTATCGGGATAACTACTTATTGTATAAGGCCTGAAGCAGCCGGAAGTAAAGATAAGGTCGGCACTGTCATGAAAGCCGATATAGAAAGAATAGTTATGCTGAAGCCCGATATTGTCCTTGCGACATCATTAACAGATATACGTCAGATGCGGCAATTAGAGGGCTTAGGTATTAGGGTGGAAACATTCCCTGACGCTACGGATCTTGAGACTATATGCGCGGGGTTCATACGTCTTGCGGATATACTTGGAAAGAACCAGGAAGCGGAAAATATAGTAAGACGAGTTAGAGAACGGGTAGAAGAGCTTAAGAGAAGAACGGCAAACCTCCCTAAAAAGAAAGTGTTCGTTCAGATAGGCGCGAAACCTTTGTTCGCGGCGACTAAAAAAAGTTTTGTGAACGATTTTATTACTTTTGCCGGCGGGATAAACCTTACCGAGGATCTTGTAAGCGGACTTTATTCGAGGGAGAAGGTCATAGAATCGGATCCTGATATCATTGTGATCACCGGTATGGGGATAGAAGGGGAGGAAGAAAAAAAGGTATGGATGAAATACGGGACGATCAAAGCGGTCAGAAATAACGCGATATATACCGTTGAACCTTACGGTCTCTGCAGTCCTACTCCCGTGAGTTTTGTGGAATCGCTGGATAATATGATAAGGATGTTACATGGATAAACGGAAAGCATTATGGATAAGCTGGATACTGGCTTTCGGTGCTATGCTTGCGGGAGCGTGCATAGTGTCTTTGTGCATAGGGCCCGCATCCATACCCGTTAAAAAGATCATACCTTTTATCCTTGAAGGACGGGGCAGTTCCGAATATAGCATCATTTTTGATATACGTATGCCGCGTATAATACTGGGGCTCGCGGTGGGGGGAGCGTTAAGTATATCCGGAGTTATGCTTCAAGGTATGTTCCGCAACCCGCTGGTCGAGCCTTATACTCTGGGTATTTCCGGCGGCGCGGCATTAGGGATATGCGTTAATATCGCGCTAAAACTGGGGAAGGTTTTCGGGATAATGTCGTTCCCCGTATGCGGATTTGCCGGAGCTATGACGACCGTCGTACTAGTTTATTTTTTAAGTACGAGAAGGAACAAGATGAGAACGCAGGATATGCTTCTGCGCGGAGTGATGATCAGTTTTATCGCGTCATCACTGATCATGCTTATCATGGCCGTTTCCGGGACAAGTGATATGAAAAATATAATATTCTGGATAATGGGATCTCTCGGCGAATCCAACAGAATACTTATATGGACAGTGTTCGCGGTATCGGTCCTATCACTTTTAGTGTCCTATCTTTTCTGTCTTGATCTCAACGCGTTCGGTGCCGGAGAAGAGAACGCGCGGCACTTGGGGATAGATCCCGAACGGACAAAACGCGTGCTTTTTATCCTAAGTTCAGTGCTTACCGGCGTAAGCGTTTCGGTAGCCGGTATGATCGGGTTCGTAGGGCTAGTAGTGCCTCATTTTGTGAGAATTATAGTCGGAGGGGATCATAGGGTACTTCTTATAACCTCTTTCCTTTCGGGCGCGGCATTTCTTGTATTATGTGATACGTTCGCGAGAACGGTAATATCGCCCGTTGAACTGCCCGTAGGTGTTGTGACGGGTATAATGGGAGGAACGCTTTTTGTATACGCGCTCGGGCAGATGCAGCCGGTGTCGGGGAGGGGAAAATGATAACAATAAGTTCCCTTACCTGCGGATACGGCAAAAAGAACGTGCTTCATGATGTGGACCTTGAGATCAAGGGCGGAGAGATATTCGGCGTCATAGGTCCTAATGGATGCGGTAAGACCACGCTTCTCAGGGCCGCTTGCGGCGAGATCCATCCCGCGTTCGGTGAAGTATTCTTGGAGGGTGAGAATATAAAGGATATAAAACTTAAATGTCTTGCCGGTAAGATAGCGGTGGTCCCGCAACATACCGAAACCGGACATATAACAGCGGAAGAGTTCGTTCTGCTGGGACGTATACCGCATTACAGAAGGTTCCAGTTCTTTGAGACAGGAAATGATATCGGTATAGCCGAAGAATGCATGAGGATGACCGATACTTTGCATGTCAAAGAAAAAGATATGTCGGCCATAAGCGGTGGAGAAAGACAGCTTGTATGCATAGCGCGCGCGTTAGCGCAAGAACCGCGGCTCTTGCTTCTGGACGAACCTACGGCGCATCTTGATATCCGGCATCAGGTAAAGATACTCGACCTTATCAGGAAACTTAATCGAGAACGCGGCGTTACCGTAGTGATCGTTTTGCATGACCTTAACCTCGCGGGAGAATATTGCCATAAACTGACGCTTATCTCCGAAGGCCGGATATACCGGACAGGCACTCCCGAAGAGATCATGGATGCCCGGACAATAAAAGATGTGTATAGAACTGATGTTATAGTCGAAAAAAATCCGATTTCTTCCAGGCCATATGTTGTGGTCGTCCCGTCAACGGGTAAGGAAGGCAGATAGAACGTAAGAGGAGAAAGACCCGATAAATAAAGGAAGTGAAGGTAACGGCTCAGAGCCGTATCCCTTCCGCTGTCCCGCAACGGTAATCTCCGCGTAACGCGGAGGAGCCCGGTCGATTATTTATAGGGAGGACAACCTCGAGGAAGGAGAAAAATGAAGATAAGTAAGACGATCGCGGTATTAATGGTCATGATGTTGTTTTCGATTCCCGCCGGGGCCGAAGATGGTCCCGAACGCAAATCCAGGATAACCGATATAATAACCGAGCCTATAGAGATAATCATTTCACCGCTTTTAGGGGGTGATCTCGCGGATATTATTATGAGACCCGCCGAACTGCTTTTTTCTAACATGGAACCCTCGAAACTTGCCGCGACACCCGGCCGAACTAACGAATATGTCTACAATATCAATAAGAACGTTACCGTGATCACAGAAGAAGATATAAGGAATTCCGACCCTAAGAACGTTCAGGAACTGCTCGGCCGTTCCGTCGGAGTAACTGTCAGCGGGTATAAAGGCACCGAAAAGGATAATAACGTAGATATCAGGGGGTTCGGTGAAGCGGGCCCTCAGAACGTGCTTGTTATGATAGACGGACGCAGGATAAATCAGATAGATCTCTCCGCTTCTGACATGTCACAGGTAGATATAAATTCTATCGAAAGAATAGAGATAATAAGGGGGGCTAATTCCGTATTATACGGGGATAACGCTTCGGGCGGGGTCATAAATATCATTACTAAACGCGGGAAAGAAGGTTCTCATGCCGAATATATACAGGAATTCGGGAGTTATAAGTACCATAAAGAATATTTTTCGGCATCGGGCGGAGACAATTTTATGGATTATTTTATAAGCTCCGCTAACCAGGATTCCGAAGGGTATCGTCTTAACAACAGGTATAAAGCCGATGATCTTTTGGGTAATTTTACGGTGAGGCCCGCCGACAGTTTTGATATAGCGTTCTCCGCGAGTTATCATAAAGACTGGCAGGGCGATCCGGGTGCTTTATATGACGCGAATATACAGGGTGACGGGAGGGAAGCGTCGCGGTTTCCGAACGACCGGTCAAAAACGGAGGACCATTATTTTGCGATAGATCCGCGTGTATATTTCAAAGGCAGTGATACCGAAAGCGTATTATCGGGATTTATGTCTTACAGGTTAAGAAGAGCTAACGCTATATCCAGAGGAAGTACGGATTATGAGACGGGTCATCATATCGCTTCGGTAGATTTCAGACCGAAATATGAGCTTAACGCGGACCTTTTTGGCGGTGCCGTAGAGAATAAATTCGTTGCCGGTACGGATTATTTTTACGCGAAAGACGAGATCCTGAGCGGTAATATAGCGGTTACAAAATCACAGCTGGATATAACCAAAGAAACTTTAGGCATATATGCTGCCGACAATATGCTGGTTAACGGAAGGTTCATTATAAACGGCGGGATAAGGGGGGAATGGGCCGAATATGCCTTTGATCAAGACCAGCCGCTGGTATCGTATGATACCACTAGTCTCAGGGAAGCGGCATTTGACGCGGGATTAGGATATAAATATAACGAACGGTCGCAGGTCTATGTGAATACCGCGCGATCATACAGATATCCTAACACTGAAGAATTTTTCACTTCAGCCTATGAATCCAGCTGGTTCGGTTCTACATCACAGGTAGCTGCTGTACTTAATACTAATCTCAAGCAGCAGGTAGGCAATAATCTCGAATTTGGGATAAAGGATAATACTTTCGATCCGGTAGACGTCAATGTATCCTATTATTTCTTGGATAATAAGAATGAGATATATTATGATCCGGTATCGTATCAGAACGAGAATTATCACCATACCGTGCATCACGGTCTTGAGGTTGAGACTTACGGGAGGTTCTTTGAGAACAGGATAAGACCGTTCTTCAACTATTCTTACCAGGAAGCGTTCTTTGAGGACGGGAAATATGACAACAATAACATACCTTTGGTACCGCAACATAAAATGTCGAGCGGATTCGATATCAAGCCGATAGAACCTTTGAACCTGAACTTCACTGTCAACTATGTCGGTCCAAGGAATGTGATCAGCGACCAGGGAAATAACAGTTCTCCCCTCAAGGGGCATACCGTATACGATCTCGGTATATCGTATGAACTGGATAATATACGTTTTTTCGGAAGCGTGAAGAATCTTTTTGATGAAAAATATTATTCCAGCGCCACACGCAATTGGATGGGAAATACTGGTTTCTATCCCGCGCCGGAAAGGACGTTCGAAGTAGGTATGGAGATCAAGTTCTAGTATAGAGTATAGTGCGCTATGATCGCGTAGGGCACAGAGCACAGCGTTGATCAGTAACTTCTTCAAAGTAACCAGTTGCCTGTTACCAGTTACCAGAGGAAACAGTGATCTCATCCTATTGCTGGTAACTGGTTTCTGGTAACTTTATTTTCGTATATCGTATAGCGAATGTCGTATAGCGCGAACAGAAATAAAAATATATTCTGGGGACATTCTTCGGCCAGGGTTTATGCTCCCACGGGAAGAGTGTCCTCAGAACTTCAATCGTCAACTTTCAGACTGCCTCCTTCCCATCACACATAAAACATAACACGGCATCCCGCATCTTTCTTCCGGTAACTGGTAACCGGTTTCTGGTAACAACTTCTAAGGCATATCGGGCACGGCATGCCGTGCCCCTACGGTTTCCCATTAACCATCCCCCTTGCCAATCCGCCGGGCAATGCCGTATAATGGATGCATTCAAACCGACCTTCCAAGAAAGGGGAAACATGAAAATAAAATATCTCCGTATTACGATCACTGTCATCCTTTTAATATTATCCGCTGCTATCTGCTACGCCGGTGAGAGCGAAAATGAATATTGGGATAACGGCAAGGTCCGCGTAGCCACGGAATACGGTGAGCTCGGTATGCCTATAAGCGTAACATATTACCGTGAAGACGGGTCCGTGGAGCAGAAGATGAAATGCGACGAGGACGGAAATAAGACCGAAGAAGTCCATTATAATGAAAAAGGGGAGCTTGAAGAGACATCTGACGGATGGGCCGCCATGAAATGGAATTATTCCGGCGGGAAGATCGCAGCCGAAGGTTATTACGGAAGCGACGGTAAACTTAAAGAGTACAAAGAGTATAACTCGTCAGGTGACTTGGTAAATAAAGGATATATAGGAGACGGTGAACCGGACCCGTCGGAAGAATATGAACCTACGCCCGGAGAAGCGGGTGAAGGAATATCATATTATGATGCGAGCGGGTCCAGCGAAGGGACCACTTTCGGAAGGACAGGTACCGTTCTTTTCCCGGAAAGATGGGAGATGTAGCGGTATGACCCGTCCCAAAAAAGGATACCAGCTATAATGTTGTCACTGAGAAAGATCATCTTCTATATTTTTGCCGCGATATATGTATTTTTATGTCCTGTTCTTATCCTATACGCGTTCGGATATCTGTATAAACCCGGCCCGTTCGGAGGAATAGTCAAGACCGGGCTTATTTCTTTATCCACGGCGCCTAATTCAGCCTCTGTTTACATAAACGGCAGAAAATATACCGATAAGACACCAACCGTTATCAGGGAGCTTTTGCCAGGAGATTATGCTGTTAAAATCAAGCTTAACGGCTATCGTGACTGGGAGCACGCAGTAAAAGTAGAAGAAGAAAAAGCCGTGGTATTTAAGAATATATTACTGCTTCCCGAGGTGTGGAAACAAGAGATAAGCGTTCCGGGCAAATTTACGAAAATGATAGTTTTGCCTGGAACGGACCTCATGATTCTTTCCGAAAGCGATGAACTTGGTGCTCATATAGTATATGATCGAATAAGAGGTAAGAGATTATCCCTTCTTAATAAAAAGTCCATTCTAAAAAACCTTAAATACCGTTCTTCCTTCACCTCGGAAGGCGATAATTCTATTTTAGTGCGCGCCGATAACGTGAAAGGAGAAAAATATCTATGGTTCCAGATATTGCCAGGGAAGAATATGGTTAAAGATGTAACAGCGCTATTTCCCGTAGCACCTTCCGATGTTAAGTGGATCTCGGGCCATTCCGACTATGCTTTTTCATTGCAGGATAAATATCTGAACCGGGTTGATGTTGCCGCGGGAGCGGTATACCCCAGATATATCGAAAAAGTGAAAGGATACGGTTTGTTCGGCGGCGATATATATATAGTTGGAATGGATAATACTTTCACCAAGATGGATTTTGATAGATCAGATGAAGAGGTTGTAGTAAAAACGAATGATACCGCGGCATTGATCTTCAATGGAGAATCATATTATGATGTTACTATACCTGAAAAGGATTTGATATTATTTCTTGGAGACAGGGGAGAACTCCTGGTAAATAAATTACCGTATCGTTTTGTTGGTAACGGCGTTTTGGGGATGAAATTGTACCAAGATGAGAAAAAGATATTGATCTGGGAGAAAAATAAAATAGGGATATTAGATCTTAATGAGGAACGGAACGGATCGGTCGAGTTCGAAAAAGGACCCTCGGTTAACTGGGTCTATACGCAGGGTAGAGATATTAGACAGTGTTTTTTGATATACGATGATTCACATGTATTATTCATGGATGGGAAAACGCTATTTATCTTGCCTGTAGACGGGGACGATGATGGCGGGGCGAGCAAAGTCTTTACAATGCAAGAGAAAGGATGCGTAGATTACTCGGAAGATACCGGCAGGGTCTATTTTGTGCTTAATAGCGGAAGCGGATTAACTGAAGCAGAGATAGTTCCGAAGTACAGTATCCTTAGAATAACAGAAGACAGAAGACAGAAGTCAGATAAGTATTAAGTGTTAAGTAGGGAAGTATAATACGGAAGAACGAGATTGCCGCGTCGCTTCGCTCCTCGCAATGACGGAGGCGGAAACAGTTCAAAAGTTTGGTGTTCGGAATTCGTTGTTAGTAGCCGTAAATTAGAGTTACAGTCGACCTCTATTTGCTAGCGTTCTCACTACGAACTATTAACTACTAACTACGAATTAATATATGAATAACGGAGTAAGATATATGGAATTCACTTTTTCAGCTAGCGGTCTCGGACCTAAAGAAAGAGCGGTCCAGCGGTTCTTCGAGATACTGCCGGGGGCGGTAAGCTGGAGTATTATCCTAGGAATGGCAGGATTATCCTTCATTAAACCGCTGACGGCTGCCGTTATTGTTATAGCGTTCAATCTTTACTGGCTTCTGCGTCTTTTGTATATGACACTTTTTCTTATTCTATCTTACATCAGACTGTCCTCGGAAAAAAAGACCGACTGGATGAAGAGAGTGCGCGGAGTGGACCGCATCGAGGAGTATCTGGGAGAACTGAAAAAAGAAGCCGCTGCAGTAGGGATGAAAGAGGGCATGTCCCTTGCGGCTCATATAAAAGAGATCGAAGCGCTCAGGAAGTCCCTTCATCGGCGGCCCGTTTCGGATGAAATACACCATGTAGTGATCGTTCCCGTTGCAAAGGAGACGCGCGAGATTGTAGAACCGGGTATAAAAAGTATCACCGAAGGATGTTTTTCGTCCGAAAAGATACTTGTGGTCTTGGCCCTTGAAGAAAGAGCTAGTAAAGACGTTGCCCAAGGCGTACGCGAGATAGCCGATGAATATAAAGAAAAATTCATGGATATCATAGTTGCCGTTCATCCCGACAACGTTACCGGAGAAGCGCGTGTTAAAGGAGCGAACACCTCATTTGCCGCGGCTCAAGCGGCGGAATATCTTAAAGAAAAGCACATACCGTTCGATAACATCATAGCTTCGTGTTTTGACGCGGATACGGTGGTCCCGCGGGATTATTTTGCGGGACTCACTTATTATTTTCTCAGTTGTCCCGACAGGGAACGCGCGAGCTTTCAGCCTGTACCCGTATATAACAACAATATATGGGACGCGCCCGGCATCACCAGAGTGCTCGAGACGGGATCGTCTTTTTTTCAGCTTATAGAATCCACCAATCCGGAGAAACTTGTTACGTTCTCTAGCCACAGCATGAGTTTTAAGGCCTTAGTGGACGTAGGGTACTGGCCGGTGGATATGATATCGGATGATTCCGCAATATTCTGGAAAGCATTCGTGCATTATAACGGCGATTACCGTGTAGTGCCTATGTATATAACGCTTTCAATGGACGCGGTGGTCGCGGACACATGGCGTCATACAGTGGTCAACGTTTATAAACAGAGAAGACGATGGGCCTGGGGCGTTGAGAATTTTCCCATAGTCATGAGAGCATTTATTAAGAACAGGAAGATAAAATTATATGATAAGGTCAGATATACGTTCAAACTGTTCGAGGGGCATATCGCGTGGACTACCTGGGCGTTCCTTTTGACCTTTATCGGATGGCTTCCGGCGATCTTCGCGGGGAGAGAGTTCTCTCATACCGTGCTTTATTACAGTGCGCCCAGGATAGCGGGAATGATATTCCACTTGGCATCATTATCTATGGTGACCAGTATTGTGCTTAGTTTGTGCCTACTGCCCCCTAAAAAAGAGAAAAGTTCCATATTCAAAAGGGCAGGGTATGCTTTGGAGTGGTTATTGGTCCCGTTCACGGTGGTATTTTTAAGCGCTTTACCCGCATTGGACGCTCAAACCAGGCTTATGCTGGGAAAGTATATGACGTTCTGGGTCACGGATAAAGGGCGCGCAGAAAAAAAAGAACATGAGTTAATCGGGGAGTAACTCATAATTGCCCTGCCTAAGCCTGTATGGTAAACTCTTTTCCATGAAAAAGAAAATACATATAAATATCGAAGAGATGAACGACGAAACTTTGCTTTCCGTCAGGATGTGCGATCTAGGGCTTGAAATAAAGGACACTTGGCTCGAAAGCTGTGTCGACCAGCTTTACCGCGAACTTGACAGTAAGGGTATAAAAATACATCCGCCATGCTATATCGCGGACGAATGGCTGTGCCCGGACGGCGAACCTGTTATCGGCATAGCGTTTTTCCTGGCGCATCCGCGCCTGAAAAAACTTGAACAAACGATGATGCTTGAAGTGGAGGGCGGAGACAGAAAAAGCTGTATGCAGCTTCTCCGTCACGAAGCGGGACACGCTGTAAACTACGCGTATATTCTGCATAAACGGAAACAGTGGCGCGCTATTTTCGGGGAATTTTCGGCGGAATACGGAGATAGATACAAATACAGGCCTTATAGTAAAAGTTTTGTCAGGCATTTGGAGGATTGGTACGCTCAATATCATCCGGATGAGGATTTTGCCGAAACGTTCGCGGTGTGGCTGGACGGCGAATCGGATTGGGAGAACAAATATAAAGGATGGAAAGCTCTGACAAAGCTCAAGTACGTGGATAAACTGATGAAAGAGGTTTCCGAAAAGAAACCCAAAGTAGCTAAAGGCGAAAAGTTCTGGCAGGTAGCAAATCTGAAAACCACGCTTGCCACGTATTATAAACGAAAAAAAATGCTATACGCGGAAAGTTATGCTGATTTTCATGATATGTATTTAATGAGAATATTCCCTTCCGAAAACGCTAAGGGAGATAAAGCGTTCAAACTTATCAAACACCATAGTAGGGATATGCTTGATGAGGTCGCGCTGTGGACAGGAGAGAAGAAGTTCATTGTAAATAGGCTTATAAAAGATGTTATAGACAGATGCCGGGACCTTGGATTGAAAACCGGCAAAGATAGGACAGGGGATATGCTTAAAGTAACGACTTATGTGACGACACAGATAATGAATTATGTTTACACCGGCAGATATAGGAGAAGGAATGAAAAAAATAAAAGTTCTCGTACTGTTTGACAGCGCAGGAACGCCGCCTGCGGACCAGAATTTCAGCGAAGCGTTCAAAACTGAGGATTGGAGCACCGAAGCTTCGATATGCCGTGCGCTGGAAGAACTCGGACATGAAGTGCAGACCCTCGGTATCTACGATGATGTGGGGCTTGTGCTCGAGAAGATCAACGAGAATAGGCCCGATGTAGTGTTCAATCTCGCGGAGATATTCATGGGGAAAGCGCATCTCGATAAGAATATCCCGGCGCTTCTTGAACTTCTGGATATACCGTATACCGGGTGCGGACCGGCGGGGCTGATGATATGTAATGACAAAGTTATCACGAAAAAAATATTAAAGTATCATAGGATAAAGATCCCCGGGTTCAATATTTTCAGAAAAGGAAAAAAGATACGGCTTCCCAAAAGGCTGAATTTTCCCATTATCGTCAAACCGGTCCGGGAAGAGGCTTCTACGGGTATATCTCAAGCGTCGTTCGTCGATAACGAGAAAGATCTGGCCGAAAGAGTGAATTTTATACATGAGAAATTCAACATGGACGCTATGGCGGAAGAGTATATCGACGGACGGGAACTCTATATGAGCGTAATGGGACGGGAACGGCTGCAGACATTTCCCATACGTGAGATGAAATTCCTCGAGGTGTCGGATGATGAACCTAAGTTGGCTACATACAAAGCTAAATGGGATAACAAATACAGGAAAAAATGGGGGATAAAGAACGAGTTCGCGGGACGTCTTCCCGAAGGGGTACAGGAAAGAATAGTGAGTATGTGTAAAAGAGCCTATAAAGCGCTGCATATAGACGGATACGGCAGGTTCGATCTCAGGCTCAACCCCGAAGGAGAGGTATTCATACTTGAAGCGAACGCCAACCCAAGCCTTGATAAAGAAGACGAATTTGCCGAATCCGTTCAGCGGGCAGGGACGAATTACAATAATCTTGTCCAGAGCATCCTTAACCAGGCGTTGTCAAGGTGATGCCCGGAAGCTAGATGGTAGAAGTCAGAGAAAAACGAAGGACGAAGGACAAGAAAGAAGTGTCAGAGTATCCCCGTACCAGTCACTTCGTTCCGGTACAGGGCAGGCGCCGTGTCAGAGTGTCAGAGATAGGCACCGAGAACGTAATGTTCGAGGTGGGCAAAACGTCCCCGTTCCGGCCAGAAGTGTCAGAGGGTCAAAGAGTCATCGCGCTTCGCGCTAGAGTCAGAGAGTCATAAATAGAGTCTAGCGTGAAAAAACCGACGTCCCTAAACATGAAGCAAAAAGAAGCTCCACAGATGCAATACAAAGGTCATTCGCATTCAAGCGTTTTAAGTAGAGAAGCAAGTAACTTTATGGCACGGATATATGGTAGGGCAGTACTACTGAATTTAACAGGTAAGCGAGACCAAAACGCTTGACTATGTGTTGACGAAACAGCCGAATGATCGCGAACCAAACTAAGAGATAAGTATTAAGTGAAATAGGAAGGATGGGGATAAGATCCCTCGACCCTGCCGTCGCGAGCACCAGACTTCGGTCTGGTGGAGGAAAGGCGGTCCAGACAATAGAGACTTGGTATGATACACTGATGATATGCGATTCAGGAAGAGCACACATGCAATATACAACACCCAATATCATATTGT
>JBDRKO010000017.1:0-16299 GCA_043813915.1 Candidatus Omnitrophota bacterium
ATTGAGCAAAGAAGAAGGCGGAAGACATACGCCGTTCTTTAACGGGTACAGGCCGCAGTTCTATATCAGGACAACGGACGTGACGGGAGTGGCGACACTGCCTAAGGGAGTGGAGATGGTGATGCCGGGAGATAACGTAGAGCTGGATATAGAGCTTATCACACCGGTAGCGCTGGAGAAAGAGCTGAGATTCGCGATAAGAGAAGGCGGGCACACGGTAGGCGCCGGTGTCATGTCGGAGATTGTTGAATAAGAAACAGGGTTCGGGGTACAGGGTTCAGGGTGCAGAAAAAATAGAGCCTGAATAATAACCCCAATTAAGCAGAGGGAAAAATGGCAAAGAAAAAAGAAGCCACAGAAATAATCACGCTTCAATGCGAAAGCTGTAAACAGCGGAATTATAGTACGGTCAAGAACAAGAGGAACCATCCCGAGAGACTTGAGCGCAAGAAGTACTGCAGATTCGAACTGAAGCATACAGCGCATAAGGAGACTAAATAGGACGGTGAATAGTGAATGGCAGGGATCTACTGTTCGCGGTTCACTGATCACTGTTCACAGATATAGGAGAGTAGCTCAATTGGCAGAGCACCGGTCTCCAAAACCGGTTGTTGCAGGTTCGAGGCCTGTCTCTCCTGCCAGAAGTAAATAGTCGGTAGTTCTTAAGTTCGTTGATAGCGGAAGAAAAAATGTTGGATAGATACACGAACTACGAACTATGAACTATGAACTAATATGAACTAAATAAAGTGAGGGAATATGGCGAGCATAGGAGTTTTTTTTAGTCAGGTCAAGAGCGAGATGAAAAAAGTGTCGTGGCCCTCAAAGAACGAGCTGATCGGTTCGACCGTGGTCGTTCTTGTATCCACTTTAATGCTGGCGCTCTATATAGGTGTATGTGATCTGGTCCTGTCGAGGTTCGTGAATTTTCTCATAAGAGGGGTTTTCTGATGACGATGAAATGGTATGTTGTGCACACATTGACAGGGAAAGAGAATACGGTAAAAAAAGCTTTAGAAAAACAGCTGGAAGACGATCCTCAGAAGAAAAAGTTCATCAAGACCGTACTTATCCCTACGGAAAAGGTAGCGGAGATCAGGGAAGGGGAGAAACGGATAACCGAAAGGAAGTTCTTCCCGGGATATATCCTGATCGAAATGGAACTGAACGACATAAGCTGGTATCTTGTTAAGAACACCTCCGGAGTATCAGGGTTCGTCGGAACAAGGACGCGTCCCGTACCTTTGGTAGAAGAAGAAATAGAGGAGATCCTTAATCAGACCAAGGAAGCAAAGACCAAACCTGTTCCGAAAGTCCTTTTCAAGGACGGGGAAGCCGTCAGGGTCAAGGAGGGTCCTTTTAAGAATTTTACCGGGACGATAGAAGAAACTAACTCCGAAAAAGGGAAAATGAAGGTGATGATATCGATCTTCGGAAGACCTACCCCGGTTGAATTGGAAGGGTGGCAGGTCGAGAAGATATAGCAGTGAACAGTTTAGAAGATAGGGTGAAAGGGGTGCGAGAAAGTATCTAGTATCTGACCTCTTTAAAGAATAAGGAAGAGAACATGGCAAAAAACATAAAAGCAGTAATTAAACTCCATTGCCAGGGCGGCCAGGCCAACCCGGCTCCCCCGATCGGTCCGGCTTTGGGGCAGCACGGTATTCCCATAATGGATTTTTGCAAACAATTCAACGATAAAACAAAGGACAGACAGGGCTTGACCCTGCCGGTGGTGATAAGCCTATATGAGGACCGGACCTTTTCCTTCATTATAAAGAGCCCTCCGGCAAGTGTTCTGCTGAAAAAAGCCGCCGGGATAGCTAAAGCTAGCAGTAATCCTAAGACGGAAAAGGTAGGGAAGGTGACCTTGGAACAGGTGAAAGAGATAGCCAAAGAGAAGATGGCCGACCTGAACGCGGCGGATATGGACAGCGCCGTGAAGATCATAAAAGGATCCGCGAGAAGTATGGGTATAGAGGTTGAGTAGGACCCGGACCGCTATATATAGGAAAGGAACGGGATAAATAAGGTTTAACGTAGAGAATAAGAGAGGTATTAGATGACACCGCTAACCAAGAGAATGAAAGCGATAAATGCGCTGGGGCTGGGGAACAAGGAATATAGTCTTGAAGAGGCCGTTTCCCATCTTAAGAAGGCACCCGCGACCAAATTTGATCAGACGGTCGAAGTGACAATGAAACTCAAGCTGGAACAGTCTTCCAATCCCATAAGAGGAACGGTCAGTATGCCTCATGGAACCGGAAAAAAGACGCGTGTAGCCGTTTTTTGTAAAGGAGAACTGGAAAAACAGGCGAAAGAGGCCGGAGCTGACTTTGTAGGCAGCGATGATCTGATGAAAAAAGTAGCGGAGGGATGGTGTGATTTTGATGTAGCCGTAACTACACCTGATCTTATGAGGGATATGGCGAAGCTGGGGAAGGTGCTGGGCCCCAGAGGACTTATGCCTAATCCAAAATCCGGGACCGTTACAAATGAGATATCCAAGATAGTGAACGAGCTGAAAGCCGGGAAAATCGAGTACAGAATGGACAAACAGTCGGGCATTAAAGGGCCGGTAGGGAAATTGTCGTTCGAAGAAAAAGCGCTGGTGGAGAACATAAATTCTTTTATAAAAGCGGTAATGAGCAGCAGTCCTAAACTGCAGAAGATACAGAACGTGAAATCTATCGCTATAACCTCGACTATGGGCCCGGGAATAAAACTGGACAAGAGCCAGTTCGCGGTCGCATAAAAAGCGGACAGAAAAAAACGGCATACATAATTAAAAAGGAACAGTATCATGGTTGAAAAATACGGGAAAAGAACAAAAGAGCTGATGGTAACCGAGATGAGATCCGTGCTCTCCGAGAATAAGGGCTTCATCATGTCCAGCATTGATAATGTCAAAGCTTCGGAGGTCGACAAACTCAGAAAAAAAATGAAGCAGGCCGGGTCAAGATACATGGTCCTTAAGAACAGGCTTGCCCATATAGCGCTAAAAGACGCCGGGATAGAGGGGCTTGAGGATGTAGTTAAAGAAAAAAAAGTGATGGGTATAGGCATCATAAAAGAGGATCCGGTACAAATAGCCAAACTGTTGTCGGAATTCGCGAAAGGCAACCAGGGCTTTAATCTGTCCGAAGGATATCTGGACGGGCGGGTCCTAGCGGCCGAGAAGGTAAAAGAGCTTGCGGACCTTCCGGGCAGAGAACAGCTTATCGCCATGGTGGTGGGCATGATGAACGCGCCGATAACCGGTTTTGTAGGCGTGCTTTCTTCGGTGTTGAGGAGTTTAGTGTACGCGGTGAACGCTGTTAAGGAAAAAAAGGAAAAAGAGTAAAAGAGTAGAACAGTTCCGGGTTCACAAGATCGCAAAAACCGATCCTAGCCCCTGAACTAAGAATGAAGATGAAGGAGGAGTTAAAATGGTAGAGGAACAGAAGAAACAGGAAGAAACACAGGAAGAGGCGCAGGCTGTAGCTGTAGCTACAAAAGAGGAAAAGCCTAAAAAGCAGCTTCCCGAAAAAATGTTAGGCATGATCAAAACTATCGAGGAAATGAGCGTTCTCGAACTTTCGGACCTTGTTAAAGCCTTGGAAGAGAAATTCGGGGTTTCAGCAGCGGCGCCGATGGCAGCAGCATCCGCCGGTGCGGGCGCAGCCGCAGGCGGGGCAGCCGCAGAGGAAAAGAGCGTATTTACCGTGGTTCTTGCCGAGATAGGCGCTAAGAAGATCAACGTGATCAAAGAGATCAGAGCTTTGACCAATCTCGGGCTGAAAGAAGCCAAAGATCTTGTTGAAGCCGCGCCGAAGGAAGTCGCCGCGAATCTCCCCAAAGAAGAGGCCGAAAAGATGAAAAAACAGCTTGAGGCGGCAGGGGCAAAGATAGAACTGAAATAGAGCGGGTCTTCTTTTTTTATTACGCACAGGTAGGTGGTGGTCATAAGGTCTCGGGGGCAAGTAAGTAGCTTACCCGCGAGGGCTTATGCGTAACCTTATTAAAGGGATGTGATCGAGAATGGCTGTAAATCGTAAAAGCTATGCCAGGCTTAAGGATGTATATGAGATCCCTAACCTGATAGAGATACAGATAAACTCATACGATAAATTCCTGCAGCGGTTCGTGCCCAAGACCAAGAGAGAACTTTTCGGTCTTGAAGGTCTGTTGAGGGAGGTTTTTCCTCTCACAAGCCCTAATGGGGAATGTTCGCTCGAGTATCTGTACTACGATATAGGTACGCCAAAATATGACCCGGAAGAATCGAAAAGAAGGTCTCTCACCTATTCCGCGCCGCTAAGGATCAAGCTCCGTTTCAGACTTCAATCCGAGGCGAAGGAACAGGAAGTATTTGTAGGCGAAGTGCCTCTTATGACCGGTGTCGGCACTTACATTATAAACGGCGACGAACGTGTCGTGGTGAACCAGCTTCACCGATCGCCGGGCATATCCTTTGAGGAAAACTCTTCTGCCGGAGGTAAATCCGTATATTCAGCCAGGTTGATACCCGACAGAGGCGCATGGATAGAGTTCCTTTACGAT
The DNA here is from genome assembly GCA_043813915.1 of Candidatus Omnitrophota bacterium. GTDB lineage: Bacteria > Omnitrophota > Gorgyraeia > Tantalellales > Tantalellaceae > Aadella. The sequence continues at coordinate 4,543 of JBDRKO010000017.1, forward strand.
AAGAACGACCTGATATACGTGTACATAGACCGTAAAAGAAAGTTCCTTGCCACCACGTTCCTGCGTGTTTTCGGATTGTCCAGGGACGAGGATATATTGCAGGCGTTCGGAGGGGTAGAAGAGATCACTCTGACCAGAGAAAAGCAGTGCGCCGAACTTGTAGGAAGGGTCCTCGCCGAAGACCTTGTGGACGAGACTACATCCTCCCTCATAGCGCAGCATAGCGAGAAGATCACGCAGTCAGTAGCGGCAAGAATATGGGAAGGGAAGATAAGGGCGGTAAAGCTGCTTGAATCCGTACCCAAAGAGATCATAAAGACATTGGAACATGATGTTACAAAGACAAAAGAAGAAGCGTACCTGGACGTGTACCGGAAACTGCGTCCGGGAGATCCTCCGACATTGGAAGCCGCCAAGGATCTTGTAGACCAGATGTTCTTTGAGAAAAGAAGATATAATCTTACTGATGTAGGTGTGCGGATGATAAACCGCAAACTCGGCATGAATAGGCCTCTTGACGCGCAGCTGCTTGACGCGGACACTCTGGTCAGAGCGATCAAGAACCTTCTTGACATAAAAGAAGGGATCAGGGGGTTGGATGATATAGATCACCTCGGGAACAGAAGGGTGAGATGTGTAGGAGAACAGCTGGTCAACCAGATGCGGATAAGTATGGCCAGGGTCGAAAGGGTCGCCAGAGAGAGAATGAGCGTATACGACCTGGAAGACGTTATGCCGCACAATCTTATAAATACCAAGCTCATTACAAGCGTTATACACGATTTTTTTGCCCGCGGAAGATTATCCCAGTTCATGGATCAGACAAATCCTCTGGCTGAGATAACGCATCTTAGAAGACTGAGCGCGCTCGGACCCGGAGGGCTGAACCGCGAACGCGCGGGATTCGAAGTCAGGGACGTTCATTATTCCCATTACGGAAGGCTTTGTCCCATTGAAACCCCCGAAGGACCCAATATCGGTCTTATAAATTCGCTGAGTTCGTATTCCAGCGTCGATGAATTCGGTTTTCTTGTGACCCCTTACCGTAAAGTAGAGCAAGGCAGGGTAAAAAATTCCGTAGAATATCTTTCGGCGGATGTTGAGGATAAATATATCATAGCGCAGGCCAATGCTCCCATAGACGGGAAAGGGAATTTCGTGAAAGATAAGGTTTTCTGCCGTTTTAAGGATGATTTTATACTCGCCGACGCCAATGACGTGCAGTATATGGATGTTTCGCCTCTTCAGCTTGTGAGCGTATGCGCGGGTCTTGTGCCGTTCTTGGAGCATGACGACGCCAACAGGGCGCTTATGGGTTCCAATATGCAAAGGCAGGCTGTACCACTTTTATTTCCGGAAGCACCGCTTGTGGGAACCGGGCTAGAATACCGCGCGGCAAGGGATTCAGGCGCTATCGTGACGTCGCAAAAAGGCGGGAAGGTCACCAAGGCGGATGGATTACAGATAATCGTCGGAGGAGAGAAATATAAACTGAAAAAGTTCGAGAGGACGAACGCCCGGACCTGTGTCAACCAGAGGGCGGTGGTCAAGCCGGGAGAAACGGTGGAAGAGGGCGGATTGATAGCGGACGGAATATCCACCGATAATGGGGAACTTGCTCTCGGCAGGAACGTGCTTGTGGGGTTCATGTCCTGGAGAGGATATAACTTTGAGGACGCGATATTGATAAGCGAGAAATTGCTGAAAGAGGACGCATATACATCGGTGCATATGCATAAATTCGAGATCGAGGCTAGGGATACACGGCTCGGAGACGAAGAGATAACCGCGGATATCCCCAACGTCGGTGACGAGGCCCTGAAAAATCTGGATGAGAACGGTATAATACGCATCGGGGCCGAGGTGGGTCCGGGCAGCATCCTTGTCGGTAAGGTAGCCCCGAAATCCGAGACGGAACTTTCTCCCGAAGAGAAACTGCTTAGGGCTATTTTCGGGGAAAAGGCGGGCGACGTGAAGGATGTATCTCTTCGCGTTCCTTCAGGCGTCGAGGGCATAATCGTGGACGTCAAGGAATTGTCCAGAAAAAGCCGAAAGACCATGACCCGAGAGCAGCGCACACAGGATTCTAAAGAAAAGAAAATAGTAAAAGAAGGGTACGCGAATATACTTGAACGGCTGGAAGAGAAGAAGGCCGAAAGAGTGCATCAGAAATTGGTGGGAAAATGTCTGCTTAATTCCCTGGAGGATCTTGAGACCGGAAGGGTGTTGATCAAGGCGGGAGAGACGATAACAGATAAAGACCTTCCTAAATTCCAAAAAGCCGATCTTGACGGACTGCACGTGGAAAATGACGAGAAACTGCAGATGAAACTGAACAGCATAGTAACGACGATCGGCGGTCAGATAGACCAGACCATTGCCGAGTTGGAACGCGATATGGATTACATAAAGCACGGGGACGAACTTCCTCCCGGAGTGCTGAGAAGGGTAACCGTTTTTGTCGCCAGCAAGAAAAAACTGCAGGCAGGGGACAAAATGGCCGGTAGGCACGGGAACAAAGGAGTTATTGCTAAGATACTGCCGGAAGAGGATATGCCGTATCTTCCCGACGGGATGCCTCTGGAGATAGTGCTTAATCCGCTTGGGGTGCCGAGCCGTATGAATATCGGGCAGCTTTTGGAAACACAGCTCGGATGGGCGGCCAAGATACTGGGTTTTAAGGTCTCGACGCCTGTTTTTAACGGCGCGAGCGAAAAGGATATTGAAGATGCCATGAAAAAGGCCGGACTTCCTGTATCCGGAAAGATCACTTTAAGGGACGGATTTACCGGCAAAAGGTTCGATCAGGACGTGACCGTGGGCTACATATACATGATGAAGCTCGCGCATCTTGCGGACGACAAAATGCACGCGAGATCCATAGGGCCGTATTCTCTGGTAACACAGCAGCCGTTGGGCGGGAAAGCGCAGTTCGGAGGACAGAGATTCGGGGAAATGGAAGTATGGGCTTTGGAAGCTTACGGCGCGGCATATACACTGCAGGAACTGCTTACGGTAAAGAGTGACGACGTTACGGGGCGGACAAAAATATACGAGACCATAGTTAAAGGAGAGAATATGCTGGAGCCCAGCACGCCCGAATCCTTTAACGTGCTGATAAAGGAATTGCAAAGTCTGTCACTTGATGTCCATCTTGAACAAAAAGATCCTCATGAGGAGTGAACATTATGCTGCATAAAGTAAATAAGTTCGACAAAGTGCGTATTCAGATAGCTTCTCCTGAAAAGATAAAGGAATGGGCGACGCGTAAGGCCGGCAACAAGAGCATCCTTTATGAGGTCAAAAAACCCGAGACCGTCAATTACCGGACATTGAAGCCGGAGAGGGACGGGCTTTTCTGTGAGAGGATATTCGGGCCTACAAAGGATTATGAATGCAATTGCGGTAAATATAAGAGGATAAAGCACAAGAATATCATATGCGACCGTTGCGGGGTAGAGGTCACCAAATCTAATGTCCGACGCGAGAGGATAGGGTGCATAAAACTGGCCGCTCCTGTTTCGCATGTATGGTTCTTTAAGGCTATACCTTCGCGTATGGCCAACATCCTGGATATGAAGATGAGGGATCTTGAAAGAGTGCTTTATTACGAACAGTACGTGGTAGTGGAGCAGGGCGAAACCCCGCTTAAAGAGCGGGATATGCTTACGGAAGAGCAGTACCATGAAGCCAAGGCCAAATACGGGAATAAGTTCAAGGCAATTATGGGTGCCGAAGCCGTCCGAGAACTTCTGAGGAACGCGGATCTTGACGCGATAGCGAAAGAACTTGTAGCTAAAGCGGCGGAAAAGAAAGACATTAATACACGCAACCGGATAATGAAACGGCTGAAAATAGTTAATGATTTCAGAAAGAGCGGGAATAAGGCGGAATGGATGATCCTGGATATCGTGCCTGTAATACCTCCGGATCTGCGTCCTCTGGTACCGCTTGACGGCGGGCGCTTTGCAACCAGCGATCTTAACGATCTTTACAGAAGGGTGATAAACCGGAATAACCGCCTGAAAAAACTTCTTGAGCTTAAGGCTCCCGAAGTGATAGTGCGTAATGAAAAGCGCATGCTCCAGGAAGCCGTGGACGCGCTATTCGATAACGGCAGGCACGGACGCGAAGTAGTAGGATCGGGGGGAAGGCCGCTGAAGTCCCTGGCCGATATGCTTAAAGGGAAACAGGGCCGGTTCAGGCAGAACCTGCTGGGTAAGAGAGTGGACTATTCAGGCAGAAGCGTTATAGTTATAGGACCCGAACTTAAACTTCATGAATGCGGACTGCCCAAGGCCATGGCGCTTGAACTTTTTCAGCCTTTCATTATACGGAAACTGAGGGAAAAGGGCTTTGTCCACACGATAAAAAGCGCGAAGAAAATGGTGCAGCAGGAAAATCCGGAAGTATGGGATATCCTGGACGAGGTCATAAAGGACCATCATATACTGCTCAATAGAGCTCCCACCCTTCATAGGCTTGGGATACAGGCTTTTCAGCCTAAACTTATCGAAGGTAAAGCGATACGGATACATCCTTTGGTATGCGCGGCCTTTAACGCGGACTTTGACGGGGACCAGATGGCCGTACATGTGCCTCTGTCTCTGGAAGCGCAGATAGAAGCGCGTTTGATAATGAACGCGTCGAACAATATATTTTCCGCGGCGAACGGAAGGCCTATAACTACGCCTTCGCAGGATATAGTACTTGGCGCGTATTATCTGACAAAGACCAAGGTCGGGGCAAAAGGGGAAGGCAAGATCTTCGCGGATCCCGAAGAGGTCATCATGGCCTATCAGAACGAGGAAGTGGATAAATTCGCTAAGATAAAGGTGAGGATAAAGGGAGTTATGGTGGAAACCACCGCGGGGAGGATAAAATTCAATGACGTTCTTCCCGAAGGTATGCCCTACTACAATGAACCGATGAACAAAAAAGCCGTGAGTCAGGTCATTTCGGATTGCCACAGGCTAAAAGGGCACGAAGCAACGGTAGCTCTTCTGGATGCGCTTAAGAAAATAGGGTTCGAGGAATCTACGCTTTCAGGAGCTTCTATGTCGGTATCGGATCTCAGCGTACCGGTGGAAAAAGCCGAAAGATTGGCGCAGGCGCAGGCCAAGGTCGACAAAATACAGAACCAGTATCAGAGAGGGTTCATTACCGACGGTGAACGTTACAATAAGATCATAGATATATGGACTCATACGACCGAAGATGTTTCGAATCTTGTGTTCAGGCATCTGGATAGTTTTAATCCGGTCTTCATGATGGCCGACTCGGGGGCTAGAGGATCACGGCAGCAGATACGGCAGCTTGCGGGCATGAGAGGTTTGATGGCGAAACCGTCAGGAGAGATCATAGAAACGCCGATCACGGCTAATTTCAGGGAAGGCCTGACGGTGCTGGAATATTTCATATCGACCCACGGAGCGCGCAAAGGTCTTGCCGATACGGCGCTTAAAACGGCCGATTCGGGGTATCTGACCCGCCGCTTGGTGGACGTAGCGCAGGATGTGATAGTGAGGGAGCTTGATTGCAGTACGATGAACGGCATAACCGTATCCGCTATTATCGAAGGTGACGAAGTCGTGGTATCTCTCGCCGAAAGGATAGCCGGCAGAGTAGGGCTTGATAATATCATGGACCCGATAAAAGGTGTGGTGATAGTCAAGGCCGGAGAGATAATAAGCGAGGAACAGGCGCTGGAGATCGAAAAGGTGCCCATGTTGGAAACGGTCAGGATACGCAGTGTTCTGACCTGCGAAGCGGAAAAGGGCATCTGCGCGAAATGTTACGGCAAGAACCTTTCTACGGGAAAAACGGTCGAAGTGGGTGAAGCGGTAGGTATTATCGCGGCCCAGTCAATAGGGGAACCCGGGACTCAGCTTACCATGAGGACTTTTCATATCGGTGGGACAGCCAGCAGGGTCATTGAACAGTCTTCGATACAAAGTAAAGAGAACGGGGTGATCAAACACCATAACCTGAGAATAGTCGAAAGCAGGGAGAAGGGCCAGTTCGTTGTCCTGAACAGGAACGGGCAGATAAGCATAGACGAACCGGACGGACGCGAAATAGACCGTCAGATCATACCGCAAGGATCCTACCTTTTTCATAAGGACGGCGCCGCGGTGAAGAAAAACGAAAAATACGCGGAATGGGATCCGTATACGATACCCATCCTTACGGAAATAGAGGGTCGCGTGCAGTATGAAGATATCAAGAAAGACATTACTATGAAGCTGGAGGTGGATGAGTCCACCGGCGTAAAGAACAAGGTCATTGTGGATCAGCGCGGCGATTATCATCCTCAGCTTCTTCTGATAAACGATAAGAACGAAGTAGAGGCGATATACCCTCTTCCTGTCGGAGCGCATATCATGGTGAAGGATAAGGAAAGCGTTAGGGCAGGGGATGTGCTGGCGAAAACGCACAGGATCATGACAAAGACCAAGGATATTACGGGAGGGCTTCCGAGGGTAGCCGAACTTTTTGAGGCCAGAAAACCGAAAGACCCTTCCACGATAAGCGAGATAGACGGAGTGGTGGAGTTCGGGGATTCAAAGAAAGGCCAGAAGAAGATCATCGTGGAAAGCGAGACAGGGATGAGAAAGGAATACATTATCCCTCACGGCAAACATCTTAATGTGTATAGAGGTGATTTTATAAAGGCGGGAGAACAGCTCGTGGACGGTCCTGTCGTCCCTCAGGATATACTCAGAGTGTCGGGTGAAAAAGAGCTGCAGGAATATCTGCTTAACGAAGTGCAGGAAGTGTACCGTTTGCAGGGCGTGCAGATAAACGATAAGCACATAGAGATAATAATCAGCCAGATGCTGAGAAATGTCAGGATAACCGATGCGGGTGATACGAAATTCCTGGAAGGGGACAAGGTAGAGAAGAACACTTTCAGAGAAGAGAACAGGAAAGCGCTTAAGAAGAAAAAGAAACAGGCTTCCGCGGAACCTATGCTGCAGGGCATAACTAAATCGTCCCTGACAACGGAGAGTTTCATATCGGCGGCCAGTTTCCAGGAGACAACGCGCGTTCTTACGGAAGCCGCGTCGGCGGGAAAAGTGGATAATCTGACCGGTCTCAAGGAAAACATTATAATGGGGCATCTTATCCCGGCCGGGACGGGATACGATAGTCATAGGAAGATATCACTGCAGAAAGATATAGCAAAGGCAGAAGAGGAAAATAAAGAAGACGTATAAAGGACGGAACGGTCCGGCGCGAAAGACAAAAAGGAGAAAGTTGTATGCCGACAATAAATCAGTTGATAAGAAAAGGCAGAAAAGCGGTAAAATATAAGACCAAATCCCCCGCGCTTCAGGCGTGTCCCCAGAAAAGAGGGGTCTGCCTGCAGGTCAAAACGCGGACACCCAAGAAGCCGAACTCCGCGCTCAGAAAGGTTGCTAGGGTAAGGCTTACGAACCGCATAGAAGTAACGGCGTATATACCGGGAGAAGGACATAACCTGCAGGAACACTCTATCGTGACCATACGCGGCGGTAAGGTAAAGGATCTTCCGGGTGTGAGATATCATATTATAAGAGGTATGCTGGATTCTTCGGGAGTTGAATCCCGCAGACGCTCGAGATCTAAATACGGCGCAAAACGGCCGAAATAAAGAACAGTTTAAAAGTTAAAAGGCCGGAAGAAGAAAGATAGACCGATAGCAAATAAAGGGAATAAGGGTTGAAGAGTAAAGAAAAATAGTTTGAAGGATAAAGATATGCAACCCAGATGAACTTTTGAAACCTTTAAACATTTTAACTGTTGAACTGAAAACAAAGGAAGATAAGAATGAGAAGAAGAAAAGCCGAAAAAAGAGAGGCGATGCCGGATCCGAAATATAACAGCAAACTGCTGGGCAAATTCATGAACATGATCATGAGGGACGGTAAAAAATCCCTGGCCGAAAGCATTGTTTACGGAGCACTCGACATCGTGAAAGAGAAAATGGGGCAGGAACCTTTGGAGGTCTTTAAGCAGGCCATCGATAACGCGAGGCCGCTTCTTGAGGTTAAATCCAGAAGGATCGGCGGAGCTACTTATCAGGTCCCCATAGAGGTAACCGAGGAAAGAGGGCAGTTCGTCGGTATGCAGTGGATAAAGGATTTTTCCCGCAAACAGAAGGGGAAGCCGATGGCTGAAAGACTTGCCGACGAGATAATGAACGCGTACAAAAAAGAGGGGCCGACGATAAAGAAACGCGAAGACACGCACAGAATGGCCGAAGCTAACAAAGCTTTCGCGCATTATAAATGGTAAAGTGACGGTTCAAAGGTTTAAAAGTTGAAAAGTTAAAAAGTTTGACATCAATAAGAACAATTAAGAAAGGAGATAATAGATAGAAAGTAAACAGGGGATTCAAAGGGATAATGCTGCGATAATTCATGTGACCTTTAAAACTTTTAGAACTTTTTAACTATTTAACTGAAAAAATGGAAGAGATAAAACAGCTTAGGAACATAGGGATCATAGCGCACATAGACGCCGGAAAGACGACCGTTACGGAAAGGATATTGTTCCATACGGGGAAGATCCATAAGATGGGAGAGGTTCATGACGGAACGGCGGTAATGGATTGGATGGAACAGGAGCAGGAAAGAGGCATCACTATAACCAGCGCCGTAACATCATGTGAGTGGAAAAGCAACAGTATCAACATTATCGATACTCCGGGACACGTTGATTTTACGGTAGAGGTCGAGCGTTCTCTAAAAGTACTGGACGGGACGCTGGTGGTCTTCTGCGCCGTCGGAGGAGTACAGCCGCAGACAGAGACCGTATGGAGACAATCCGATCATTATGAAGTTCCTAAGATAGCTCTTATCAATAAACAGGACCGTGTGGGCGCGGATTTCTTCAAGGTCATAATAGATATGCATAAGAAGCTCGGGGCCAACGCCACGCCGATCCAGATACCGATAGGCAAGGAAGAGGATTTCAGAGGGATAATAGACCTGGTTACTTGTAAGGCTTACATGTTCGGGGAGACCGGGGATCTGGGGGAAATGGTCGAATGTGAGATACCCGAAGAGCTTAAGGACCTGGCCAGTCATTGGAGACACAACCTTGTAGAAAAACTGGCCGATGTCGACGAGGAAGTGGAGGAGATCTATCTTAACGACCAGGGTATATACCCGGAACAGCTCAAGACATTCATACGGAGGACGACCATAAATAACCTTTTTGTTCCGGTCTTGTGCGGTTCGGCGCTCAAAAATAAAGGGATCAAGCTGGCGCTGGACGCGGTGTGTGATTATCTGCCGTCCCCGGAAGATGTAAAACCTCCTAAGGCCGTGCATACCGAAACAGGAGAAGAGATCGTTATTGTGCCTAAGGTGGACGCGCCGCTGTGCGCGTATTCGTATAAGATAATGTCCGACCCGTTCGTAGGGACGCTGACATTCACGAGAATATATGCCGGGCAGATAAAGTCCGGAGATGTGTTGCTGAATACAACGACCGGAAAAAAAGAGCGAGTGGGGAAAATAGTCAAGATGCACGCTGATCAGAGAGAGATCATACAGTCCGCGGATGCCGGACAGATCGTGGGACTTGTAGGCATGAAGAATACTTCTACGGGGCATACTCTATGCAGGGAAAAAGATCCTATAACGCTTGAAAGGATAAAATATCCCGAACCCGTTATTTCTCTGTCCATCGAACCCGAGACCCGGGCCGATCAGGATAAGCTCGGCACAGCTCTGGGCAAACTTGTGAGCGAAGATCCTTCTTTTACGGTAAATTATAACGATGAGACCGGACAGACGCTGATACACGGTATGGGCGAGCTGCATCTGGAGATAATAGTTGACAGATTAAAAAGAGAGTTCAATGTTAAAGCAAAAGTCGGCAGTCCGCAGGTCGCTTACAGAGAGACCATAAGCCAGGCGGCGAAAGCTCCCGGGAAATTCATACAGCAGTCCGGCGGACGCGGGCAGTATGGGCATGTGGAGTTAAGTTTCGAACCCGGAGAAAAAGGGAAAGGGGTTGTTTTTGTCGAGGCTATAAAAGGCGGGTCCATTCCCCGTGAATATTTTAAGGCCGTAGCAAAAGGAATAGCCTCCGCCTCTAAGACCGGGGAACTTGCCGGTTATCCGGTCACGGATATTACGGTGACCTTGTATGACGGTTCCTATCATGAGGTAGATTCGTCCGAGATAGCTTTTGCGAACGCCGCCGGGATAGCCTTTAGGGAAGGACTCAGGAGAGGAAAGTCGATCCTGCTCGAGCCGATAATGAAACTCGAGGTCACGACCCCGGACGAATATCTCGGGGACGTTATCGGCGATATGAATATGAGGAGAATTAAGGTAGAGCACATAGAGCAGAAGGGCACCACAAAGATCATTGACGGTGCCGCGCCGCTGGCCCAGATGTTCGGGTACGCAACGGCATTAAGAAGCTTGACACAGGGGAGGGCAACGTATACAATGGAGCCTTCGTTTTACAAGGAAGCGCCTAGGGATATGGTGGAGAAACTGATAGCGGCATAGATAAATACTAATAATAACTATAATAACGAAACACGGAAGGCCCTTCAGATGCTCCTACTTGTTGCATCTTCAGGGTTAATTTTCATTTCATGAAAATTAAGGAGGTAAGGAAATGGCTAAGGCAAAATTCGAGAGGACTAAGCCACATTTGAACATCGGAACGATAGGGCATGTTGACCACGGTAAGACAACACTTACAGCGGCGATAACGATGCATCTGGCGCTCAAAGGGCAGGCTGAGGTCAGAGAGTTCGACACGATAGACAAAGCGCCCGAAGAAAAAGAGAGAGGCATCACCATAGCGGTAGCGCACGTAGAATACGAGACGGATAAGAGGCACTACGCGCATATAGATTGTCCGGGGCACGCGGACTACATAAAGAACATGATAACGGGCGCGGCGCAGATGGACGGAGCGATACTGGTGGTATCCGCCGCGGACGGACCGATGCCGCAGACGAGGGAGCATATCCTTCTGGCGAGACAGGTGAACGTACCCGCGATAGTGGTATGCATGAACAAAGTGGATATGGTCGACGATCCGGAGCTATTGGACCTGGTAGAGCTGGAAGTGAGAGAGCTTCTGACAAAGTATGAATATCCCGGGGACGACACGCCGATAATCAAGGGCAGCGCGCTGAAAGCTATGGAAGCAAAAGGTGTGGGCCCCGACTGCGATTTTATCGACGAGCTGATGGACGCGGTAGACACGTTCATACCTACACCGGCGAGAGATATCGACAAACCGTTCCTTATGCCGATAGAGGACGTATTCAGCATCACGGGACGGGGGACGGTAGGAACGGGAAGGATAGAAAGAGGACAGGTAAAGGTGGGAGAAGAGATCGAGATAGTCGGGCTTGGAGACACGAAGAAGTCGACGGTAACGGGAGTGGAGATGTTCCGTAAGCTTTTGGATTCGGGACAGGCGGGAGACAACGTAGGAATACTGCTGAGAGGAATAGACAAGAAGGACCTTACAAGAGGACAGGTGCTGACCTTTCCGGGATCGATAACACCGCACACGAAGTTCAAAGCGAAGGTGTATATATTGAGCAAAGAAGAAGGCGGAAGACATACGCCGTTCTTTAACGGATACAGACCGCAGTTCTATATCAGGACAACGGACGTGACGGGAGTGGCGACACTGCCTAAGGGAGTGGAGATGGTGATGCCGGGAGATAACGTAGAACTGGATATAGAGCTTATCACACCGGTAGCGCTGGAGAAAGAGCTGAGATTC
>JBDRKO010000018.1:0-5605 GCA_043813915.1 Candidatus Omnitrophota bacterium
ATCTCGTTCTATCAACAATACTTACTCCATACAGATTGCTTCGTCACTTCGTTCCTCGCAAAGACGAAAACACCGTTATTGCGGCCTTTGACTGTTTGTCTGGCTTCTATCCTCTAGCTTCTTTCCTGATAACTACGAACAACTAACTCCGAACTTTTAAACTGTCTTTTATTTGAACACTTTCTTCAATTTACTAAAAAACCTTCCGTCTTCCACGGAGGCCTTCTTTCCCACGCTCTTTTCATACTCCCTTAAGAGCTTCTTCTGTCCGGCATTAAGGTCGGCAGGGATAACGACCTCGACTTTCACAAGCTGATCGCCTCGTCCTCTTGCTCCCAGTTTTTTTATACCTTTCCCGCGCAAACGGAAGACTTGACCTGTCTGAGTTCCGGGGGAGATGGTCAAGCTGATATCTTCTTCTATACCCGGGACCTTTATCTCTTCACCGAAGACCATTTGAGTAAAAGACATGGGTGCCAGATAAAGTATGTCATATCCCCTGCGCGTGAAATAATCATGTTCCTTTACCGTTATAGAGATATACATATCCCCGAACGATCCGCCGTTCATTCCGGCCTCACCTTCTGAAGATATACGCAGTCTGGTACCGTTGTCGACTCCGGGCGGAACCGTTATTGTAAGTTTTTTGGTTATTTCTTTTCTTCCCGCTCCGGAACAGGAAACACAAGGATCCTTTATGATCGAACCGGTGCCGCCGCAAGTTCCGCAGGTACGGGCGATACTGAAAAAACCGCTGGATTGGCTTACCTGACCTCTGCCTTCACAAACACTGCAGGTGCTTTTTCCCGTTCCTGTCTTCGCGCCGGTCCCCTCACATGCGGAACATGTTCCGTATTTCCTTATCTTTATCGTCTTTTCAATTCCCTTTACCGCTTCAAGGAAATCCAGATGCAAAGAGTATTCAAGGTCCCGTCCCTGGGTAGAACGGCTTCTACTTCCGCCGCCGAAACCGAACATGCTTTCGAAAACATCCCCGAAGTTCCCTCCGAAAACATCCTGAAAAATATCAAAAGGATCGTGAAATCCGCCGAAACCGCCCCCGGAGCCGCCGTACTGAAAGGCGTTCTCCCCGAATTGATCGTACCTTTTTCGCTTTTCGGGATTACTTAACACTTCGTAAGCGTGAGAGATCTCTTTGAACTTCTCTTCCGCTTCCTTGTTCCCGGGATTTTTATCCGGATGATATTTTACAGCGAGTTTTCTGTAGGCTTTCTTTATGTCCTCTTCTGTCTCGTCCCTGGATATCCCTAAAAGCTCATAATAATCTTTTGCCATGATTTAGTCTTCGGTAATTCGTAAAAACAAAATTTGTCATCCCGAGTGAGCGTTAGCGAATCTAGGCGCCGAGAACGTAATGTTCGAGGTGGATCGAAATCTCCTGATTTCGACGCTTAAATTATGCTTATACAGATCCCTCGACTCAGTCGCCTTCGGCTCCCTCGCTCGGAATGACAACAGGAAGAAAACTCCACAGTCTTCCCATTGCGTATTTATACTTATAACTTATCGCTTAACACTTACCACTTATTTCTTCTCATCTTCAACTTTATAATCCGCGTCCACTATGTTCTCATCGTTCTTTTTATCTTCCCCGTCCTTCGTCCCTTGTTCTTCGCTTTTTGCTTGCTGCTCCTGCTGGGACTTGGCCTCTTCCTGCGCTTTTTTATATATCTCTTCGGAAAGCTTATGTGATGCCGTCTGAAGCTCTTCCTGCGCTTTTTTTATCTCTTCCAGTCTTTCAGATGTAAGCGCCTTCTTTGCCTTTTCCTTGGCCTCTTCTATCTTTTTTTTGTCATCTTCAGAGATCTTTTCTCCGTAGTCCTTTACTGCTTTTTCCGTGGCGTATATCAAGGTGTCCAGCTGATTCCTATTCTCTATCAGCTCTTTCTTTTTCTTATCCTCAGCCTCATGTTCCTGAGCGTCTCTCTTCATCTTGTCTATTTCTTCTTTCGACAATCCGCTGGACGACTCTATACGTATGGACTGTTCTTTGCCCGTAGCCTTGTCTTTTGCGGAAACGTGCACTATCCCGTTAGCGTCTATATCGAAAGCCACCTCTACCTGGGGTATTCCTCTGGGAGCGGGTGGAATTCCTATCAGGTCAAATCTGCCCAAGGTCCGGTTCCCTGAAGCCATTTCTCTTTCTCCCTGCAATACATGTATGGAAACCGCTGTCTGATTATCGGCCGCGGTAGAGAATATCTGGCTATTCTTTGTAGGTATGGTCGTGTTGGGCTCTATAAGTTTTGTCATAACCCCCCCCAATGTCTCTATCCCCAGCGACAGCGGGGTAACATCCAACAGGACAACATCGGAAAGGCCCTCCTCCCCGCTGAGCACCCCTCCTTGTATAGCCGCTCCTATAGCAACAACTTCATCGGGGTTCACCCCTTTATGAGGTTCCTTGCCGAATATCTCTTTCACCACCGCTTGGACCCTCGGCATACGTGTTTGTCCTCCGACAAGAATTACCTCGTCTATATCACCGGCGGCATATCCCGCTCCCTTGAGCGCGTTAAGACACGGCGCTTTTGTCCTCTCCACAAGAGACTCGACAAGCTGTTCCATCTTGCTCCTGGTAAGGCTCATCGTAAGATGTTTCGGACCGGAAGCATCGGCTGTGACAAAAGGAAGATTTATATCCGTCTGCATATTCGATGAGAGTTCGCATTTTGCCTTTTCAGCGGCCTCTTTGAGCCTTTGCAGCGCCATTTTATCTTTTCTCAGGTCTATTCCGCTTTCTTTTTTGAATTCCTCGGCTAACCAGTCCATTATTTTCTGATCGAAATTATCCCCTCCGAGATGGGTATCGCCGTTCGTTGACTTTACCTCAAATACCCCGTCACCTACGTCGAGAATAGATACATCAAAAGTCCCGCCTCCCAGATCGAATATGGCTATTTTCTCGTTCTTTTTTTTATCAAGGCCGTATGCCAAACTCGCTGCCGTAGGCTCGTTTATGATCCTCAGGACCTTGAGACCGGCTATCTCTCCGGCGTCTTTTGTGGCTTGGCGCTGAGAATCGTTGAAATAAGCGGGAACCGTTATCACGGCTTCCGTGACCTTTTCACCCAGATAATCTTCGGCGGTCTGTTTCATCTTTTGAAGCACCATTGCCGAAAGTTCAGGAGGAGTGAAACTTTTCCCGTCTTCGACGACTACCACATTTCCCTTTCCGTCCTCCCCGATCTTATACGGTACCAGTTTTTCCTCTTCTTTCACCTCGGAATGTTTTCTTCCCATGAACCTTTTTATGCTGAATATCGTCCTGTCGGAGTTAGTTACGGCCTGTCTCTTTGCCGGCTGTCCTACGAGCTTTTCCCCTCCGGAAGTGAACGCAACAACACTTGGGGTTGTCCGTGCGCCTTCGGCGTTCGGTATAACTTTCGGTTCTTTCCCTTCCATTACCGCTACACACGAATTTGTAGTTCCCAGATCGATACCTATTACTTTACCCATTTTGTTTTCCTCCTTTAATGAGGTCATAACTTATGGAGCGTTAGCGAACATAAGTTATAAGACCGAATTAAACCCGCCGTAGCCAGATAACATCTAAATAATTCGGCGAAGGCGGATCTCTTTTACTTTTTATCCTTTATCATTTTTTGCTATTTTCACCTGCGCCGGCCGCAATAATCTGCCGTTCAGCGTATATCCTGAGCGAACTTCCTCCATTATTGCCCCATCCGGATATTCTTCCGTTTCCACCATCATGACCGCTTCATGAAAGTTCGGATCGAACTTTTGCCCTTCGGTAGAGATCTTCTCCACCCCGTTGTCACCAAGCACCTTATGAAACTCTTTCTGTACCATCTTTATACCTTCCATTACCGCGCTTTTATCCTCTGCTTTCTCCATCGACACAAAAGCCATATCGAAATTGTCCATTATGGGAAAAAGCCTGGCTATTATATTTTCGTTGGCGAACTTCATATGATCATTTTTCTCTTTTTCCAGACGGCGTCTCGTGTTCTCATATTCCGCGTGCACTTTCAGATATTTGCTTTCATATTCGTCGCATTTATCGGCCTTCTCTTTTAGCAGCGCAATATCCTCGGAAACTTCGTCAGGCCCGAGAATAGGCTTTTCTTCCTTTTTTTTCCTCATCGATCTTCTCCTACCCGTTTATTTCTTCCAGTTTGCCGCTCATTACATCCGACAGATATTCAATAGTCTCAAGAGCCCTGGCGTAATCCATCCTCATCGGGCCTATTACACCCAATCTGCCCGCGGTCCTCCCATGCATACTATACCCGCGGGTGATAACACTATATTTGTTAAGCGCTTCGCATCCGCTGTCATCACCGATATATATCTTAAGACTGCCGTCGGGCATCTCTTTTCTCATAATGTGCGTCATGTCCTTCCTCTCCGAAAAAAGATGTATAAGACTTTTTATTGCGTCCATATCCCGAGTTCCCTCATAATACATGAAATTACTGACCCCGTCACAGCATACCTCGCTCTCGGAGTTCTCTTTGAGAATGGCATCGATTATTATTCTAGTAGATCCCTCGATCCCCCCCAAGCCCTCGGATCCGGGATCATCCGCCTTAGCTTTGATCTTTTCCGATATCTCCGAAAGACTGAAGTTCTCGTAACTGCGGTTTATATAATTCGATATTCTGGAAAGTTCGGGTTTTCCCAGGTCTTTTTCAAGATTTACCATGTAATTCTTGACCGCATTGGTCATTGTAACAAGAACGGCCAGAACGATCTCGGCTTTTATTTTGATAAGTTCTATGTGCTTCAAGTAAAGATGGCCGATGCTGGGCCACATAACGATACCGGCGCTATTCAACTGCCGGCTGAGAAGAAAGGATGTCTTTTCTATGACCTCTTTGAGAGTATTTATATGCCTATCATATTCGGAGGCCAATCTCTGGGCTTCTTCCTTTTTGAGCTGTATGCGGGCACTTATATTCTCAACATACCTTCGGTACCCGATGGTTGTAGGTATCCTTCCGGCTGAAGTATGGGGCTGTTCGATATACCCCTCATCTTCCAGTTCCGCCATAATGTTCCGGACAGTAGCGCTGGATATCAAATTCCCCATATCCTGCGAGACCGTTTTGGAACTTACGGGATTAGCCGCGTAGATATACGAATGCACAATGTGCCTTAGGACACTATATTTTCTTTCTTCTCTGCTCTTTTTATCCATAATTTAGCACTCTTTGTGTTAGAGTGCTAAATTATAACATTCTGCGGGAATATGTCAAGAAAATTTATAATAGCTGGTATTCGGTGTTCTGCTTCGCCCTTCAATAATAGGGCTCGCTGGTAGGGCTACGCAGAAACAAGTTCTGGTACGAAGTTTCTTCAAAGCTACGCACGAAAGTTGCGCAGCGAAGAAGGGTGCCCCATTTTTGTATTTCCAGCCCTAGGCTGGTCCGCCTCCGGCGGAAAAGGTGGCCCCGGGGCTAGAAGTCAGAGATACGAGAGAAGAAGGACGAGATTGCTTCGCTTCGCTCGCAAAGACGAGCGTAGGCGCCGAGCACGTCCTCTCCTCCGTCATTGCGCCTGTCCGCCGTAGCCTTGGCGAAGGCGGGAACCCCGAGCTATGCGAGGGGTGAAGCAATCT
>JBDRKO010000019.1:0-6450 GCA_043813915.1 Candidatus Omnitrophota bacterium
GGGCTTCCTGCTTAACTGTAGCTATAGGTTTTGTTTCGCTCGCACCACCGCCGCATCCCGATATCATCAAAGCCGTAACGGCCAGACTGACCGCCAATATACATACCTTTTTCATGTCCACCTCCGCGTTTAATAACATTAAAGATCCGCACGGTCATTGCTCAAGAGTTTTTTTGATCTTTCAATCCGGCATTATTATATCATTTTTGTCCGTGTGTGGGAAAGGGATAATGTATGGTATTTGTGGGGCGTATGAATGGCATTTAATCAGGGCATAGAGCATAGGGCACAGAGTTGTACTGACTGATGTTCTAAGCGTCAAAACAGTCTAACCTGGTTAACACTGCCAGGCCTGCTTCTTTAAAGTAACCAGTTGCCTGTTACCAGTTACCAGTGACAATTAGCGCAGAGCATAGCATATAAGTTTGTGGGGTTTGTTGAGTTTGTGGGGTTTGTTGAGTTATATTGACTGAAAATCTAATGGGGATGGGGGCGCGTGCTCGGCGCCTGTAACCAGTGACTTGCGTTTTCTGGTAACTGGTAACCGGTTGCTGGTAACTACTCCATAGTATATAGTATAGCGTATAGAGTTATCAAAAATAAAAACATATTCTGGGGACATTCTTCGGCCAGGGTTTATACTCCCACGGGAAGAGTGTCCTCAGAACTTCTGCGTCAAAACAGGGACGTTCCGACACACCTCGCACATTTCGTGCTCGGCGCCTCGTCTTTCTTCCCACGTCCTTCGTCCCTCTTCCTTCGTCTCACATCCCACGTCCTTCGTCCCACGTCCTACGTCTCTCTGCCTTCTCTGTTCACGCCCGATAAAGCTCTTTCCGCTTCTCTTCTATCTTCTTATCGTCCAGATATTCGTCATATGTCGTATCGGCGCGGTCTATATACCCGCGCGGCGTGATCTCTATAATACGGTTCGCTACGGTCTGCACCAGCTGATGGTCATGCGATGAAAAAAGAACGGTCCCTTTATATCTGGCAAGCCCGTCATTGAGCGCCGTGATAGATTCCAGGTCAAGATGGTTCGTAGGCTCGTCCAGTATCAGGACATTGGCCTGCGCCAGCATCATACGCGCCAGCATACATCTGACCTTCTCTCCGCCGGAAAGGACCTTCACTTTTTTGAACACTTCCTCTCCCGAAAAAAGCATGCGGCCCAGGAACCCCCGCACAAAAGTCGTCTCCGTATTATCCGTGTACTGCATAAGCCAGTCAAGAAGCTCCATATCCCCGTCGAAGTATCCCGCGTTATCTTTAGGATAATACGCCTGTTTGGTCGATATCCCCCATGTGAACTTACCCGAGTCGGGCCGGAGATCGTTCATAAGCGTTTGGAACAGCGTCGTCTTGGCAAGATCGTTCTGGCCCACGAACGCTATCTTATCCCTTTTGCCTACCCTGATATCCAGGTCTTTGAACATGACCTGCCCGTCGATCGATTTGGAAAGTTTTTCGATATTCAGTATACTGTCGCCCGCGTCGCGTTCCTGATCGAAATTTATATACGGATACTTTCTCGATGACGGTTTTATATCCTCAAGCGTAAGTTTATCCAATACCTTTTTCCGGCTGGTAGCCTGTTTTGCTTTGGAAGCGTTCGCGCTGAACCGCGCTATGAATTCCTGAAGTTCTTTGCGTTTTTCCGCTATTTTTTTGTTAGCCTGATCGCGCTGCTGGAGCACAAGCTGGCTTGACTGCATCCAGAACGTATAGTTACCGGAATAGAGCTGTATCTTACCGTAATCGATATCCGCTATATGTGTGCATACCTTATCCAAAAAATGCCGGTCATGTGAAACCACTATAGCTGTATTATTGAAATTGGATAAGAACCCTTCCAGCCACACGCATGTCTCGACATCCAAGTGGTTAGTAGGTTCGTCCAGAAGCAGTATATCCGGGTTCCCGAAAAGAGCCTGCGCCAAGAGCACACGGACTTTCTGTCCCCCTTCAAGCTGTTTCATCTCCACTTCAAGAAGTTCCTGCGGTATCCCTACATTACTCAACAATTTCGCCGCGTCGGATTCGGCGTTCCATCCGTCAAGTTCGGTGAACTCGCCTTCGAGTTCGGATACTTTCATTCCGTCGGCATCCGAAAACTCGTTTTTAGAATAAAGTTCGTCTTTGGCTTTCATTATCTCGTAAAGACGTTTATGCCCCATGATGACCGTAAGAAGCACCGTATGATCATCAAAAGCGAACTGATCCTGTTTAAGGACCGATATCCTTTTTCCGGGAACTACGGATATCTCTCCGGACGTCGTCTCCATATCTCCCGAAAGCATCCTTAAAAAAGTCGATTTACCCGATCCGTTAGCGCCTATCAGTCCATAACAATTACCTTGAGCGAACGTGATATTAACGTTCGAGAAAAGTTTCCGTTTACCGAACTGCAGTGATACATTATTAGCTGTTATCATACCTTTCCTTGCTTTTTAAGCCTTTTTTTTTATATCCGAAGACTAGAGCATACAAAATCCACGGGCGTTTGTAAAGGATATAAGGATTAGAGCAGGAAGATATACACGGTCAAAAGTCGAAAGTCGATCTTTATTTGCTAGCGCTCTCACTACGAACTATGAACTACCGGCTACGAACTATTTCACTGTTCCCTATTTGCTTTTCACCGCGATCTCATATAATATACGCGTATGGACAGATCAGATATAGTTGTGATCGGGGCGGGTGTGATAGGGCTTGCGGTCGCCCGCGCCATAGCGGGTACCGGCAAAAGTATCCTCGTCCTGGAACAACACGATTCTTTCGGCAAAGAGACAAGCTCACGGAACTCGGAAGTCATACATGCCGGCTTGTATTATCCTAAGGACAGTTTAAAGGCCCGGACGTGTATCAGAGGCAGACACCTGCTCTACGAACTATGCGTCCGGAATAATATCCCTCATAAAAAGACCGGAAAACTCCTTGTCGCGTGCAACAAGACCGAAACCGCCAAGCTTGAAGATATCTACCGTAACGCTTCCGATTGCGGGGTAACGGGTCTTGAGTTGATAGACAAACCCGGTCTGTCCCGCAAGTATCCTTATATCAAAGGCGATGCCGGTCTGTTCTCGCCCGACACGGGCATAATCGATTCTCATTCCCTGATGAAATACCTGTTCACTTCCGCGTCCGGAAAAGGAGCGGATATCGCGTTCAATATAGAAGTTGTGGGCATAAAAAGGTCCGGTTCAGGTTACATCTTGACCGTAAAAGAACCTCAAGGGGATCTTTTCAGTTTTGAAGCCGGTACGGTAATAAACTCAGCGGGTCTTTATTCCGACAAAATAGCCGTAATGGCCGGGCTGGACACGAAAAAACTCTCTTACACGCTTCATTACTGCAAAGGTCAATATTTCAGGATACGCGACCCTAAAAAATTCCGTATCTCCATTCCGGTATATCCTCCTCCGACGAATACCGATCTCGGCATTCATATCACTCCGGATCTTGCCGGCGGACTCAGATTAGGACCTGACGCCGCATACGTGAACGATATTGATTATAATGTGGACGGGTCCGCGCTTAAGGTCTTCTGGACTTCGGCAAAACGTTTCCTGCCTTCGCTGGAAGAGGCCGACCTCATTCCCGACACCGCGGGTATCAGGCCGAAACTTCAGAACAAGAACGATCCGTTCAGAGATTTTATCCTATCCGAAGAGACCGGTAACGGTCTTCCCGGTTTCATCAACCTGATAGGCATAGAATCTCCAGGTCTCACCGCGTGTCTGGCCATAGCCGAAGAGGTCAAGGCCCTGTTGGGATAGATGGTATTTGGTGAATGGCCGTAGGGGCACGGCATGCCGTGCCCGATATGGATAGAAGTTGTTACCGGAAACCGGTTACCAGTTACCAGAAAACGCAAGTCTCTGGTTACAGGTAACAGGCAACTGGTTACTTTAAAGAAAGAAGCCCCCCGTCATTAGGTTCTACACCATCCCACATAACACATAACACTTAACACTTAAAACTTAACACTTTTCTCTCGTCCTTCATCCTTCTGACGTCTGTCTTCTGACTTCTAGTCTCGGGGCGCTGTGCTCTATGCCCTATGCTCTATACCTCATGAAAATCATCCGCGATCGAGGATACCGGTCCGATGATCTCGGGCAGCGGTCTCACCACGGATATCGTTTTCCATTTGCCTGTTCTGTATCTAAGGTATACTAACCCGGAAAACAGAAGGAACATACCTACCACCACTTTCCATGCGGTCTCAAGTCCCGTCCCCCAAACTTTCAGCATAACAAAAAGTATCGGTACAAGTACCCAATGCAGCGATACGGAAAGTATCATCGCCCATAACGTGTCACCCGCACCGCGAAGCGCGCCGATAAACACTACGAATACCGCTTCCGCAATAACGTATAATGCCGCCAGACGTATCATGAAGATCATTGCGGGAAGTGCCGCGGCGAATACGCCCATGTCGGATACCGGCCGGAACACGTTCGCAAGCATCCCGGGAAACCCGGCGAATAAAGTGAATACCAGTAATGAGTATACCATCCCCAGTTTAAATCCCGACATCGTCGATCTATGCGCGGTTTGTGTATCGCCCGCGCCCATGTATCTGCCTACAAGACTGGTCACGCCTATCTCTATCCCTAGAAGCGGGACAAAAGATACCATATCCCAATTGAACACTACCGTCGAGGACGTCGCGGCGACCGCGCCGACGGAATGGAATACCATGACTATCATATCGAATGCCAGCAGGTTGAGGAACATCTCGAGTCCCGCGGGGTATCCGAACCGAAGCAGCGTCCCCATAACTTCTTTATCGAACCGGAACGATCCTGGAAGAACGAACCTTAACCTGTTCTCTCTACCCAGATACGTCACGAGTAGTACCGCTAACCCGCTCATCCCCCCTATCATCGTCCCGAACGCCGCTCCGCGTATACCCATAGCGGGTACGCCGAGTTTTCCGAATATAAGGATATAGTTCATGATGATGTTAACTACCATTGCCGTGAAGCCCGCTACCATGACCATTTTTGTCCTCCCCACCCCGGAGAAGAACGCGCTGAAACATACCTGAAGCAGTCTGATAAGCGCGGCGTAGATAAGTATATCGAAATATATTTTCTGAGGTCCCAGCTGTGACGGTATGATCCCCATAACATCAAAAAGCCAATATGCTAAAGGTCTGCAGCATAGTATAACGGGGTATGCCGCGACAGCTATGATAAGCGTTTGGGTGAACGTCACGGCGCATCGGTCTTTTCTACCCGACCCCATATACTGCGCGACGACCGCCGTCCCGTAACCTATCAGCCCGATAAAGAACGTCATCATCATGAATACGGTCAGCCCGCCGCCCATCGCGGCGTTCATCATATCGGGCCCGAGTTTGGACAGGAATATCCTGTCGGTGAACGTCATTATTGTATAACACGCGTGCGAGATCACCATCGGCATAGCGATCGCCCACATCTCCCGCATCCCGCCTTGTTTGGACGTATCATCAATAACGGCCGTATCAGGTTTTGTCATAGGGGGTATTATACATGAAATTTTAGAAATGGGGCGTATTTAAGTGTTAAGTGAAGGAACCAATATCCGCTGACCCAGCAGGTGGGGACATCTTCCCGAACGTAGTGAGGGAAGTGTCCCCTTTGCGAATGAAAAGATTAGGTACCAAAACAGGTCACAGGTAACAGGCAACTGGTTACTTTAAAGGAAGCGCCTCGCCCTAGGATCTCTTCCTTTTTTTATACAGCTGGGTATATATTATCCCGCCAAAAATAGTGGCTAAGCTAATATCGAAATATACTTTTTCCGAAAATACTCCTGGATTGAATGTTTTAAAACAAGATACTAGCACAGAAAACGTAAGCAAATAGCCCCACACCATAGCCATAAAATGGCAGCCGCGTATAAGGCTCGGTTCATTCCATTTCTCCTCGGGAAGCTCCTCCCTAGCATATTGCAAAGTAAATGGTTTTCCGGAAAAAATTGTGACCCATACAATAGCGGCTAAAAATCCATTGGAAAAAATACCCATATTTTTTATAACAAACATGTTTTTCATAAGGTTGACCGCGATCAGGCATACCGCAAAATAAGCTAGCGTTCCCCAATTCAGAATAAATCCTTTGCGCAGTCCTCTATATCCGAACAGCACACTTGCCAAAAAGCATACTATTATTGCTCTTTCCAAACTCACCAAAGTATGCCCTGAGATAAATAAAAATAAGATCCATGGCATAAATCCCGCAATAAATTTGAGTATGCCCTTTATATCTTCCATTTCAACTCCTTACTTGCAAAGTACATGCCGTGCACGATATGGCTTAGAAGTTGTTACCAGTAACCGGTTGCCAGTTCCCAGAAAACGCAAGTCTCTGGTTACAGGCGCCGAGCGCCCCCTCCGTCATTGCGAGGCGCCGAGGACGTAATGTCCGAGGTGTGTCGAAATCTCCCGGTTTCGAC
>JBDRKO010000020.1:0-7545 GCA_043813915.1 Candidatus Omnitrophota bacterium
TCTACGTTATCTCCCGGCATCACCATCTCCACTCCCTTAGGCAGTGTCGCCACTCCCGTCACGTCCGTTGTCCTGATATAGAACTGCGGCCTGTACCCGTTAAAGAACGGCGTATGTCTTCCGCCTTCTTCTTTGCTCAATATATACACCTTCGCTTTGAATTTCGTGTGCGGTGTTATCGATCCAGGAAACGTCAGTACCTGTCCTCTTGTAAGGTCTTTCTTGTCTATACCTCTCAGCAGTATTCCTACGTTGTCTCCCGCCTGTCCCGAATCCAAAAGCTTACGGAACATCTCCACTCCCGTTACCGTCGACTTCTTCGTGTCTCCCAGCCCGACTATCTCGATCTCTTCTCCCACCTTTACCTGTCCTCTTTCTATCCTTCCCGTTCCTACCGTCCCTCTTCCCGTGATGCTGAATACGTCCTCTATCGGCATTAGGAACGGTTTGTCTATATCTCTCGCCGGTGTCGGTATGAACGAGTCTACCGCGTTCATCAGCTCATCTATAAAATCGCAGTCGGGGCCCACACCTTTTGCTTCCATAGCTTTCAGCGCGCTGCCCTTGATTATCGGCGTGTCGTCCCCGGGATATTCGTACTTCGTCAGAAGCTCTCTCACTTCCAGCTCTACCAGGTCCAATAGCTCCGGATCGTCGACCATGTCCACTTTGTTCATGCATACAACTATCGAAGGAACGTTTACCTGTCTCGCCAGAAGTATATGCTCCCTCGTCTGCGGCATCGGCCCGTCCGCGGCGGATACTACCAGTATCGCTCCGTCCATCTGCGCCGCGCCCGTTATCATGTTCTTTATGTAGTCCGCGTGTCCCGGACAATCTATATGCGCGTAGTGCCTTTTATCCGTCTCGTACTCTACGTGCGCTACCGCTATGGTGATGCCTCTCTCTTTTTCTTCGGGCGCTTTGTCTATCGTATCGAACTCCCTGACCTCAGCCTGTCCCTTAGTCGCCAGATGCATCGTTATCGCCGCCGTAAGCGTTGTCTTGCCGTGGTCAACGTGCCCTATCGTTCCAATGTTTAAATGTGGCTTAGTCCTCTCGAATTTTGCCTTAGCCATTTCCTTACCTCCTTAATTTTCATGAAATGGAAATTAACCCTGAAGATGCAACGAGTAGGAGCATCTGAAGAGCCTTCCGCATATCATATCCTTTTTTATGGAGCCCACGGGCGGAATCGAACCGCCGACCCCATCCTTACCATGGATGTGCTCTACCAGCTGAGCTACATGGGCCACCTTATCGCGATTGATAGGTGGATCGAACGAAATAAAAAAATCCGTTCCCGCATACTTAAAAAAAAGACACTAAACTCCCCCATTAGCTCGACTTAAGTCAGCTTATGGATAAGAATTTATATAGTATATTCCCTAATATAGAGATGCCGGGAAGTATTGATTTTATCAAAAAAGTTTTTTATGTCAAGCAGTATTTTAAAAGATCCGTCTAAGCGGGCACATTATCTCAAGTTATCCGATCCGCGTTTTATTTTACGCTATATTTTTATTCCAAAAGACATGTTTTTACGCGAACCTGATGAGACCCTGCACTTTTTCGTGCATTCCCCGGAGTATTTCGACCGTGCCCCTCATTATCGGCGGCAATGCCAGGTCTATCGCGAGATTCATGCGCGTCTCGGAACCCAGGTCTTCCCCCTCGGTGTATACCATGTTATCCAGCGTCTTTTCGGATATCTTCATATCCATTCCAAACGCCGCTTTGTAAAGATCATTTATCTCCGGCAAGAGTTTTTCTTTCAGTTCCTCGAATCCGCTTTCTTCCCGGGGGCCTTTTTCTTCATCGTTTCGTTTCGCGAGAACAAGCGCGGATTTTGTGAACGCTATAGCAAATGCCGTTTCGAAATTTCTCATGGCCACTCCTTCACTATCCGCTATACTGCCTTTTAGCGCTACCGGATACTGATTGATCTTAAGACGTACATCACGCGCCTTTGCCTGCCTTAACCAAGTTTCGCTTACTATAGGTATCTCGACCGGCATTACCCGGTCGTCCTCCGGATATTCCGACATCTCCATAACACGTTCGCGCGTCAACCTGTCCAGGGCTTCTCCCGAAACACCGTAATGCAAGGCTTCTTCCCTGATGATCTTTCTAAGCGTTTCTACATTTTCGGTCACGATAGAAGACGGCGTCCTGTCTTTTCCTATTCTCGCTCCGTAAAGTCCTTTTTTAAAAATGAAATTCGCGTTATCTATATCCGCGTAGGACAATACGAGATTCGCCAATGTCCGGATATTCGTTTCAACATCCGTCGCGTCCATAGTCAGTATGGTCTCTATATCCACAACAATGTTTATGGGAATCCGTTTCCCCGGTATTTCCGCGGCGGATAACAATTCCTTTATCTTTCCTTTACCTTCGATGATACCCCTGGCGGCAACGTGTATCTCTGAGATCCTTTGATGCGTCCTTCTTAACTGTTTCGCTTCCTCCGTGTCATCGGACCCTTTCCGTCTTCTGCCGTCGATTATCTGTATGGCCCTCAGCGTCAAGAGCAGGTTCTCGACAAGAACGCCGTCTTTTCGGAAACCTTCCGGATCATCGGCATTTATCAGGTGGAGACAGTATATATTGTCGGACAGGAACTGTCGCGGACAATAATCACCGTCAATTCTCGAAGGCATAGGAACATCCACGAACTTTTCAAATCTGGTCTTTATCTCCGGTTCTCGCGCACCTCCCCTTGTGATCCCCTTGTATTTGAGATTGAACCGGGCAAGCACATCATTTTCCGTCGTGCCTATAATATCCTCATCGTTCATGGTGTTGATCTTTTCTATCAAGGGTTTCACTAACGCGTATCTATTTTTATCGGAACAAACGCTCAAAAATCCGTCATGAAGTATTTTTCTCGCTCTTTTCCACATGGTCCTTTCCCTTTTTCCTCCGTATATTTTTACTATCAGATCGTTCTCGGTAAAAAGATCGAACCGGGACAGGATGAGAAGCATCTCTACCCTGTAAAAGAACTGTTTTATGATCTCAAAACCTTCTCCGGCATCGGGACTTTTCATGATATCCTTGATCAGCGCGTCTTTTCCCGCGAGAAAAACCCCGATCTTTTCATCGTCAATATCGTTTCCCTCTAAGAACTTCCGCATCTTATCGCGCAGCCCGTTATCCTCATCTTCAAAGATTATTTCGTTAAAAAGTTCCTGCGCGGATACGTCTTCCGAAAATTTCTTGCCTAAACCCAGGACTTCTCCGGCGAATACATTGAACATCTCTCTATCCGGACCGTCTGTTATTGTTTTTTCTCTATTAAGCCGCGGCAGACAGGCGATAGCTTTTTCTTTTTCTTCTCTTAGGCGGTCGAACTCTTCTATGGCTTTGAGTATGATAAATATACCTTCAAAATACCCCAGGTCTTCTTCTATATCCTCGGGACGGTCAGGGTCTACCAAGGACAGGCAGGCGCTCCTGTCCGCTACGATCTGCCGCATGGAATAATTATTACCGATCGTGATCTGTCTTGACAGAAAATCCTCGAAAGTCACCGCCAGGCCGGCCTTCCCGAGCCCGGCTTCACGTTCATATCTTTCATTGTTCGGCGTTATTATCTCTTTTTCTATTTTTTCCGCCATATCCGTGAACGCCATACCGTTTATCTTTCTAACGGCCGGACCGATTATGTCATATACGCGCCTATTCATGCCGATCCCCAATAGTTCCGAATGCAGGGTCCCTTTTACCTGACCCCAGTACACTTCGTCATTATTCGGGGCGAACATGTTCTTTAACGTATCGTTATCGAGAAATATGTCAAAAGGCGCGTATATGAATACCGTTTCCGATCTGTGTATTATCCGGGATACCGCGTCTTTTTCCGATCCGCTGAACCCGTTTGCGTCAAGATATCTTAATATTGCCTTTTTACCGTCCAGAAAATCCCGCATGCTTCCGGTATCCGCGGTATTTCCGCCGCAGAACTCCCTGATATTTTTCCTCAAAGCACTGCCTTCATCCGCGCCCGACATGATCTCCTTCGCCGCGTTCATCCCCGTTTCGGGACCGCTCTTTCCCGTCAGTATCTCATACGCCAGCGCGGAGAACGCGCCTTCCGCGTCCTTTCCTATGAGCCCTCCGCGGGCCTTAGCGTTTTTAACCTCCTCAAGGAAACGATGGGCCGTATCTCTTTTTCTGGAAGCAATAATATCTATCGCCTTGACCAGAATAAAAGCTATCTCAAAATATCCAAGATTTCTTTCAACAGTTTTCGGGTTGTCAGGATTTACCATACCGAGACTGTTAATGTGAGTGGAGATCGATTGAGTGATTATATAATTATAGCCTGCAGGGACCTTTCTATTCACATATGCCTCAAAAGTCTCATCAAGATCTTCAATGTTAAGATGAAAGTTCTCTACATACCTTTCGTTTAACGGATGCAGTATTTCTTCCTCCCCTTTGGCGATCACATCATTGTCTGACATCCCATTGAGCCTGTTAACGATCGGCGCGACAAGCTCATAGATTCTCCCGTCCCTTCCCGCGGTTAGAAGTCCTTTATGTATAAGTTCCTTTATTTTCTCCCAGTGCCCTTTTTGTTCCCCCTCCCTCGGTTCATATATCTCGATCATTTTATCGTTCTCGACAAAAATACCGAATAATGCCCGTATCAGGACCGCCTCTACCGCGTAGACGGCTTTCTCGATCATTTTATTTTCTTCCGCTTCGAAACCGTTGAGCGCCTTGTTTTGAAACGCTATATCCTTTTCTTTTAAAAAATACCGTATATTTTCAGCATCGATCCCGTCTTGTTCAAAAAGGTGAACGCTTTTCTCCTGCATCCCTTTATCCCGAGGTAAAAAGACCGTTTTAGCAAAAGCTTCCCTTTCTTTCTCATTATCTGCTGATACTTGCCCGCCTGTTATAACGTCATATACCAATCCGCCTATCACATCTTTTCCCTCTGTTTTTTCAAGAAGACCATTTCCGCTTAACTCGGCAATTTTCAAAATAAAGTCAGCGTAAGTAACAGGATCTGCACTATCCTTTACCGGTCCTTGCGCCTTTTCAGGACCTGTTCTTTCCTTTCTCTTTTCTTCAGACCTATTCTGCGCGGCGATAATTTTTTCCGCATCCGCCATCCCGAACCAATATAACGGGTATTTATAATTAACCTCGACAGGGTCCCCTTCGGGATCGACGGCGTTCAAAATACCGTTCCGCAGGCTGAGATCATATCCTTCAAGGGCTTCATCCTTGTCTACGATCTCACCGCTTTCCGTAACGGTAATGAACCCTATAAAATTTTCGTTTTTCACTATCTCATATTCCTGGGCGGTCACGGCGGTCATTAATTCTTTTTCGTTACTGACTTTAATTACCCTGCCAATATCCCTTTGAGTCAAACACAAGGTGGATAGATCATAAAACTTTGCGATTATCTTCGACGTTACAGGGTTCATTGTTTTCGAAACCCCGATCTCCTTCCCTTCTCTGTCCGCCTTTAACGCTAACCATTGCATCACTGTAGTTCCTATGCCGCTGTTCCTAGGGCTAACATCAATATCCAGAAGTTCAATAAAAGCATCTCCTTCTCCGATCAGGAAATAGCCTTTCTCGTTGAATATCCCGGGATCATTCTCGATCTCGATTTTCCATTTTAGTAAGCTGTTGTAAATTTTGAAAGAATAAACACATCTTATATGCTTGCCGATCGATGGATTGTAAAGCTTTACCGCTATATCTTCGGGATCCTCACCGTAAGAATACTCTTCCCATACTATGCCCGTATTTTCATCATAAACTTTCGTTATCCGTCCTGAGGCGTCGTATTCCGTGGTCCTGCCCGTAATTCTCTCCGCTATTCCAGAGATCGTTCTCTTCTTCCTTTCCTCATCAGACCTATTCTGCGCGGCGATAATTTTTTCCGCATCCGCCATCCCGAACCAATAGAACGGATGTCTATAATTAACCTCGACAGGGTCCCCTTTGGGATCGACGGCGTTCAGAATGCCGTTCCGCAGGCTGAGATCATATCCTTTAAATGCTTCATCATTGTCTACGATCTCACCGCTTTCCGTAACGGTAATGAACCCTATAAAATTATCGTTTTTCACTATCTCATATTCCTGGGCGGTCACGGCGGTCATTAATTCTTTTTCGTTACTGACTTTGATCTCCCTGACAATATCCCCTTGAGTCAAACGCAAGGTGGATAGATCATAAAGCTTCGCATTTATCCTCGCCGATATAGGGTTCATTGTTTCCGAAAATAAAATAGACTTCCCTTCCCTGTCCGCCCTTAACGCTAACCATTGTTTCACCGTAGTTCCTATGCCGCTGTTCCCAAGACTAACATTAATATCTAACTGTTCTATAAACGCATCTCCTTCTCCGACCAGGAAATTGCCTTCCTCATTGAATATTCCGGAACTATTCTCAATTTCGATCTTCCATCTCACAAAGTTGTTTCTTTTGAAAGAATAAACACATCTTATATGCTTGCCGATCGATGGGTTATAAAGCCTTACCGCTATATCTTCGGGATCCTTACCGTAAGAATACTCTTCCCATACTATGCCCGTCTTTTCATCATAAACTTTCGTTATCCGTCCTGAAGCGTCGTATTCCGCTGTTCTTCCGTAGAAATCCCGAGTCTTTTTCGCGGATACATTCAACCGTGTCATTTTGACTTTCTTTCGAGGCTCGGATATAAGAGCTTCAAAGCTAGAAGCATTTATTGTGAGGCGGAACGGCATATCGCCTTCTTTCGGTTCCAGAAACCCGATATCTATTACGGTCTCGCCGCTCGCGTTGGTCCGAGCATCTTCTAAAAGCGTCAGCACGCGCTCTTTGCTCTTCGCGCCGCACCATCGGTCTATAGATGAATTTATATCTCGAGCCGCGCGCTTACTGTCCTTCATCACAAGAACAACGATAGCGTTCATTTCGGCTTCTACTTGAGCGTCCTTTTCCCATCCGGGGAGATGTATGATCGGCGCGAACATCTGAGACTGGACCTGAAGAGTATTATTCGGGACTGCAACATCCTCGACAGGCATACCCCATAGAACGGTATCGGACAATAAAAACATCATTGTAAGAACCGCTATAGATCTCTTAAAAGGCTTTGTGTTTGAAAGTTTCATATGTATAAACGTTAACGTTTGTGCTACTACTTTCATTAGCATTAGTATTCCATCAAAAATTTGGGCTTTTGTTATACTAACATATGCTCAACTATGGTGGTCGGGTAAATTTAGACAGAAAATCGGTTAAAAATAAGGTGTAAAAAAGAGGTATAATATTTAACCGAAGGAGGTCTAAATGGCGACTAGAAAGAGTTTTAGTAATGAGTTTAAGGCCAAAGTAGCGATAGAAGCACTTAAGGGCGACTTAACAATGGCTCAGATAGCGAGTAAATACGGGGTGCATCCTAACCAAGCACAACTATGGAAAAAGGTATTCAAAGAGAGCATGGGCGATATATTCAGCAAAAACAAAAAGAAACAAGACAACCAGCAAAAGCAAGTGATAGAAGATCTCTATAAAAACATA
>JBDRKO010000021.1:0-10094 GCA_043813915.1 Candidatus Omnitrophota bacterium
TTATGGAGGTGGACCGAACATAAGTTATAAATCCGAATTTGGATCGAAACCTCCGTGTTTCGACCGAGAAGCCAGAGAGGCGACAGAGTTATAGAGCATTAGTGACGTGTGCTCTGGCCAAGAAACTGATCACTGGTTACTCTAAAGAAGTTACTGCTTGTTACAGGCGAATCACGAGTCGCGAATAACGAAGTACTAACTATGAAAAATTTTTATAAAAATAAAAAAGGGTTTACTTTAGTTGAAGTGTTCCTTGTGGCGTCGCTGCTGGGGATGGTCCTCGTTTCGATCTTCGGGGCTTATACCGCAGGGATAAGAGTATGGAGAACGGTAAGGGAAACAGAGGCTATTGAAGACAAAAAAATATTTATCGCTGTCGAGAAAATGAGAAAAGAATTGTACGGATATATAAGGGACTATGAGGAAACAGATTTCGAGGGGGACAGTAAAAGCCTTTCTTTCCCGGCGGTATCCGGGAACGATATAGTTACGGTCACGTATGCTTATAAACCCGGAAAGGACGCGCTTATAAGAGAGCGTAAAAAATTCACTGAATCGCTGAAAGAGAAGGATGAAAAGACAGAATCTAAGCTGTTAGACGCGGAAAGTTTCGAGTTTTCGTATCTTTATCCCGATGATGAGGAAAATATGGGAGGATGGACGGAAAGTTTTTCGGTTCCGGACGACAAACCTCCTCTGGCGGTAAAAATGGATATCAAGAAAGACGGAAAGAAGCAGAGCAAGATAATATTTATGCTGTGAGATGTGTAAGGGAAAGAAGCCAGATGGCGATAATGGCATAGGGATAAGAGAAGCGAGATCCCCCTAAATCCATCCGGGATAGATCTTATCCGGGATAAGATCTATCCCGGATGGAAAAGCGGGAAGGTAGAAGAGATACTACACGCGGAAGCGTGTAGAGAACCCCACACTTCCGTGTGGGGAATGGAAGGATTATGAACTACAGATCGCTTGCCAAAAAAGGTTCTATTCTTACCGTAGCATTATGGCTTATAGCCACGATGGCCATGTTCGGCGTAGGTCTGGGTAAATTGACCAGAACGACCTATCAGTTCTCCCGCCGGGTAAAGAATGATTTTATCGTCCTGAACGCGGTACAGGCTATAGTGTCTTCGGCTATCGCAGACAGAGAAAGTGATCTTACCCCCGCATACGATACTTTGTCCGAACTCCAGGAAGAGGGAGAGTATATAGTAGGCGATATAAAGCTGATCTATTCCTTGAAAGATGAGGGGGCCAAAATAAACATAAACATGGTCAATAGTTCTGTCCTTAAAAATCTTCCATCCATGGATATGGATAAAGCTATAGCCATCACAAGTTCGAAATACAGGCCGTTCTACCCTAAGGAGCAGATACTTGTTCTGGACGATATCGAAGAGGAAGACTATGAAGAGATAAAAGACCTTATTACCGTATACGGGAACGGCAGGATAAATATAAATACGTGCAGTGAAGAAATGATGGGTTATCTCGAATTGGATGATACCTTGATAAGCCGCATAATAGAGTTCCGGATGGGAGAGGACGGCGAGATGTATACGCCTGACGACGGCGTATTCGAATCGGACGCGGCCATTGCCGGAGCACTGAAAGAAAAGATCTATCTTACCGAAAGAGAACAGCAGGAACTGAATATGATGGCCGGGCAACGTTTGTTCTCTGTCAGATCAGATGTTTACCGGATAGAATCCGAAGCTTATTCTGCCGGCAAGAGTGTGCGCAAACATTCCGTGCTTATAGGAAGAGGAAAGGGCGGCGGAGGTTACAGGATACTGGAATGGAATGAGATATAGGTTCGAATGTACCTATAAAATTCCGCGGACACTCCTCCGGGAATGTTTACTATCTGACATATGAAAATACGGGTGAAACGACAAGTAGCCGGGGTTTAAACCCCGGCTACTTTTGGATAAGAATTTGAACGAAGATAGGAGAAAACGATACGTAAAACATCAGTGAAAATGGGCTTAGGACAATTGAAGCTTGCGGCCTGACATAAAGCCAGGGACGTAAGTCCGTGGAAGGTTACTCCTCGCTGTTGAAAGCCTCGAAAGCGTCTTTATAGAACTTATAAGCTTTTTCAAACTGCCTGTTCTCGTAAGCTTGATCACCCTGGGCGAGCAGATATTCCGCCTGTTTCTTCCGCTTTATACCCGCCAAAAGGGCCGCGTTATCCTCGACGGCGGTTTCGGTAGCCGACTTTTCATTGTTAACGTCGGAAGAGACCGACCCGGCCGGCATATTTGGCACGGGCGTTAGGGGTTCCGTAACAAAAGATCCGGAAACGGGAACTTCGGGTTGTTCCTGTTGGGTCATTTCAAGCTCAGAAACACGTTTTTCAAGTTTTTTGAGAAATGCTATCTCTTCCGCGTCCAGAGCCTTCGGAGAGGCCGCGTTTTTGTCTTTTTTCCTTTTTTCGGGAACTTTCTTCTTGTCGCACATAGCCAGGAATTTTACCGCTTTTTTATTTGAGGGATCCCTCATCAGGGCTTGCTGGAATTTTATCCGGGCGCCCGCGCTATCGCCTTTTTCGTACAGCTCTTTGCCTTCTTCGCACAGATCGTACGCTATAAGGATATTCTTGGCCAGAGAGACCAGGCCTTCGGGATAAAGAGCAGCGTCTTCACTGCTGAGACTTTCCTGAGAAAGACATTGAGCTTCTAAAAAAGATACCATCAAAAACGCCGCCAGAAATGACGCCACACGGAAAGGATAAGTTCGCGTTTTTCTTAATGTTCTAATACTCATTATTTTTTTTCGCTTCGATAGAATCTATTCTGCTGTTAAGTTCAGCCAGTATTGTATCAAAAGAAGACAGTTCTTCATACAGTTCTTCTTCATTTTTAAGTTTTTTCACGGCGCGTTTTTTTTCACGGCGCGCTATCCCTTTAAGTTTGCTATTCCGGATATTTATGTAGCGTTTGAATTTACTGTCCGAAAACAGTGAAAGGACCTTTTTGTAGCAGAGGGAAGCCTGTTCATCTTTTCCCTGTTCTTCCAAGAGCTTACCCAGCTCGTAATATTCTTCGGCCGAAGCTTTTATCTCCGCCATTTTTCTGGTCTCTTCGTCCTCTTGCATCTTTTTCCGGAGAGACTTATAAGCCTCATCGGTCATATTGTATATCTGTCTTGCGGAATCTTTGTGGGATTCCAGATCCGAAGCGGATACCGATGTTCCGGCGTAAGCGGATCCGGACCCTATACAATAAAGAACGAACATTATGATAAAAAACATACGGAGCATACATACCTACCTGTTCTAAGGTCTCTTTCTTAATGTTACCACTCTTTCAGGAGAAGACGCGGACGGTTCCGCGTACTTGGGACTGACTATGGGCCTATAACCTTTGGGTATGGGGACTGAAAAGGTCAAGGCCTCATACAAGCCTATAGCCGTGCGCAGGCCTGCCTTTACCATCCCTTCGGGTATCCCGGCAATGGCTTCCGGGACGGACTGGTTTTTATTCCAGTGATCGCCGACGGTATTAAAACCGTCCGTCCACCCGGTCAGGACATTTGCCGCTCCCCGTCCGAGTTTATTAAATGGTCCGTCTTCCGCACGCGCGTTCAGTGATAATGAAAATAT
Source organism: Candidatus Omnitrophota bacterium (assembly GCA_043813915.1). Lineage (GTDB taxonomy): Bacteria > Omnitrophota > Gorgyraeia > Tantalellales > Tantalellaceae > Aadella. The sequence goes on from JBDRKO010000021.1 coordinate 3,611, forward strand.
CAGCAGTATGGAAAAAAAGTATATAAGCAAATGTTTTTTCATCATAGATTTCCGCACTTTTTTAAAGGAAAGTCGAAATCGGGGGATTTCCCTACATTCATTTAATGTTATTACGGGGCCCCTGTAAGTGTACTGTTCTGGTATAACACGGTGTCGATACATACGTTCTCGGCTGTCAAAACGAGGACGTTTTGCCCACCTCGGACATTACGTCCTCGGCTGGGAGACCTCAGCACTTCCTCCCTCTGACCTCTAGCCTATCGGTCGAAACACGGAGGTTTCGATCCAAATTCGGATTTATAACTTATGTTCGGTCCACCTCCATAAGTTATATCCTCATTCGCCTCGGACATTACGTCCTCGGCGCCTAATATTTTAATCCTTCCAGATCAACGCTAAAATTTTTGAAATTTTGCGATACCGGGTCGGAAGATGTCCGTTTAATGGAATTTATGCGCATGGTTATTTCATACAGATCGTCCGCCTGCGGATTAAGCGCCAGATATTTTTCATAATGTTTGACTGCTTTATACTTATCCTTTTTTACTTGGTCGTAAATTATGGCCAAATTGTAATGTACATCGGCGTCATCTCCGCCCATTTCCAGAAATTGCAGAAAGCTCTGAATAGCTTCATCGAACATCTGCGAACGCGCGTACAGGAAAGCCATGTTGTATATGTAGCCGGTTTCGCGTTTTTTGTACTCATCCTCTATGGAGGCGAAACTTCCGGACAGTGTCTCCATTTTGCTTTTTAGATCCTCAACGGACTTGTTCAATTTTTCGGTGTTCTCTTTTTCCTGAACGTAAGCCTGGAAATATTTTATTTCTTCCGAAGCGAAACTTTTGATCTCGTCAGCATAACCCTGCATCTCGCTTTGGAGACCCGACAGGACTTTTTGGCTGTCGGCGATCTTGGTTTTTAAATTCTCATTCTGTTTCTGAAGCCCGGCCGAAACGTCCTGTTCATAAGAAAGTTTTTTCGCTATGGATTCGGATTCTTCTCTGAGCGGGGCCGTTTCCTGTATTATTTTCTGTTTTTCAGCGACCATTTTTTTTGCGACTTCCGCGTTGGCCATGGCCTTAGACCTGAAGTCGGCCACTTCTTCCTTTAACCGGGCGTTTTCCCCTAAAAAGAGAAAAAGGCCGATACCTAAGCCGGCTGAAAGAACGAGAAGAAGCCACGCCGCGATGTTTACGCTACGCGCGCCGGTCATTTTTTGAGGTGTTGGCTTCGGAGTCGGCGCGGAAGAATGAGACGGAACGTCATTTTCGGGAATACGGGTCTCATAGTTCTTCATTTCCTCGCGGAACGCTTCCTCGTCGGGATTCCCGTCATTAATAGGGGAGTCCTCGGCAGCAAAACTTTCTTTACTGACATTGTTGTTCCGGGGCTTTATGTTGAGATATTCTCCCGCGTCCAGCGAAGGGGGAGGAGGGGAGATGTCCGCATTTTCTTTGAATTTTTTGACGGCGGCTTCCGGATCCCACTTGAGGTCCTCTTCGTTCAAGGAATCCTCTTCCCGTATTTTATTTACTTCGTTGGTTCCGTCGGGTTCTTCAGAATAGTCTATATCGGAAAGCTTGATGACTTTTTTCTTGGGCTTTTCGGCTTTCTCTTCCAGTTCTTCGTTATCGTTCTTTGTGCTATCGTCCAAGCTTGACCTCCTCTGCTAATTTCCGGATCTGCGTAAAGAGCTGGCCTTAAAATTCGGTTCCATATACCCCCGGTTCTGCGGTTGAGAATAATCGGGAAGGCTCTTAAGATGCTGTACGTCCCATGACCGCTGCTCTTCGCCTGTGGTTATGTGCGGTGTAAGGAATATAATAATTTCGGTCTGAGATTTATCGCTGGTCCTGTTGCTGAAAATATTACCCAATATCGGTATTTTGCTCAGATACGGGATACCCGCCGTTGTGGTCCTTGTATCGTTCTGTTTCAGGCCGGCTATCATTATCATGACCCCGTCCTTTATTTTTACGGTGGTCTCGGCTTCCGATGTCGTTATGATGGGAATAATGCTTCGGGGTTCATCTTCGGCGCCTGTCGTTACGGTTTCCGTTACCGAACTTATTTCGGGTTTTATTTTGAGGGTCACGAATCCGTCACGGTTTATGGTGGGTACAAGGGTGAGTTTTATCCCTATATCTATGAACTCGACACTGTCGGATACGATAGTTGAGTCACCGCTCTGACTGGTAGTGCCGGTCACTATAGCCTCGCGCCGGCCGACGTGTATGGAAGCTTCTTCGTTGTTCGTGACAGATATCCTTGGCTGTGAGAGTATCTTTGTGTCTCCCAATGTGTTCAGAAAATTGAGAGTCGCCGCAAATCCGTGTTCATCAAGTGTGCCCAGAGTTACCCTGGCAAAAGAAGTAGCAAGCCCGGACCCGGCAAAGCTCCCGGTCAGAGCCGTTCCCCAGAAGGAAGGATCGTTCATGATCTTTTCCCATTCTATGCCGTAAGCGAAATCATCCGACAGGGTGATCTCTATGATCTCGGCTTCTATGAAGACCTGTCGGGTCTCCTGATCCAGCATGCTTATAGTGCGGCGTATAGTGGACATATTACCGGGCAGGTCCGTGACTATTACCGTATTGGTGCGTTCGTCTATGAGCACTCTGCCCGAACCTTCGGTCACCAGATCGGAGATATCATCCTCTATTTCTTCGACTTTGGCATATTGCAGTTCGAATGCTTCGGTAATAGTGGGTGCGTCCAGCGTCTTCAGCGCGTCCTCCATGACCTTTAATTTTTCGGGGATGTCTATAAGAATGAGCGTTCCGGTTACCTCATCCACTATGATCTCTCCGACATTGCTCTTCAGACTGCTAAGCGCGCTGAAAACTGTTTTGGGCTGGGCGTTCATAAGCTTTAAGGTATGGATCTTTCTTTTTTCGTCGAATTTTTTACCGTAAAGAGCTTCATACTCGGAAGACGTAAGAACAATTATGACATTGTTGGTCTGTTCTTGATAAGCGAGTCCCTGGCTGATCATTATAATATCAAGGACGTCCTCGTATTTTACGTCATTGAGAAACAGGTTTACGCGTCCTACGACATTGCGGCTGGGAATGATATTCTTGTTGAGTTTTTTTGAAAGCACTTTAAAGAGCTCGGTAAGCTCTATGCCCCGAAGATCAAGGCTGAGAGTCTCCTTTTCTCCCTCCGAATTCACTTCTATGGTAGATTCTCCTCCCGCTCCGGAAGAGGAAGCGGCAGAGAGGCCCATAGCGGATATTCCGAAAGCGGGGGATAGGTCGCTTTCGGCCTCGAGAAAAGAGGACGAAATGAACATGAGCAGTAAAACAACGGCCAAGAATAACGTATTATTGAAGTATTTTTTCTCCATATTCGGACACTAGCCTCACTTTGGTCTGTGTTATTTCTTCAACTTTATAGTTCTCGATCATATCGCCTTGGTAGACCATGTAGGTCTTGGCGGACGCGGGATCTTCCACTATGGCTTGCGCGCTGTCCGACCACAAAATACCTACAAGTTTAAGATCGGTGGTCTCGGTTTCCTTTTTTTCAACGGCTGTTTCCTCGACAGGGAGCAGGTGAAAAGGGTTGTTCTTTTGGGTCCCGGTCACATAGCTTGAAGCATTCGGCCGATCTACGCCGAGATCTATCGAAAGGGAATTTTCCTTTATGGGGGTCGCTCTAAGTTCACTCATCCTCTTTTTTACGAAACCGCTTTCCTTTGCCAGGTAAAAGACAGCGAAGATGGAAGCTATAACGCTTAAGCCTATTAGTACTTTGTTTATATCTTTCAGGCTAAAATGCTTAGGGTCTATCTTTATGCTCCGCAGCAGAGAAGATAGGTCAAGTTTGGTCAGGCCTCTGGACTTACCGGCACCCGATATGCCCGAAGAAGGACCGCCGTGTTTTGTGTTCTCTATAATATGGAGAAGTTTTTCCTCAGGGGTTATATTGTTTGAAGTCGGCATGCGTGACCTTTCTTTGATATGTATCCGTTCAAATAAAAACTTCCTTAGAGACCAGTTTGGCGATGATATCGCGTGTTACTATCTTACTATCCGTTACGACCAGCTCCCTGAGCGCGTTATGGCAAAGCATGGATACCCGCCGGGGATACCCTTGTGTGATCTTGTAAATTTCCTCGATCGCGTCGCTATCGAACAGGTCCGTGTGCGAGTTGTATCCGGCTTTTTTCAGACGGAAATCCAGCATACCTTCGACTTCGTGTATATCGAACGGATTAAGGATATATTTCAAACCTATCCTATCCACGAAGTTCCGCATTCCTTTAAGCTGGGCCATAAGCTCCATCTGACCTACCAGGACAAGCTGAAGAAGTTTGAACTCGTTGGTTTCGTAATTCAGCAGCATACGGAGGACTTCCAGGGAGGAGGAGTCCATTTTCTGGGCCTCGTCCACCAAAAGGACAACCGTCTTATTTTCCTCGACACCCTTTCTATATAATAAATTTTTCAGCGCCTCTTTATAGTCCAGTATGTTTGGGTGTTCCTGTTCCAGCGTTATGCCGAAGGTCCGTATAAGGCATTCGATGAAAAGTTCTTCGGTCTTGAACGTAGGATCGAGTATTATATAGAATTCTACGTTCTCCCTTTCTTTAAAAAGCTGGAGAAGTTTTCTGCAAAGCGTGGTCTTTCCCGTGCCTACATCTCCCATGATGACCGACAGCCCGCGTTTAAGCCTAACCTCTATGAGTATGCGCATAAGCGCGGCCTTATGCTCTTGGGAATCATAAAAGAAATGAGGGTCAGGACTTGTCGAGAAAGGTTCCCGGTCCATTCCTAATATCTTATAATAATTCATTTTTCACATCCTGGTCTTGGTTAAGTATAGTGCATATGACCCGCAAAGGGTATCCCTCGTTCTTGAATTTAGTTATTCTCTCCAGCCGGTCCCGGGCCTCGGCTATCAAATACAAGCGCTTGTTGCCCTGCCTTTTAGTGGACCTAAGCAGCCCCAAACTGGTGTAGTAATTGAGAGTCTGATAGGAGAGGCTGAATATTTTAGATATCTCTTGGAGAGACACGAACTTTGCGGATGTCTGTGTATTATCCGATTTTGTCGTCAAAGTCATATCCTTTCGTTTTTTAGAACTATAGATAGTTCTATTTGTGTAAGATATACAATACTTTCAATACTTACTATAAGTAGACAGGGCAAGTATACCCGCAGTGTTATTGAAAGTCAAGAGTGCGGTGCTCTAGTAGGAAAGAATATTAATAGAGGAGGGGCTAGATGCCGGAAGGAAGAAGATAGAAGACATAGTGTCTTGTAATCTATTAAACTGTCACCCGAATGGGCAAGTGTTCCGGACTCAGACAGTCCTCGTCCTTTGGACTGCGGAACTCGCCGTGAACACCCGCCCATTCGGGTGACAAAGTTAATCATGTAACTCTGCATCTACGGGTGAAGGCGGGGAAGAGCTCGGAAGATTGTGGCATGCAGTCCGCTAAAGCGGACTGAGTAGGGTAGGCGCCGAGGACGCCTGCCTGCCATGCCTGCGGCAGGTAAACCGGCAGGCAGGAAATGTCCGAGGCGAATGAGGATAGAACTTATGGTGGTAGACCGAACATAAGTTCTATATCCGAATTTGGATCGAAACCTCCGCGTTTCGACCAGATGTCAGAAGTTAGAAGATAGAAAAAACTGAAAGCTTTGTTTCCCGGTAATCCCAACGGGACAACAAGGAGCGAACGAAGTGAGTGACGCAGGAGCCCCGTTGGGGCTATTCTTGGAGTAATTTTCCCTAAAGAGAATGTATTTTCTTTCCAGAAAGAGACGAAAAGAAAAAGCTAAGGCTTTAGCCTTAGCTTTACATTCGGACGTTGTGTTCTTAATCAGCGCGCTTAGAATGGTAGCTTAATGGGAAAACAAGACCCGAACAAAGAGAGGGTCGCAGGATCCCCGAGCATATTTAAAAGTTAATAAGGATTGTTCTTACCCAACGGGACAACAAGGAGCGAACGAAGTGAGTGACGCAGGAGCCCCGTTGGGGCTACTTCTTTGAGGAACTTTCCGGAAAGAGAATGTATTTTCTTTCCAGAAAGAGACGAAAAGAAAAAGCTAAGGCTTTAGCCTTAGCTTTACATTCGGACGTTGTGTTCTTAATCAGCGCGCTTAGAATGGTAGCCCCAACGGGATTCGAACCCGTGTTACTAGAATGAGAATCTAGCGTCCTAGGCCAGGCTAGACGATGGGGCCCCGATTATTAAATGTATGTCCTGCTGCGCTCTTCACTATATAAGACTCCAGTGGAGCTTCGCAGAGACATTCTTCTTCGCATGTAAAAAAAACTATTTCTTCGAAGCCCTACCAGCTGCTCAATTGGTGAGGGGCGAAGAAGAATGGTGCGCGAGGCGAGATCTAACTTCCTATTCCTTATCAACCTCGCATCGCTAGGATGAATGAAAGTGTTTTTGAGCGGGAAAAACTATGCTTCAACACTGCGGCTTTTACCGAACACAAACGCTTGAATTCATCCCCG
>JBDRKO010000022.1:0-18202 GCA_043813915.1 Candidatus Omnitrophota bacterium
CACGAGCCACGAGCCACGGGTCACGATTAACGCCATGCTCTACGCCTGCCTGCCGGTAGGCAGGCTCTATGCGATTAGAGTTTAAATGTTCGTTGAGTAAAGTAACCAGTAACCAGAAACCGGTTACCAGTTACCAGAAAACGCAAGTCACGGGTTACAGGTAACAGGCAACTGGTTACTTTGAAGAAGTTACTGTTCACGGTTCACGAGTCACGAATTACGAGCCACGAGCCACGGGTCACGAAACTATGAGAGAATTGGACATCATAAAAGAAATACGCCGGCGTTCCGGAGATCCGGGGAAAAGCGTCCTGATAGGTATAGGCGACGATTGCGCGGTGATCAAGCCGGACAGTACAAAATATCTTTTATGGGCGTCGGATATGCTGGTCGAAGGCACGCATTTTATAGTAAAAAAAGATCCATATGAGCTTATAGGCAGAAAAGCCGTTGCGGTGAACATTAGCGATATAGCCAGTATGGGCGGTATACCGAAATACATAACGGTCTCACTGGCCCTGCCGCGGAAGATGACGGATCAGGCGATCGGGAAGATATATGACGGTATCTTCGGGATATGTAAAGCATACGGCGTAAAAGTAATAGGCGGGGATACCAACGGTTCCGAGAAACTGGTGATAAATATATCCATTATCGGACAAGTCGAAAAAAAACGTCTTATTACGAGATCGGGAGCGCGCTCAGGCGACGTGATATTCATAACAGGTCCTGTCCGTAGCGGCAAGAAAGCACATTTGACGTTTGTTCCGCGCTTAAAAGAGGCCAGATACCTGACAGCGCGGTACAGTATAAGCGCTATGATAGATACCTCTGACGGGATAGCTTTGGATATATCACGGATATGCGCGGAGAGTGACACGGGTTGCGTGATACAGGAAGAAAAGATACCTTTGTCGGACGGGTTAAAGCTAAAGGACGCCTTGTTCTACGGAGAGAGTTTTGAGCTTCTTTTTACTATGACGGAAAACAGCGCCGACGTTTTCAGATCTAAACGTGACGATAAAAGAACAGGATGTTATGAGATCGGACGGATAACCTCCCGGAGGAACGGACTTAAACTATCGTGCCGGGACGGAAAAAACAAAATGTTGGAAGAAAATGGGTTTAAACATATCTGATAAAGTTGTTACTCGGTCACCCGAAGAGACGGTGCTTTTGGGGGCAAAGATCGGAGCGGAACTGAAAAAAGGCGATCTCATAGCGCTTTCCGGCGATCTTGGAGCGGGAAAGACCATGTTAGTTAAAGGCATAGCCAAAGGGCTTGGGATCGACGACTATATGTATGTTAACAGCCCGTCGTTCGTTATCCTCAAGGAATACCGGGGAAGGGAAGACCTGTATCACTTTGATGTTTACCGCCTGGATGAAGAAGGGTTTTCCGAGACGCTGGATCATGAAAAATATTTTTACGGCAACGGAATAACCGTAGTGGAATGGGCCTGTAATATAAAAGGCCTTTTGCCCGATAAGTATATAGAGATAACGGCTGAGCATGGGAAAAAAGAAAAGGAAAGGATATTTAAGATCAAAGAACATGTCTAAGAAAAATTCAGGAAAAATATTGGCGTTCGATACGTCGACAAAGATGCTGAGTGTCGCCTGCCTAGAGAAAGGTGAGGTCAAAGCGTGTTTTCATGAAGACGTGGGTATAGGACATTCAACGTTGCTTATACCTACAATAGGAGAGACGCTTAGGCGCGCCGGATGGGATAAAAAGGATATAGGTACATTATGTGTTGGTCTGGGACCGGGGTCGTTCACCGGCCTGCGAATAGGGGTAAGCGCGGCGAAGGGTCTAGCCGCGGTCCTAGGATGCGGTGTGATCGGGGTTCCCACGATGGATGCCATAGCGAGGAATGCGGGGACGTCCGACGGATACATAGCCCCGTTCCTGGATGCCAGGAAAGGGAAAGTATATTGCTGTATCTATAAAAAATGCGGTGATCGTGTCGAACGGGTCAGTGACTATATGCTTGTAGACGCGGGATCACTTTTGAGCGGGCTCAAGGAAAAAGTGTTCTTTTTCGGGGACGGGGTGGACAAATATAAGGATGAACTGGACGCATGTTCTTTGGCGGAGTATGACTGGGAAACGGATTGGTATCCCAGCGCGACCTATGTAGGTCAGATCGGCCGTGAACGCGGGGATATCATTAATGCGGAAGAACTTGAACCGATGTATCTGCACGCGAAAGAGTGCAGTATTACGCGGAAACAGCACAGCGGGTGAATGTTATGGCCAATACTAATTATAGACCGACATGGGCCGAGATAGACCTTAACGCCGTCAGATATAATCTATCCCGCATCCGGGGTATGGTAGATAAAAAAGTCGGAATAATGGCGGTAGTTAAAGCCAATGCTTACGGACACGGCATTGAGGAGGTAAGCAGGACCATAATAGAGGAGGGAGTAGAATATCTAGGGGTAGCGACCGTAGATGAAGCTTTGAAACTGAGAAAGAGCGGAATAGACATATCTATACTTGTTCTCGGTTCCGTTCTCGCGGAAGAGGCAAAAGCGGCCATTAAGAATAAAATAACTCTTACTCTGTGCGATAAAGATCTATTGGAAACACTAAAAGTGATATCCAAAAAGGAAAAGGTACGGCCGAAAGTCCATATAAAGGTAGATACCGGTATGGGGCGTATCGGAGTATGGCACGAAGACGCGGCGGGGTTCATACGCAGCGCGTATGCGTGCAAAGAGGTAGAAGTCGAAGGTGTCTATACCCATTTTTCATCGGCCGCGAGAGACAATCTTTTCACGGAAGTGCAGATACAGGCGTTTAGCGACGTTATCGACGATCTGGGACGCGACGGTATAGAACCTAAGTACAGACACGCCGCTAATAGTATAGCCGTGGTGGATTGGAAAAGCGCGCATTTGAACCTTGTGCGCGCGGGGATACTTATTTACGGTGTTTATCCTAAGAAGGATTTCAAGAAAAAGTTCGATCTTAAGCCGGTGATGAGCCTCAAGACCAGAATAGTGTATCTCAAAGATACTCCTCCGGGCAGGTCAATAAGTTACGGCAGGACGTATATAACTCAGAAACATACAAAGATAGCCACGATACCCATAGGGTATGCCGACGGTTACGGCAGGATATTATCCAACAAAGCCGAAGCGCTTGTACACGGAAAACATGTGCGGGTGGTAGGCATTGTAACAATGGACCAGACCCTTCTTGATGTAGGGCTTCTTAAGGACGTAAAGGTCGGGGATGAAGTTGTGCTGATAGGAAAGCAGGATAGTTCGGAGATCTCCATAGAAAAAATAGCCAAATTGGCCGGGACCATACCATACGAGATACTTGCCACGATCACCGACCGTGTCCCCAGGATATACATGTGATCGGCGTAACCCCACAAGATCTGACATCGGTTCTTGCCCGTTGTCACATGCTTAGTATATTCTCACCCGTTCTTCCGCCTGCCGATCTTCGGCCTCGAACCCGTCTGTAAAGGAGAAAAAACCCGGAAAATGTGTCTATAATATTGGAGGGAGACACGGAATCTTGACAAAGGATTTTGTTGTGCTATACTGATATGCTATTGGTGCTCGTTTTGCATATATAAGAGAATTAATATAATATCCATAATAAAAAGGGTAGGAATATGACTAAGATCAGCGGTGCGGAGATATTTGTGAAATGTCTTCGGGAGGAAGGAGTTACCGATATATTCGGGTATCCCGGAGGAGTTATAATCCCTTTGGCAGACAGGCTATACGGTGAAAAGGACATAAATTTCTATCTTACGCGTCATGAGCAGGGAGCTGTTCATGCCGCCGACGGATATGCCAGAGCTACGGGTAAGGTGGGGGTGTGTATAGCTACATCGGGCCCGGGTGCAACTAATCTGGTCACAGGCATAGCCACGGCGCATCTTGATTCTATACCTATAGTCGCCATAACCGGACAGGTCAAATCCACATTGATAGGCAACGATGCCTTTCAAGAGGTGGATATGGTCGGGATCACGCGTCCGATAACAAAACATAATTACCTGGTCAAGGATGTCAAAGACCTAGCTAAGGTTATTAAGGAGGCGTTCCATATAGCGCGGACCGGCCGTCCGGGACCTGTGCTTATTGATTTTCCCGTTGATGTCCAGATACAGAAAACAGAGTTCATATATCCCAAGACCGTGGACATTAGAGGATATAAACCCACTTATGTAGGTCACAGCGGACAGATAAAGAGGATAATGAAGGCTATAAAGGGGTCGTCCAGGCCGCTTCTTTATGTCGGCGGCGGGGTCATCCTGTCAGAAGCGGCAAAAGAACTGACCCTTTTCGCGAGAAAGGCCAATATTCCCGTGACAATGACCATGATGGGCCTGGGGGCTTTTCCGGGTGATGATCCGCTTAGCTTGGGCATGCTGGGGATGCACGGTACGGCTTATGCCAACCATGCTGTTCAAAACTCGGATCTTATTATTGCTATCGGGGCCAGGTTTGACGACCGTGTTACCGGGAGGATAGATGATTTTGCCCCTAACGCGAAAGTGGCGCATGTGGATATAGACCCTTCAAGTGTAAGCAAGAACATCAGGGTGGATATACCCGTAATAGGGGATGCGAAAAATGTTCTGAAAGAGATGATAAAGCTGGCGGAAAAAAATGATTATGCTCCATGGCATAAGAAAATAAAGAAATGGAAAAAAGAACTGCCGTTACAGTACAAAGATGACGAAAAACTTCGCCCGCAGTACGTGATAGAACAGATACAGGACCTGACAAAAGATCTGGATGTGATAATATGCACGGAAGTCGGACAGAACCAGATGTGGTCCGCGCAGCACTACATCTATACCAAACCAAGGACCTGGATATCCAGCGGCGGATTAGGAACGATGGGTTTCGGCTTTCCCGCGGCCATAGGCGCGCAGATAGGTAAACCCAAAGCGACCGTTTTTGATATAGCGGGCGATGGAAGCATACAGATGAACATACAGGAACTTGCCACGGCGGTGATAAACAAAATACCCGTAAAGATCGCTATATTGAACAACGGGTATCTGGGGATGGTCAGGCAGTGGCAGGAGCTGTTCTATGACAAAAGATACGCGTGGACGGTGCTTACGGAGGACATGAACAAGATGTGTCCGGATTTCGTGAAACTGGCCGAAAGTTACGGCGCGAAAGGGATCAGGATAAAGAAAAAAGAGAATGTCAGAAAAGCCATAAAGGAAGCTCTTAAAACAAAGGGGCCGGTCATTATGGATTTTCATATAGAACGCGAAGAGAACGTGTTCCCCATGGTCCCCGCGGGAGAATCCATAAGCAATATGCTTCACGGGCTGGCTTAAATAGTGATAAGGGTATAGAGCGTAGGGCACAGAGCATGGTGTTAATCGTGACTCGTGGCCCGTGACTCGAAAGAGATTGCTTCGCTTCGCTCGCAATGACGGGCGTAAGGGCGAATCACGGTTCACGAATTACGAATTTTACCTGGCAGCTTCTAACTAGGTTAGCATTTTTGTTTTTACTTGTAACAGATAGAATAAGGTGAAATAAAAGATATAAAATAAAGGCAGGAACAATGTCAAAATTCGTTATTGCTGTTCTGGTCGAGAACAAATTCGGAGTACTTGCCAGAGTAGTGGGTCTTTTTTCGGCGCGCGGGTTCAATATACATTCCCTGGCGGTAGGCGAGACCGAGGATCCGGACGTTTCCAGGATAACCATAGTGGTCGAAGCCGATGAGAAGATCCTGGAACAGGTAAAAAAACAGCTCAACAAACTGATAGATATCATCAAAGTGGACGATCTTACAGATGGGGAATATGTCGACAGAGAACTGATCCTTATCAAGGTGAAAGCCGAGAACGTCAAGACGCGCGAAACGATAGTAGGGATAGTTGATTCTACGGGCGCGGAAATAGTCGATATCGGTAAAAAAACGATCACCGTCGAGGAGTCCGGCGATGAACATTCCGTAAAGGCGCTTATAGAACTTCTGCGTCCTTACGGGATATCCGAAATAGTAAGAACGGGTAAAATAGCGGTGCAGTGTGATAAATAAATGAGCACATAACTTATGCGACCGCAGGAAGCATAAGTTATAAGTGCGAATTTATCCAGCCCTTTTAATTATAGTAGGAACTAAAAGGGCTGGGTGAATGCAACCAAACAACTTATGTTCACTATCTTTCCATAAGTTATGGTTTTATTTGAAATAAAAATGCTAACCTGGTTAGAAGCTGTCAGGTTAGCATAAAACCAGATCATTTACCTGGCAGCGTTAACCAGGTTAGACTGTTAAAACGAGCAAAGTTGATCGATAATAGGATAGTAAAAACGGAAAAAGATGTAGAAAGGACCCTTCAGATGCGCCTGCTCGTTGCATCTTCAGGGTCAATTTTCACATCGTGAAAATTGAGGAGGAAAGAAATGGCGAAGATGTTTTATGACAAAGATGCGGACCTTGCGCTTATCAAAGGGCTCAAAGTCGCGATAATAGGTTACGGTATACAGGGACGCGGCCAGTCTTTGAACCTAAGGGATAGCGGGGTAGAGGTCATTGTGAGCGAACTCGAAGGCACTCCGAATTATGAACAGGCCGTTAAGGACGGGTTCAAGGTGCTGCCCGCGCAGGAAGCCGCTAAAAAGGCCGATATAATACAGGTTTTGACGCAGGATCATGTCCAGGCAGCCGTTTATGAAAAAGCCATAGCGGCTAACCTGAAAGAGGGGGATGCTCTGGCGTTCTCTCACGGGTTCAATATACATTTTAAGCAGATAGTTCCGCCGAAGAATATCGACGTGTTCATGGTGGCTCCCAAAGGGCCCGGCGCGCTGGTCAGAGAAATGTACGAACAGGGCAAGGGCGTGCCGTGCTTGATAGCTGTATTTCAGGACGCGACCGGCAAAGCGAGAGACAAGGCGCTTTCCTATGCCAAGGCTCTGGGAGGCACAAGAGCGGGGGTTATCGAAACGACGTTCAAAGAAGAGACCGAGACCGATCTTTTCGGGGAACAAGCCGTTCTTTGCGGCGGGGCTTCGGAACTTGTAAAGGCCGGTTTCGATACACTGGTGGAAGCCGGGTATCAGCCGGAGATAGCGTATTTTGAATGTCTTCACGAGCTTAAACTTATCACGGACCTTGTTTATAAATACGGTATATCCGGAATGAGAGCAAGAGTATCGGATACCGCCGAGTATGGGGATATCACCAGAGGAAAGAGAGTGATAAATGCCGATACGCGTAAAGAGATGAAAAAAATATTGAGCGAGATACAGTCGGGTGATTTCGCCAATGAATGGATAAAGGAAAATAAAGAAGGACGCCCGAATTATAACAAAATAACCGAGACAGAAAAGAACCATAAGATCGAGATCGTAGGGAAAGAACTTCGCGGTATGATGCCGTGGATGGAATAAATGAGCACATGACTTATGCGACCGCAGGAAGCCAGACGTAGGGGCACGGCATGCCGTGCCCATGCAATGGGACGTTTTGGAATATCTTGTGATCTATTAAATTGTCACCCGAAGTGGCAAGTGTTCCGGACTCAGACAGTCCTCGTCCTTCGGACTGCGGAACTCGCCGTGAACACCCGCCCCTCCGGGTGACGAAGTTATTTATGGAACTCCGAATAGACGGGGGAGAGAGGGGAAGAGCTCGGAAGATTGTGGCATGCAGTCCTCTAAAGCGGACTGAGGAGAGAAGTTCGAATGCCGTCCTCTCTTCCGTCATTGCGCATGTCCTCCGTAGCCGGATAAAATCAAAATAGTTTGGCGAAAGAGGACATGCGCAATGACGGGTGTAAGGACAATAGTCGATCGTCAATAGTCAATGGTCTGTTAGGACGGTTTACGAGGGGTAATTAGAGTTTCAGTCGGTCTAACTCAACAAGCTCTACAAACCCTACAAACTCGACAAACTTTACGCGCTATGCTCTATGCGATCTGAGTTTTAAAGGTAAATAGTCAATGGTCTATGGTCTGAACAAAAAGAGGAATCATGAACAAAAATAAAGTTATCATATTCGATACCACGCTCCGGGATGGGGAACAGACTCCCGGGGCAAGTCTTACGGCTAACGAAAAGATAAAGATAGCTTTGCAGTTAGAACATCTCGGAGTAGATATTATCGAGGCCGGATTCCCAAGGACCAGCCCGGGTGACCTTGAAGCGGTGAGAGAAGTAAGCAAACATGTCAGAAGACCCGTTATATGCGGTCTGGCCAGGGCGAACAAGCAGGATATTGACGATGTGTATGCGGCCTTAAAAAAAGCGGAACGCGCCAGAGTGCATGTTTTCCTCGCGACATCCAGCATACACAGAAAATATAAGCTCAAAAAGGCGAAAAGCGAAATACTTGCTGCGGCGGTAGAAGCGGTAAAATACGCCCGCAGTAAATTCCCGGACGTGGAATTCTCTCCCGAGGACGCGTCACGTACCGAACCCGATTTTTTGGCCCAGGTAGTATCGGCGGTCATAAACGCGGGTGCCGGAACGGTGAATATACCCGATACCGTAGGTTATTCCGTGCCCAATGAATACGGGCATATCATAAAGACCCTCACTGAGAACGTGCCGGAAATAGGTAAGGCCGTAATAAGCGTGCATTGCCATAACGATCTGGGTCTCGGCGTAAGCAATTCTTTGGCCGCCGTCCTTAACGGCGCGCGCCAGGTAGAATGTACCATTAACGGTCTCGGGGAAAGAGCTGGCAATGCCGCGCTCGAAGAGGTGGTGATGGTCCTCAATATGAGGAAAGACATATTCGGCGGACTCTTTACGGATATAAGAACCAAAGAACTTTACAGAACCAGTAAACTTGTGAGCAAATTGACGGGAATACCGGTCCAGCCGAACAAAGCGATAATAGGGATGAACGCTTTCAGTCATGAATCGGGGATACATCAGGACGGTGTCCTTAAAAAAAGGGTCACATACGAGATAATAAGGCCTCAGGATGTCGGATTCGCGGGAAGCAAGATCGTACTGGGAAAACTTTCCGGGCGGCACGCGTTCTCGGTGCGCCTGAAAGAAATGGGGTACAATCTTTCTGACGAAGAACTCCAAAAGGCGTTCGTGCGTTTTAAAGCACTGGCTGATAAGAAAAAAACTATATTTGACGAAGATCTTGCGACCATAGTCGAAGATGAGCTGGCCACTATACCGGAAGAATACAAACTTGTCGATTTCAGAGTATCCAGTGGAAAAAGGTCGAAACCCACGGCCAGTGTGGATATAAAAAAGGGTAAAGAGCTTTTGACCGCGACCGCTTCAGGCGATGGCCCGATAGACGCGTGTTTTAATACCATAGATAAAGCCATAGGGACAAAAGGAAAACTCACTGATTACAGGGTCAATGCCGTGACCAGCGGAAAGGACGCGTTAGGCGAGGCCAGCGTCAAAGTATCGTTCAAGGATGGGATCGTGATCGGCAGAGCTTCCAGTACCGACGTGATAGAAGCCAGTGTTCTGGCTTACGTTAACGCTATCAACAGGCTGTCTCTTAAAAAGAAAAAGATCGGTAAAAAAACTAAATGATAACCGGCAATGTTCCCGAAAAGATATACGGGTTACTGGGCAAAGGTATAAGTTATTCTTTGTCACCCGCCATGCATAATGCCGCGTTCAGGCATTTCGGTATAAGAGCCGAGTATAAGCTGTTCGATCTAGAAGCCGGCGGACTGGACGGATTCTTGTCGGACGCGTCCTCGCGAGGCGTGATAAGAGGGTTCAATGTAACGGTTCCTTATAAAGTAGACGTATTCAACAAACTTGATTCGCACGAAGCCTGGGAGATAGACCCTCGTATGCGGTTCCTTGGGGCGGTGAATACCGTGACCATCAATGACGGCAGGATGGTAGGGACCAATACGGACGGTCTCGGGTTCTGTTTTTCGCTTGTGAACGATGTTCAGTTCGACCCGAAAGGAAAACGCGTATTTGTATGCGGAGCAGGCGGCGCCGGCAGAGCGATATGTATGTCTCTGGCGGCAATGGGCATCGAAGGTCCCGAAAAAATATATATATACGATATCGATAGGTCCAAGCTTAGTGAGTTGGAAAGGGAATGCGGCAGTGCCTCGGGTAACAAAGTATGCGAACCGGTCGAGAAAAAGGATATGGAGAAAGCGTTGGAGGAAAGCGGTTTGATAATAAACGCAACAAGTATCGGGACGGGAAAGGACGACGACCGTTCACCCGTTCCGATAGAGAGCTTAAAAAAAGGTAAAGCGGTTTATGATATAGTTTACGCCAGAGAGACAAGGCTGATCAAAGAGGCGAAGAAACAGGGCCTCAAGGCCGTGAACGGTCTGGGCATGCTGGTCAACCAGGCCGCTATTGCTTTTGAAATATGGACACACGAATACCGGGAAAAGGTAAAGGAAGTGATGATGCCGGCCGCGCTCGCGGAATTAAAAAAAAAGGATATCGAATAGATGGAATATCTGGTCGTTTTTATCTTCGGGGCGATAATAGGCAGTTTCCTGAATGTCTGTATTTACCGGATGCCGCTGCAGAGATCCGTTGTTCTGCCCAGGTCTTTCTGTCCTTTTTGCGAAAAGACCATACGCTGGTATGATAATATCCCTCTTTTAAGCTATGTGGTCCTGATGGGGAAATGCCGGCATTGCCGGAGGACCATAACGTTCAGGTATTTTATAGTCGAGTTCTTAACGGCGGTGTCGAGCGCGGGGTTATTCTATTTCTTTTCTCTCAGCGCGGAATTTTTCATATATTGGGCCTTTATTTGCGGTCTTATCGTGGTCACTTTTATAGACATCGAACATCAGGAAATACCGGATGAAATAAGCATACCGGGCATCTTTATAGGGCTATTGGCCGTTCCTCTTTTAAAATACAGCCAGACCGGAGAATTCTTGCCGGCGATATTCGATTCTTTGCTGGGAATATTAGCGGGCGGAGGAAGCATGTTCCTTTTGGGTATGTTGGGAGAGTTCATATTCCGCAAAGAAGCCCTTGGCGGCGGGGACGTGAAACTTATGGCGATGATAGGCGCTTTTTTGGGATGGAAAGCTGTCCTGTTAACATTTTTCATAGCGCCTTTTTTTGGTTCAATAGTCGGTATGTTCCTTAAAATAAGGTTCAAGCGAGAGATGATAGCCTACGGACCCTATCTTTCGCTTGCGGCCGTTATAAGTCTTGTGTACGGGAAAGAGATATTAGGTTATTTGTTGGGGATTTGAATTAGTTCGTAGTAGGGAGTTCGTAGTTCATAGTAAGAGAAATTACTACCGGATCATAAACTACGAACTATGAACTACGTACTAAAAAAGGAGAATGCTATGCTAAGATACATGACAGCCGGGGAATCCCACGGAAAAGGCCTTATGGCGATACTGGACGGTGTTCCCGCCGGGCTCCGTGTTGATGAAACTTTTATAAACAGTGAACTTGCCCGCAGGATGTATGGATACGGACGCGGCGGACGCATGCGGATAGAAAAGGATAAAGCCGAGTTATTCACGGGGCTGAGGAAAGGGAAGACCATAGGCAGTCCCATAGGCATCCTGGTGATGAACAAAGATCATAAGATAGATGAGCTTCCGGCGGTTAAAAATCCCAGGCCGGGACACGCGGATCTCGCGGGTATGCAGAAATACGGTCTCGCCGATGCCAGGGACGTGCTTGAAAGGGCCAGCGCCAGAGAAA
The DNA here is from genome assembly GCA_043813915.1 of Candidatus Omnitrophota bacterium. Classification (GTDB taxonomy): domain Bacteria; phylum Omnitrophota; class Gorgyraeia; order Tantalellales; family Tantalellaceae; genus Aadella. Next base: position 11,666 of record JBDRKO010000022.1, read on the forward strand.
GCGCGGCGCGAGTAGCTATAGGCGCCGTAGCGAAGCTTTTTCTGAAAGAGTTTCTTATAAGGATCACAAGCCACGTTACCGGCATAGCCGGAATAATGTCAGGATCTCAAAAGCTTTCTTTTGATGAAATACTCCAGCGGACATCCGCTTCCGGATCCAAACTAAGATGCGCGGACCCGGAAGCCGAGAAAAAAATGTGCGACGCGATAGATGCCGCGGAACACTCCGGAGATACTCTGGGCGGGGAGTTTGAAGTTCTGGCGGACAATCTCCCTCCCGGGCTGGGCAGTTACGCGCAGTGGGACTCGAGGCTTGACGGCCGATTAGCGAGAGCGCTTATGTCTATTCCCGCGGTAAAAGCTGTTTCACTGGGAGAAGGGATACAGGCGGCGTCCAAAAAAGGTTCCCAGGTACACGATCCCATAGTATACGACAAAGGTAATAAGAGTTTTTCCAGGACGACCAATAATGCGGGAGGGATAGAAGGCGGAATGACTAACGGCGAACTTTTGCGTATACATGGGTTCATGAAACCCATCGCTACGTTAAAGAACCCGCTAAGCTCAGTGGATATGAATACTAAAGCGCCTGCCGGAGCGTCCACGGAAAGATCCGATGTAACGGCTGTCCCGGCGTGCGGGGTTATAGGAGAATCGGTCGTGGCTCTGGAACTAGCTTGCGCTATGCTTGAGAAATTCGGAGGAGATTCCATCGAAGAGACAAAAAGGAACTTCAACGCTTATCTTGCGGCGATAAAAGAGATGTAATATGAAAAACATAGTTATTGTAGGATTCATGGGAACAGGTAAAACAACAACCGCTAAGATATTGGCCCGGAAGCTTGGGATAGAGTATATCAGTATCGACGATATCATAGAACAAAAAGAAGGACGAAGCATAAGTGATATATTTGCCGAGCTTGGGGAAGGGCATTTCAGGGAAACGGAAAAAAGAACAATAAAAGAGATGAGCGGGGGTTCCGCAAAGGTCATAGACGCGGGCGGAGGGGCGGTCCTGGATCCCGACAATATGAAAGAGCTGAAAACAGGAGGCGTCGTTGTATGTTTGTGGGCCTCACCCGAAGTAATATACGAAAGAGTAAAGAATGAAGAACATAGGCCGCTGCTTAAGGTCGAAGACCCGCTAACCCGGATAAAAGAACTTATTGAGAAAAGAAGGCCTTTTTACGAAAAGGCGGATCTTCATATTGATACTACGGATCTAAGCCTGGAGGAAACAACTGACAAAATAGAGGGGATGTTGCATGACGAAAAGATTATCTGATAGCGCTGCACTGTGGGGGCTTTTTTTTGAAAAGCTTCTTGAGAATATAGATGCCGTGGTAATGGCCGTCAACAAAAAAGGCGAGATCATTTTTGTGAACAGAAAATACCGCGATATTTTCAAGATCACCAGGAGAAATACGGCGGGCAGGAACTGGATAAATTATATGATAGGTGAGCCTGATAGGCGTGATGTCCGCAGGATATTTTCAGGGATAAAAAAAAGAGGGATACTTTGCAAGTTCGATGCCCCGGTAACTATGTTAAAAAAAGAGACCCGGATAATATCCTGGGTCAGCTTGCCGCTTGTCCGAAAAAGAACGACCGCATATATGCTCATAGGCAGAGTCGGGAAAAAAGGATCGCGGTATAACGTTGAAGAACATGCTTTAACACCGGGGGAGCTTAATGAGGAATGCGAGGATATTGTGGACGCGCTTTTCACTGCTTCAATGGAAAGTGAACCGGGAACGGCCTCTCACGCTTCGAGGGTAATGCTCTTTGCCACGGCTTTAGCCAAAAAGCTCGGGCTTAGCAAACACCGTATAGAGAGACTTAAGATCGCATCGCTCCTGCATGATCTCGGCAAACTGGCCATAGATGAAAAGGTGCTTATGAAAAAGGGCAAACTTAACGCGAAGGAATACGAGCAGATAAAACATCATCCCCATTGGGGAGCGGAGATGATAAATTTCATATATTTTCTGAAGGACATAATCCCTATTATGGCCAATCACCACGAGAATTATGACGGCACCGGATATCCTGAAGAAAAGAGAGGCAATAGGATACCTTTGGAGTCCCGCATATTGAGCGTAGCGGACATATATGAAGCTCTTATAGCGGACAGACCCTACCGTAAAGGGTTCTCCCGGGCGGAAGCGATCGCCATAATAAAAGGCGAGAAGGGAAGAAAACTCGATCCGAAACTGACGGATATTTTCCTGAAGATGATCAAAAATAAAGAGATCTAAAAAGAGGATATGTGGACAAGGCGCGTGACGCACAGAAGATCACGGTCATATCGGACGTGGATAGAGAGTATTTAGCCGCGGAAAATATCAAGATACTTCAGGACAACTCTCCGGGATATCCAGCTATCTTGCGCGATATTTACGATCCGCCCCGGATGCTTTTTTGTAAGGGTGAGATATCAACAGACGATGAAATAGCGGTAGCTATAGTGGGCGCGAGAAGATGTTCTTTATACGGCCTTCGAATAGCCGAAAAACTGGCGTATGATCTCGCGGAAAGAGGAATAACGGTAATAAGCGGCATGGCAAAAGGGATAGATTCGGCGGCGCATAAAGGGGCTTTGAAAGCGGGAGGCAGGACAATAGCCGTAATGGGCAGCGGATTCCGTCATATTTACCCTCCCGGATCGGAAGGCCTGATGGAAAAGATAAGCGCAAGCGGAGCTGTCTTGACGGAGTTTGCCCCGGAGGTCATGCCTTCAAAATGGACTTTTCCCAGAAGGAACAGGATAATAAGCGGTATGGCACAAGGGGTGGTTGTAGTAGAGGCCGCGGTAAAGAGCGGAGCGCTCCTTACGGTGGATTTCGCGCTGCAGCAGGGAAAAGATGTATTCGCTGTTCCTGGACCGATAGACATGATAACATCGAGCGGAACCAACTCTTTGATAAAAAGCGGGGCTAAAGCGGTAACCGATGTGAACGATATTCTGGAAGAGCTTCGTCCGCTTTGGACCGGGCACAGCCCAAAACGGATGGATCCGACAAGGTCTGATCCTAAGGAAAAAGAGAAAGAGCCTAGTATTTCGGAAGCGGAAAGAGCGGTCCGCGATATTATTCTGCGGAATGGCCCTATGCGGATAGACGTTTTGGCGGATCTTTCGGATATGCGCCCGGGTGTTCTGTCCGAAGTGCTTCTGAACCTGGAAACAAAAAGAAAAATAAAAGCATTACCCGGAAAACGGTATGAATGCCGATAAAGAAAACGAGGTCACGTATGCCTGAGAAAAAGAAAAGAGCGCCTAAAAAGAGTTCCGGAAAGTTCAAGTATCTGGTCATAGTGGAATCTCCCGCTAAGTCAAAGACCATAAACAAGATATTGGGAAAGGAATATAAGGTTGTCGCCAGTATGGGGCATATAGTGGATCTTCCCCTGTCAAAAATGGGAATAGACTTTGATAACGATTTTAAGCCCGAATATGTTGTAATGAAAGGAAGAAAAAAGTATCTCAGCGATATAAAAAAGGACGCGAAAACTTCGGAAGCCATATACCTAGCGGCAGACCCTGATAGGGAGGGAGAAGCGATATGCTGGCATCTCAAGAACCAGCTGGAAAAGACCGGAGCCGAGATATATCGCGTAAGTTTTGACGAAATAACGTCCAAAGCCGTTTCCGGAGCGTTCAAGGAACCGAGGCAGCTGGATATGAACAAGGTCGATGCTCAGCAGGCTAGGCGGGTACTGGACCGCATAGTAGGATATTCTCTAAGCCCTCTTTTGTGGAAAAAAATAACACGCGGATTAAGCGCCGGAAGAGTGCAGTCGGTCGCGGTCAAGCTTATAGTGATCAGGGAGGAGGAGATAAGGAGATTTACACCGGAAGAATACTGGAGTATAAACGCGATCCTTATGAAAAAAGGAATAGAAGAGGCAGCAGCTCCTCTCTTTCCCGCGAAACTGGTCAAGTATAAAGGGGAAAAGATCCAAGTATCCGACGAGAATAAAGTTTCCCAGATGGTAAAGGAAATAGAGAAAGAGAAATTCATTGTAAAGGATATAAGCCAGAAAGAGAAGAAAAGCTATCCTCGGTCGCCTTATACCACTTCGGTCCTTCAGCAGGACGCTTTCAATAAACTTAATTTTTCGGCCAGCAAGACAATGAGTTTAGCTCAGAGGCTGTATGAGGGGATAGAGTTGGGAGACGAGGGCAGTGTCGGGCTGATAACATATATGCGCACGGATTCCGTGCGTATATCCGATGACGCCAGAGAAGAAGTTAAGAAGTATATTATATCCAGGTACGGAGATACCTATTACCCCGCGACGCCGACGGTTTACAGCTCTAAAAAGAGAGCGCAGGAAGCGCATGAAGCCATACGGCCCACACTTGGACTAAGGTCTCCCGAGACGGTATCCGCGTACATGAGCAGTGATGAGTTCAGGTTGTATAATCTGATATGGAAGAGGTTCGTGTCCAGCCAGATGACCAACGCTGTTTTCTCGGTTCTGGCGATAAATATAGACGCGGGTGATTACAGGTTCCGAGCCGGAGGAGGACGTCTTATGTTCGACGGTTTTCTCAGGCCGTATAGAGAAGACGGTGAAAAAGGAAAAGAGATAGAGGAAATACCGCATTTGGAGGCCGAGGAAGAGGTCTTGCTTAAAGAGATACTTCCGGAACAGCATTTTACCAAGGCGCCTCCCCGTTACACGGACGCTTCCCTGGTAAAGATCTTGGAAGAAAAAGGTATAGGAAGGCCTTCCACATACGCGCCCATCATAAAGACCATCATAAACAGGAACTATATCAAACGCTTGGCAAAAAGCCTTCAGCCTACCGACCTTGGAGAATTGGTCAATAAACTGCTGGTAGACAATTTTCCGGACGTTGTTGACGATGAATTTACGGCCAAAATGGAGAACGAGCTGGATGAGATAGAGGACGGTAAGGTCAAATGGGTGTCCGTTATGAAAGAATTTTACGGGACTTTCGTCAAGACCCTAGAGACCGCCCAGAAAAAAATGAGCAATATGAAAAAACAGGTAATGACAACTTCTGATGTGTGTCCGAAATGCGGAAAACCCATGGTAATAAAATGGGGCAGAAGGGGACAGTTCCTGAGCTGTTCGGCATTCCCGGCGTGCAAACACGCGCAGTCCATAACTACCGGGGTCAAATGTCCGTACGAGGACTGTGAAGGCGAATTGGTCGAACGTAAATCCAGAAGAGGAGCATTCTACGGATGTACGAAATACCCGGAATGCACGTATACCACCAGGAAACTTCCGAATGAAGATGAGCCGGGCGATATCGATTCTCAATCAGTAGAGGAATAACGGTGGAACGTTTTACGGAAAAATTCCTGAACTATATCCGTGTAGAGAAAAACTATTCGGACCATACTTTGAGGAGTTATAAAGCGGACCTCAAAGAACTGTCGGAATTCCTGGAAGGCAAGGATCCCGGCGTGATAACCCATCTTGACCTACGGCGTTTTATGGCCGAGCTCAGACAGCGGGGGAGCTCTAAACGCACGGTTGTCAGGAAATTAAGCGCGATACGTTCTTTCTTCAGGTTCCTTATAAGAGAAAAATATCTGAATAAGGATCCTTCCCAAAGCATATTCACCCCCAAAATAGATAAACGTCTTCCCGAGTTCCTGGGAACGGAAGAGATAATGAGGCTTGTGACCTCTCCGGATACAGGAAGTACATACGGAATGAGGGATAGGGCTATTCTGGAAGTGCTTTATTCGACGGGTATGAGGGTAAGCGAACTTGTCGGAATGAATGCGGCCGATGTAGATCTTATTTCGGGAACCGTAAAAGTAAGGGGAAAAGGCAAAAAAGAACGGCTTGCCCTATTGGGAAAAGAGGCTCAAAAAGCCGTGCGTTATTATCTTGATAAAAGAGGGGACGGGAATAAAGCGGTTTTTCTCAACAAGAACAGGACGCGTCTTACGGACCGGAGCGTGCGCCGGATAGTAGATAAATACGTAAAAGTGTGCAGTATAGAGAACAATATATCCCCACATTCCATAAGGCATTCGTTCGCCACGCATCTTTTGAATAACGGGGCTGATCTGAGGAGCGTGCAGGAACTATTGGGGCATAAGAATCTCTCGACCACGCAGATATACACGCATATGGGATCTCAAAGGATACGTCAGATGTATACGGACGCGCATCCGAGAGCGTGAGGAGCTAGATACTGGAAGCGGGAGGCTAGAAGAAGTGTCAAAGTGTCAGAGTGTCAAAGTGCCAAAGGGACGAAGAGCTGGAAGAGCTGGGGACGGGGCAAATTCTAATCTCTGGTCTGTCCCCATTGCTATCTCTGGCTTGTCCCAGTTTTGACGACGAAGGAAGAAGGACGAGGAATGAGGGATACTTCTTCTCCGTCATTGCTAACCCCGAACCAAGTGAGGGGTGAAGCAATCTGTTATGTAAAGTGTCAAGTTGTAAGCAAATGATTTAATGCATAAGTCACTACCTTTTTTGTTCTTTGAGATTATTTATATGGGATTACGAACTATCTGTTATACGTGGCATCCTTGAAGGATCA
>JBDRKO010000023.1:0-11222 GCA_043813915.1 Candidatus Omnitrophota bacterium
ATAGATTTTCCCGCGCCGGTCTCTCCCGTAAGGATATTCAACCCTTTGTCGAAATTCACCGTGATACGGTCGATGAGCCCGAAATTTTGTATTGTAAGATTGGTCAGCATGATATTTAATAGGTATTTTACCATTTGCAGGAGAAATATCAAATATATAAATACTTCCCGGTTAAGCATGAAAAAGTTATAAATACTGATATCGTGATGGTAGAAAAATAGCTATAATATATGTGTTAATCCATTTAAAGCTAAGGTAAGAAAGGACCAATATGCGAAGTTTAAAGGGCAACATTTCTAGCAAGATATTATCAACCTTTGTGTTGCTTGTGTTCTTGACTTCCAATTTAACAGTAGCTGAAGGTATAGAGCTGTCGGATCAGACTATTTCCCCGTCATGGATAATTGCGGAAGCGCCTTCCCCGGAAAGAGAAGCTTTTCAAAAAGAAGTTATGTCACACTGGATGTATAATTATGTTTTTTTGGCCATATCTAAATTTTTCCTGGAAGAGCGGAGCGGCGAGGATGAGCTGAGAGATTTTCTTAGGAAAGAATTATCAGGCAGAAAAGAAGATATCCGGGATATGTATGTGTTTATCAACGAAGTCACTATAACCAACGGCAAGGTCAGAATGCCTTTCAGAAAGGATAACAAAAGGGGCGTGGCGGAGATATGGAGATCCCCTTCGGACGAAGATCAAAGGTTCATTGTCGAGATAAGGCCGGATGAAATAAACGATGCCGTCGTTGCCCCCGGGAGCCAACGGGAGCAACGGTTTTCTCTGGTGGGTAAAATAATAGCTTCGCTTTCGCTTGAAGGACTCATTCCGGAATTTATAAAGAAATTGGCCGCGATAGCGGCGAATATGAAAGGCGGATTGGGTGTATATTTCGCCGATAAACTGAGCGGTCTTGCCGGGATCGGCGCCACAGGCATGGGTTTTCAGTGCGGATACAAATTCGGGACTGTTGACGGAAAAGAAGAAACTGTGGATTATAAAAAACTCGCGGAAGAAGGCATAATAGAGGCTGTGGATGTAGGCGACGAAGCTATCGAGGTCTGGGCGGGAGCGGAAGACGCTTTAGTGACAGGAGAGGTCTTCGGTAATAATGTAAAGACCAAGGTTGAGGTGTATAGGGTGAACCGGGGAGGTACCTGGAACTATATATTTGTTAACGATGTTTTTGACTGGCTATACGCGGACGGATCTCTGCATAGATTCATGCAGCAGGTGGTTTTCGGCAAGGCGGTATATCAGTTCCTGAAAAAACACGATATAAGACCGGACATACTGCATCTGAACGAGACGCCTCCGGTAGTAGCGGCCATACTGATGAGGGCGGACGATTCTTTCGACGATACGGCCATAGTTTATACTAACCATACGCTAGTTCCCGCCGGTTTTCATGACCAGCGGTTCAGCTGCGAGCGGATAGGGCTGGATGTAAATCGGATGGAATATCTTCTGGGTCTGCATGGAGAAAAGGTTGGGACGTTCAGGGAATATTTCCTGACCAACGGTGATACTATGGATTTTTGTTACGCGAGCATGAAGCTCGCCGATATTATCAATGCCGTGAGTGACGAACATGCCGGCCTGACCGTAAAACTTTTCAGGGACGAATACGGAGTTGATCTTACCGATAAGGTCATAGGTGTACTGAACGGTTCAGGGGAGGAGTGGGTAAGTGATGATCTAAAAAGCATCAAGAAAGAAGGAAGGCTTCCCACCGCTGATGAGCTATGGAATATACGGGAAAAAAACAAGGCCGAAGTATACGATAAGATAGAGAAAAGTACTGGTGTAAAACTGGATCCGAAGAAGTTCACCTCGTGGGCGGTGCGTAGAATAGTAGAGTATAAGAGCCAATACCCCGTGCTGCGATTCCTTGTGCATGTGATGTGTTCGAGTAAAGAAACAGTATTTACCCGTGAAAGTTTGAGAGAGCTTTGGAAAAGGGATATACCTGACCTTTTAGGAGCGAACGCCGATAGGATATATAACGCGGATATAGAGAAAAACGCGGAGCATGTACTGGATATGCTGTTCGACGGAAAAGAAGAGATAAACGGAAGAGACAGGCAACTTGTTTTGGGAGGTCCGGGATATGAAACGGCGTGGGTAGAACAGTTCAGGAAATGGAGGTGGAATATCCCTGAGATAAACGGTAATGTGGTGTTCTTGGAAAATTATGGCCCCAGTCATCTGCACATGCAGGCCGTAGCCGCGGATAACTGCATAAATATGCCGAGGCAGTTCGATGAAGCCTGCGGCACATCAGACGGACGCGGAGCCCTTAACGGGGGAGTCAATATCGCTTTGATGGGGGCCGGACCCATAGAATGGATGACGGAGTATGACGAAGAAACAGGAAAAGGAAGCGGTTTTTTTGTCGGACCCTATACCCGCATGACTGAAGACGGTGTATTAGTAGCTGATCTCGAGAGTTTTTATAAGAACATGCCCTTTGATGTTTTTGGAAAAATTGAAAAAGCGTCAGAACTTTTCGAAAGACCGGATAAAATGAAATGGAAACAGCTTATGCTTAACGCTTTCATGGACAGCACCTTCGGTCTGGAAAAGAAGGCGGTTACGGATATTGCTATGGAGGAAAGATACGCTAAACTGGTATATCTTAATGCTATCGCCGAGAGAAGGGGTGTGGAAAATACTAGAACAAAGGAGAGAACGTTGTTTGAACAATTATTTGAACCGGACGTAGAAAGAGAACCCGCGAAATATACCGCGCATAAAATAGCGGCGCTGATATCAGAGAACAAAGGAAATGAAGCCATAAAGAGGTTCTTTACCGGGGCCGCCTTTCTGGATGAGAGCATAATTGATGTGAGCGCGTCGCTTAGTAATTATTTGATAGAAAGGGCCGCTGAAGATAAGAAAAGCTCGGTAGAATATAGAAAGGTATTGAGGAAAATATCACATTACGTGGAGATATTTTCCTCGGATAATGATATTATTTGGTCCGTGCAGAACATAGTCGGGCAGACCATCGGTATTCTTTCGGCCATAGAAGAAGGAGTAGAAGGCGCCGAAAAGATGAGAGTAACGATCCATCCCGGAAGTATGCTTAAAGCGGCTGATAAGGACAGAGGCCGAAGTTTTATAGATGAACGCAGCGTTCCCGAAAAAGCGGGTCTTGCCGATACGGAGGGTATGCCGGGCCCGTATGACAGGGGATACGAGACATTGAAGAAACTGGGTGACAATATCCTTGATTGCCTAGTATATAACCGTGTCGTGTTTGAAAAAGCTGCAGCCAATAAAGAAAAGTTCACAATGTACAGGATGGTGCATGGGCTGATAGCTGCGGCAAAAGATATTCTGAACTTTACAAAAAAAGGGTTTATAAGCACGTTCCATAAAACGATATTCCTGAGCGACTTTGTTCCGGGGTCCTATCAGACGACAAGCACCGGACCCGGGCATTTTCAGGGACTTCAGCTTGATGTGAAACAGGTGACCTCCGGTAAGGGGATACAGTTCAATGTGAAATATGATTCGGAAGGAAATATGGTAAAGGTGATCGCTCAGTACATAAAAGAAGGAGATTTCTTTTTCGCGCTTCCGGGATGCGTGGATTATATGGTAAATCTTGGAGGGCTTGAGTTCAGCGATTTTTCGGTAAAACTGTCCCCGGAGATAGCGGCAAAATTCAATCCGGATATTGATTTCGAAAAGCAAGGCATACTTGAAAATGTAAGTAAAAATGTTTCAAAAAAAGCGCCTTTTGTCGTGGGTATTATCGAGGGTGAACCTTTTCTTGTAAGCAATATGAAAAATAGGCCCCCACTTGAATGGATAGGCGCTCCGGACGCGGATGCGTTGACCAATGGCCGGGATTTTGATCTTGCCGGACTTTACAAAGCGATAAAGTCTGAATATGATTGGAATAGGTTTACCGGGGTTAATAGTGCTGAGGAAGGGTCAGCCTATAACGCGTATCAAAGTAAAGGATCAAGTCAAAAAATAAGCGGAAGGATCTCGTCGGTTGTGTCGGAGGAGGCGTTAGGGGAAATTATGAAACGCATGGAAAAATATTTGCCGGAGTTACCTTCTTTAGATCCCGGGAACATGGGTATCATGACGTACATGGAAGAGAGCTCGGAATTTCTGTCCGAACTTCAGGAGAGAGAAGACACCCGTCCCAAACTCATAAGGTTGCCGATCGAGATACTGAACATTATGGATAAGGATGACGCGTTTAAGCTTATCGATGGGATACAGAGAACGGCCTATGGGCATGTAGAACTTTATTCAAGCACTGAGATGATAACTCCTGAGGAGTCGCAATATATAGTTGCCAAAAAAGAACTTCCAGAAGGTTTCATCAGGAACAGGAGCAATACGATGACCCTTATTCCTATTACCAAAAGAGATCCTATCCAGGCACAGGATATCGCTGTTGATAGAATAGGAGGGATAAGAGTAGAGGACACTATAATACTGCCTACGGGTATCAGTCATGATACGGCAGGTGTGGCAAGAAATATTATATTGGGTCTCAGGCTTTCTGAAATATTGGGAGGATCAGTAAGCGAAGATTTTCTGGACGAGACCTTGGCTCAATATAAAGCCTTTTGTGAAGCCTATGGCATCAAAGGTTTTGATATGAAGGTGGCCGATCTGAACGCTCTCATAAGAGGTACTGATGTGAATGATATAGTAATAGCGATTAACAAACTGATACGATACATGCCTATAACGCCGCTTAATACCGAAGAGGTTCGAGATGTATATGAACGCATACATGAGGTTCTCACGAAGGCGTAATTAGAGGCTAGATGGTATATTGTATTTAGTATTTGGTGGATAGTGATAATTCGCACAGAGCATAGGGCACAGAGCATGGCATAGAACAGTGACTTCTTTAAAGTAACCAGTTGCCAGTTACCTGTAACCAGTGATTCGTGATCCGTGAACAGTGAAAATAGAAATGTATTCTGGGGACATTCTTCAGCCAGGGCTTAGACTTCCACGGGAAGAGTGTCCTCAGAACTTCCACCCTCAACTTTTAGACTGCTTTACTCATCGTACTTTTAAACTTTTTTCTTTTAATGCTGAGTCTGGTTCGCGTTCATCCGGTTATATTGCAGTCAAACAGTCAAGCGTTTTGGTCTCGTTTACCTGTTAAGTCCGGCGGTACTGCCCTACCTCATATCCGTGCCGTAAAGTTACTTGCTTCTCTACTTAAAACGCTTGAATGCGGAGGACCTTTGTATTGCATCTGTGGAGCTTTTTTTTGCTTCATGTAAAGGCTCGGCTGTTTTTTCACGCTATAACCTATTCCTCGTCTTTCTTCCTTCGTATCTCTTCGCCCTGACTCTCTGATCACTAGTTTTCATTTTCTTCATTTTTATTCTCTTATAAATAGGGAAACGTCCCCATTTATTGTTAAGAAAACAAAATGTTGCTTGCCTTTCTGGCAAAATAAAATTCCTCAGGTATACTATTAGTGTATTTTGAGATCAACGCGGAAATTAAAAACACTCTTTTTAAAGGTCTAACACGATTACTCTTCTCTGAAAATGTAAATATTTTTTTGGATCATTATTAAAGAGTTTTTAAAAGTCCAAATAGGCGGAATGTTGTGAATATGCGGATCAAAAAGCACAGAAAGCTCAATAAGGCTATAGCCATAATGGCTATTTTTGCCTTTTTTATGAGCACTTTAGCCTATGACGTTCACGCGGTGACCGATATAAATGCGTCTATGCCTGAAATAATACAAGCTAAAATACCCGCCGCGGAATTTGCCCGCATAAATATCGATACATTCACCATACCGGCGCATCTCGGGGAGATCAAATTTTTATCCAACAGCGGGGATGACAAGGTTATTGTCCATATACAGGACGCTCATTGCAACCAGTTCGCCCAGCATAAGATAGCCGGCATCATAGACTATCTCAATAAAGAATACGGGATAAAGATGGTCAATCTGGAAGGCGGAGTGGGCGCGTATGACCTTGACGTGTTCACGTCCATAAGCGGAGAGGGCATACGCCGCGAAGTAGCGGATTATTTTGTAAAAAAAGGTGAGATAAACGGCGCGGAGTTCTACGCGATAAACAACCCGGCGGCTGTTACGCTCTGGGGTATAGAAAATAAGGATCTTTATCTTGCCAACCTGAAAGTATACAGGGATTCACTTGTATATAAAGGAAAGGTGGACATATTCCTTAAAAATCTTACTCACATATTGAACAACCTGAAAAGGCATATATATTCCCAGGAACTTTTAAAAATGGATATAGAGTACAGCGCGTATAAAGCGGGCAACAAGGAATTCAGGGAATACCTGGTCTTTCTTTTGAAAATGGCGAAAGATAACGGGATAAAGATAAGAGATTTCCCCAACCTGTATCTTCTTTTCCAGGCCATGGAAGAGGAAGACCGTATCGATTTCAAGAAGGCCAATATAGAGAGGAACGCGCTTGTAGAAGAACTTAAGAAAAGCTCTTCAAAGAACGATCTCAGAGAGCTTGTATCCTGGACGGTCGATTTCAGGACAAAAAAGGTATCCAGGAAAGCGTTCTATAATTATCTCTTAGGTAAAGCCAAAGAGCTGGATGTGGATATAAAGAAATTCCCAGCGCTTTCAAGTTATATAGTATACGTCGCGCTTTATGAAGCCGTCGACCGCTATAAGGTAATGGACGAAGTAAGCGCGATGGAAGACGGGATAAAAGAACTGTTCTACGTAAATGATGACCAACGCGGTCTTAATGCGCTTTCCAAGAACCTTGTTCTTACCAAGAACATTTTCGATATAACTCTTACCAAGAACGATTACGGGTACTATATAAGGAATAAAAGTCTATTCTCGATGAACTGTTATAAGGAGTTCATCGAAAAAGAAGCGCCCAAATACAGGATCACGGCGCAGACCGACGAAGGCATAGAGGAGCTCGACACGTATCTGGAAGATATAGCGAAATTCTATGAATATTCGTTCAAGAGGGACGAAATATTTGTGAAAAATCTGCGATTTTCCACGAGCCACGAGCCACGAGCCCCGAACCACGGGTCTCAGGCCGCCATACTTATGACAGGCGGATTCCATACGGAGAACCTTTGCGAACTGCTCAAGAAAAGCGGGATATCGTATGTTTCAATACTCCCGAAATTCACCAGTGAGGATGGGTATGAAAGCCCGTATTTTGATCTTTTAGCGGGGCAGACCACGAACGTCCAGAGGATGCTGGCGTCGGTCCTTGCCAAAGCGTCCATGATGCAGGTGGCCAGCATGTTCTCAGACCCCGCGTTTGCCGACGATTTCTGGGGAGAAGGCGAGAGAGCGGGCTTTAAGGCGACGGTAAGATTGATGGCGCTAAAAGGGATAGAGTTCATCCAGAATATAGACGTGAATACAGGGCTCCAAATAGAAGGCGAGGGAGAGGACGCATATGTAATTTTTACGATGAAAGATACGATGAAAGACGGTGAGAAGAAGAAAGAGAAAGTATCGGTGAGGGAGCTTAAGGGTAAAACAGAAGAAAAGACGGCTTTGCTTATTGAGGATGAAGGTGCTAATACACCTACATCTTTGATCGAGTATTATGACGGGAAAAGCGGGTATACGAGTTTTTCGTCTGATGCTATGTCAACAGATCTTATGCTTGGCTCATTGGCTGAGAATGAAGAATTCTATTCAACAGGTTTTTCTAGCTGTACAGCTATAGGTTTTAAAGGTACTGATCAGTTCGGCGCGGAGAAGTTCGGAATGATACATTTATATCCCGATGATGTCGGAAAAAGCCTTGTGAACATAGAAAAAGAAATAGCAGCAAAAGGAATAAAGGTGACTCACTTGGTTGCGATACCGGATTCAATGCTTTCGGAGGGTTTAAAAACGCGAAGCGATATGGATCTATATATGATGCTTAAAGTTTTTATCGGGCAAGATGTCGATCATAGTACTTTAAAAAACGCGCAGATCGAGCAAGGCATTGCACAAAAGAAAGCGTTTAGAGTGAGAAGATCCGGAATTTTATTGGATATTCGGACTGAGACAGGGACAGTACAGAGAGAAATAGAATGGAATAAATTTGATCTTAAAGGTACGGAGGAGATCTTGGCGTATGCTGGGAAATCGTATCAAGCCGTGAACGCACATTTAGAGGGATCAGGGGGAATGTCAAACAGGGGAGAGGCTGTTCTTCTCGGTCAGAGAGGTTCGGAACCCGGAATAAGTTTTGATATGACCGGAGAGATAGCCGAAGGATACACTCCTGAAGAAATAGAAGAGAGGAAAGAGAAGATCGTGAAAAATAGTGATATTGTGCGCGATAACAATGAGGATGCACTCTATGTCGCCGGTGAAGAAGTCAATTGGCTGCTTGATCGCAGATCTGAACTGGAAGAAAAGTTAAGGAATTCGGGACTTCCGGAAAACGAGATAAGAGAAGTAATAAGAGCTCTCCAGTTCCTGGATTTTAATTGGTTCGAAGCGGTAGTCGAAGGAATAGAAAGGTATATGCTAGGAGCAGATAACGCTTTAGCCGTGAATGTTATCAGGTATTTGAGGGAATATGAAAAATCAACAGGGGCAACTAACCTTGTAACCGAATATGTGCTTCATGAAGCTTTGGAAAGGACCTCGATGGGGCTATCAGAAAGCGAATTAAAAAAGGATCCTAAGGCTAAACATGAAAAAATAATCAAATTTACGACTGAATTTTTCGAGAGAAAAGGTAAATACTTGACGCGTGGAGAGACTCCTTTAGGAAAAGCTTTGAGAAGTTTTATAGACGCGGAAGCCGCAGAAAAAGCGGAAGCCGCTGAAAAAGCCGTAGAAAATTTCCTGAAACCCGGGGAAAAACGGTTTATCCGCGCACTGGTGGAACTCCGCGAAGGGTCGGTCAAAGAAGCTGTGAGTATATTTCTGGCCGAAAAAGATCCCGAGGTCCGGAAAGCGCATTTGAGAAAATATATAAAGATCAGGAGTAACAAAGGTCTGTTTGTAAGTCTGCAGAAAGAACTCGATAATATCGCCGAAAATGAGATGGAAAAGCTCGGGCAGGAAGAACTGGACGCGGAAAAAGCCCGTATAGGCGAGAATGTGGACGCGTTCTTCAAAAAGATGATCGATGCGACGGAGGACGATGTTCTCATAGAGATAGCGATGGTTCGGATAAAACCGATGGAAGAGAGCCTGGCGGTGGAGCGGGCCGCTAGATCTCTCGCGGCGGAATTAAAGGGTCCGGCAAAAATAATAAAGTCAAAACTTCTGCTAGTAGCAGCCGATGCCAAAAAGAAGGCTTATAGTCTCGACCGCTCGGAGCTGGAAGAAAAGCTAAGAATGGAGAAAGAAAAAGAGGATACAGCCTTTATGCCCGATATATACCTTTTCAGTTTAGCGCTTGAATTTAAGACTTTATACGACGAGAAAACAGCCTCCGCAGTGACCCCGGACGCTGCAGCGGTAACAGGCAGACCGGCTCATGAGTTTTCTAACGATGAAATAGGGTTTATGGATATGATAAGCCGTACGGCTTCCTTGGGGATGATCACCGCTGATGAGATCTATGCGGCAGTGGATATCCTGTCAGGCGGAAAGAAAGAGACTTTTTATATGACGCCGGATATCGCCGCGGGATACCGCAAGTCCGCTAATACATTAAAAAGCTCGGCCGAGATGCTCAAAAACTCGGTTAAACAGGAACTTTGGAAGAAGGTTTCTGACCGTATCGGAAAGAACAAAAAGAGCGCGCTCGGCGGGATAAAAAGCGTGTTGAAGATAGGCGACAGGTCCGTTTACGATATAGACGATATAACCGGAAGCATACTTTTACTTGAGATAATTTCCTCGGATATATCAGCCGGGACTCTGGACTTTCTGAAAGAGAACCGCGGAAAATCCCTTTTGAACAGTCTCAGGATTACGGAAGGCTCCGAAATGGAAGGTGCGAACCTGGAAGCAAAAGGATCATATGGAAAAGCGGCCGATGTTTATATGAAAGGTCTTATGGAACTGGAGGTGTTTCTTAAAAACATGGATGAAGCAAAGCCCGCTCCGGAGGGAGCAGAGGATGTCAGGAGAATTATCAGTGCGAAGAAGAACACGTTTACGGAGTTGTGGAAAAACGCATACGATGCGCAAAAGGATCAAGACAATGAGGCAAAAACCGCGCAAACATTACCGGGTGTCAGTAAAGAAAAGATCCTGAGTCCCGAAGAGTTAAAGGCGGTCTTCCTGACGGCGGAAAAAGTCATTGAAGTGGAAGGAAATATAATAGCAAAAGCTCAGGCTGTTACGGAAAGGATAATCACAAAGAGTAGGTTAATAGGGATCGAGGACACTCCTAAGCCTATAAAAAGCGTAAAAATAGTGACGGCTGATATGGACGACACGATCGAGGCACAGGGGTATATGGATGGTGATACACTTGTTATAATCATGAATAACAAAAACGGGCGTGATGCGGATTATCGAGCGGATGAAGCAGCTTATACGCATCTTATAATGCATGAATTCCTGGAAGCCAACGGATATGTTCATGGAGATCTGAAATATTTGGAAATGATGGATGCTTATGAAAACGGCCTCAAAATGACACCGCTTAATAATATAGCGATCAAGCATATGACCTTGAGACAGCTTCTTGATATTAAACCGCAACATGATGCGAAATATAACGCGGATCCCGAAGGGTATTTTTATAATGCCGTCCAGGCAAAAAAAGTTGCTCTCGCGTCGGAAAACGAGATCGCAGCCGCGATGGGCGATAAACTGGCCGATAATATGATCCGGAAAGCGGAAGATAAGAGGAAAAATGTTATGGATACTACATTTTCGGAAAGGACTTCGGCCAGCCAGAGCGTGGTAGAAGCCTTGGTGCCTGAAGGCGGGACGGTCGTTGAAATAGGTGTAGGTGGATATGACGCCCCGACGTTCAGGGCGCTGAAGAACGACGTGGGAGAAAAAGCCGTTGTAAAAGGGATAGAATACGCGGCAAAGAATATACCGCAAGACCTTGCCGGGGATATTGTGCAGGGCAATATCTTCAACATAGGCGTGGACGAAGAAGTCACGGCACTGATACGGGAAGCCGATATTATCAGGGTAAGCAATCTGATAATACCGTATTTTAATTCGGAACAGAAAAAGCAGGTGCTGCGGTCATTCGCAAAATATATGAAACCCGGTGCCCGTCTTATTATAACCCATTCGCCTAACATGACCGAGATAAGGTTTCCGGGA
>JBDRKO010000024.1:0-58420 GCA_043813915.1 Candidatus Omnitrophota bacterium
TCCTGTCGATAGCGCCGCCCGATTTCAAGCGCGGCCTGAATATGGGCGATCTTGGCCCCGCCCAACCCCTTGAACTCTTTCCAGTCCCGGGCGTCAGTGTGAGCCATGTTGCGGAATGTGCTGAATTTCTTTAAGATTTTGCGTGCGAGGTCGATTGCGCTGGTGCCCTGCGTACCGGTACGAAGAAGAATCGCCAGAAGCTCGGAATTACTCAAAGCCCCTGCGCCCTTTTTGAGGAGTTTCTCTCTCGGCCTGTCATCTATCGGCCAAGACTTTATGCCTGATATTTTTCTTTCCTTCACCATTCTTCTCTTCTCTGTTCTTCACTTAAAATACTGAGCCCATTGTGAGCCATTAATGAGCCAATTGAGCCATTTATGAGCCAACCGACCCTTTTGCCCCATTACCGCATCTATGTCCCGTTTGTCCCCTTTGTGTCCCCTTAGGCTAATCGCGCACTAATCGCGCAATGTCCGATATGTCCGTTAAATGTCCGAAATCTCTGCTCGTCAAAAAGAGCCATGAATAGAGACATTTTTTAAATATTCGAGCCAAAATCTAATCGAGCCATAAATCGGGCCATTTTCAGCAAAATCGAGCCACTAAGGTTTTTTGTACTTAACAGCCCTGCCCGATCCTTCCTGAACAATAAGGCTCTCAGCTAAGAGTTGCCGCAAGTCACGCTGTGCCGAACGAATAGAAGTATTAAATCGTTGGGCATAATCCTTCCTACTAATAACTTCCCCCTTATTATAAATTAATTGCAACACTTCCAATTGTCGCTTATTCAAATGGGAGAGATCGGTCATTCTATTGGCTGGAATGCTTGGCGCAAGATCCAAAATCCTATCCCCGGGACCATAAAATTTAACAACAAAGAAATCCCCTTCCTCCGAGAACTCCGGAGCTGAAAGGCCATGCTCTTTCATAAGTTTCTTCATCTTTTCTATTCCAGTACCAAAGCGTTCCATATCCAAAGTCTCATGAAAGATACCACAGATGGCCTTATTGCGTGTCGCATGAGTGCCTTCCAACTTCTTAATGTTTAGACCGGGCAAAAGCCCGCCGGGATTGCGAACCTCAACACGATCATCAAAAACAGCTACCATAATTGGCGCGCCTTGACGGTTGTAGTTGCGATGAGCTATTGCATTAATGACCGCTTCACGAATAGCCTCGAAAGGGTATTCGGGAATATCTACCCGTTTAAACTCGACGATCTTGTTCGCCAAGCGAGTGTTCCGCACGAAGAATGCCTGCACCTGAGCAAGCATTTTATAAATAGGCCCTTTGATCTCTTGCGAATCTATAAACTCTGAACGCGTTGTCCCTTTGAATCGGGCAATACGAATCTCATGGTTCGTGATGATGTCGGAAGGATTTTTACCGAAGAATAGAATTCCTGTATTCGTAGGCCGTAGCCCGCCATCTTCTTTTTTAACAACTTTAAGGACGTTGGTCAGGATATCCTTAATTGATGTCTTCGGAACTTTAACATTAAGCTTGGTAGCGCGATTCTGCAGAAAATCTTTCACGCACTGCTCGTCGATTGCGTCATAGCCCACTTCACGAGGAATCGCCTCATCAAAAGGCCCTTTACTAACTTCGCCTTTATCATCCAAGAATGAAATCAAACTATTGAGCACTTGAACCTTTAGATCGTCAACACTGCGGAATCTTTTGTAAATAAATACAGCTTTTATGGATTTAAAGAAGGCCTGCTCATCTTTATCCCGCTTTGAGTCATCTCCAGACGTTCCTTTCACAAAAACAAGAATTTCTCCGCGCGGGCATTCTTTTTGAAACTTCCTGAATTCTCGCTCTGTCGCCGAGAAACCGTCTTTGCCTTTATCTCCATAGTCCTTACCCAGAATCCCAAGATAAATATCACTGTCGCAAACATGCTTCAAGTATGTTGCCGCTGGCGACTTACCCTTTGCGGGAAGATCCTCAAAAAGGAATACATCAAAGCACTGCCGCAAAGTCGAGTTGCCGTTGATCAAATCCTTGATCGCGAACCTCTCATCACGAAGCTCTTTTTGATTAGCACTGACAAATATTTTATATTTCATCTTACTTGACCTCTTTTGTGCTCTTAGCCGAAAATGTTATTTTCTTTTTGGTTAAATACTTCTCGACGTGATACTGCTGAATTTTGCTGGGAACGGTCTTGCCGTTAAACCAGCGGCTCACGGTCGAAAAAGCAACGCCCAGCTCTTTGGCTAAATCCTGCTGAGTAATCTTGTTTTCAAGACGGTACAGTTCTAATTTTTTTATCATATCCATATGCCTAGCTCCTGTGGTTAGCATAGTCATTTTCCCCTTTTGCGCATATTGCATCTTATAGCACAGAATTAATTAAAAGTCAATGTGAAACTACCGATAAAAAACCGTGAGGGTAACAAGACTGCCCTATGAAATAGGACAATTGTTCTATGGAATAGAACAGGCGGGATTAAAGGACGGATTCTTGAAGCTTGCCGGTCGTTGCATCCACAATCCGGAAATGGGTCTTGCCGGTGCGATCCTTCCACTGCTCCTCGATATTCAGACTCCAGTCCCCCAGTGGCATAACTTTCTGGATCTCCCGCAGGCGAAGTTTACCGGCCGGGACCGCGCCCAAAAGATCGCCCTCGGTTGAGATGTTTTCCACGTAAACTTCCTCGCCAGCCAGCCGGACGCTGATGTAGCGGGTTTTCTTAACAGCTTGCTCAATAATCTTTGCCATGCGCCTACCTCCCTTTTGGGGTCAAGTAGGCCATAGGGTTGAGCGGTTGGCAAGGGATTTATTGGGGTTACGAGCCTACCCCTCCCATATGAATAATATGCCATAACCTGCTTTAATATTGATAGTTACAGAGAATTTAGGAAGGCTTTTTTGTCATAAATAATCTACACTTTTTGTGACAAGATTTTTGGGGCCTAATGTTCAGTAATTAGTGAACATTACCTATCGAGTGAACATTAAATGTCCACCGGCCGGAAATGTCCACTATTTACGAGACATTTCAATTTAGTGGACATTTGCATGTCCATCCATGTCCATCAAAACGGCCTTTTTTGACCTTCCCGGACACCCACAGGACACCCCTTAAATCGCCTGTTTTCCGACGCTGGGCGCTTGTTTTGGCCGGGTTGACATTGATGCCCAAACTGCCAATTGCGTGGACATGGACATCGATTTTTTTGACCACTATCACTGGCTCCTTGCGCCTCGCCCGACCCTCACCCAAGCCCCCTTCCAAGGACCCGTGGCACCTGCCAGCATAAAAAATCCCTGCGACCACGCCTATCGGCATAACCATAGGGACTTGAGTTGCTAAAACGATGCTGATCCTTACAACGCCCCGACTACCGCCTCTGCCAAGCTTCTCATCGCATTACTATAATCCTGCCACCGGCCACCCGAAGGTTTTTAAAAAGACCTTCATAGAATAACCTCCGATGGTCTTTTTAAAAACCTACGGGTGCCACATTCCACGCACGGTAGTGTGGGGAATTCTCGTTTATGCTTAGTCATATGTTTTCTCATTTTATTCGATCGTGCCGCCCAAATGTCCTGATATATATCTTTTTACTAACGATGCTTTATCCTTTAATACCCTCTTTTGCTCTTGATCTCTTGAGCCTGTTTTTTTATCATTACCATTTCTTCCGGGTCAATTAAGCTATCAATGGTGCCGATCATGTCAGGATACTGCTGTTCTATCCCCTTTGCCATACCGTCAAAAATAAGATCATAGCTATAAAGTTGGCCGGGCCTATACTTCTTACTATGCGCGTATTCATCATAGGTTACCTTGTTAACATATGGGAACTCAAAACTCTTAAAGGAAATAGTTTTTACCCACATTAACTCTCGCGTAGCAATCTCTTTCATCTCCAAAATAAACTTGCCGCTGATCACGGCATTCCCGGTCTGGATCTGATCCGCAGCAGGTACCCAAATATTTTCAGCTTTCTCTTGTTGATCCTTTAACATAACTGACAATTCTACTGTCGGGAGCAATAACAGATCAATGACTTTTTTGTCCTGAAACGGCATTAGATCGTAAGACTCATAAGGACCACGAACATTAAACCCTTTTGCAGTAATGACCTTGAACAGATCTTCCTGTATAGATCCCAAAAGATCAGCAAATCGTGGAGAGGTAAACCAGTGTATACCATTAGTGGTCTTGTAAAAAGTATTTGCTATCGTAAACGTCACATTGGCCGAATCGGGAGTTTCCTCAAGAGGTGTCGTATGGTCAGAATTCTCTGTGTATTTTTCGTTTTCTTGCGCCGCAGCCGGCATCATAACGCACCAGATGAACCCTAAACATAAAAACAAAGCTAATGATCCTTTCATTTCATTCCCCTTTTCTTGCCACTCATTCAGCCCCCGCGCATTGGGTCAAAGTATTCGGGTATTTCATTACGATGGTTCGATATGGACGGAAATAAAAACATCCTCTCCGAACACTTCTTTTATTTTTTTCTCTACCATTGTTGAGATATCGTGACCTTTCTCGATATTCAGATCCTTATTTACTTTGATGTGCAGTTCTACGGCAATGTGGTTGCCTATTTTCCGTGTTTTTAAATTATGCGGCATATTAGCGCCCGGAACAGATCGGACAACATCCATTATCCTATTCTCCGTTCTATCATCTAAAGACGCGTCAATTAATTCGTTAATGCCGTCGGCAGAGATCACAATAGCCGTTTTTATAATAAAAAAACTCACTACGATCGCGGCTATGGGATCAAGAATATGCCATCTTTCTCCGAGCATTATAGCGCCCCCTATGCCTATCATGGTCGCAATGGAAGAAAAAGCATCTGATCTATGATGCCACGCATTAGCAATAACTGCCCGGCTGTTGATCCCCTTGCCAGTCTTTAAAGTATACCGATATAACCACTCCTTGCTTATTATGGAAATTACGGCAACATAGAACGCTATCAAACCCGGCTCAGGGATCGATCGCCCCTGATAAAATTTAAAAACGCGGTAAGATCCTGACCAACAGATCTTTAGCCCCGCCGCAAGCAAAACCACTCCTATAACCACTAAAACTAAAGTCTCAACTTTACCGTGTCCATAATCATGGCTTTTGTCCGCCGGCTTATCTATTATCCTAAACCCGAGCAGCACCACGATATCCGTCCCGAGATCCGAAAGGGAATGAAAAGCGTCGGCTATCATGGCCGCGCTTTTCCCGTAAATACCCGCTAATAATTTTAAACAGGTCAAAAAAACATTGGAAAAAAGCCCTATCCATGTAACACGGTTTGCTTTGAAAGTCCTGCTATTCATTTCACTCCCTTCGTCCGGTCTTCCTTGATCATCCTGCGCCTAAACATTTTCACTTCGCGTTAACCAGGGATACGGCATGCCGTGCCCCGACTTATGTTTATCATTCCGTGCTCATGATCTATCATCACGATATATGCGTCCATCCTCTCATTTAGAAAAGTACTTTTTCACCTTGGCGATTATCTGTTTGTCCGTGAGCTTATCCGAAGGCTCGACAGCTCGGATCTTTCCCTCAAGATCTTTCACTTTTTTCATTTCTTTCGCAAATTCCGTTTTCGCCTCACCCGGACCAAAAATAAAGATCTCTTTAGCCATTTTAACATTCTGGATCAACTCTTGGAAGTAATTATGCAGCTGATGCTTGTGCCTTTCTTCCGGTTTTCTCTCGGAAACAGCACTGGTCCCGGATGAACTCACTGATCTATATCCGCCGGACAAGCGGAAATGCGGTTCAACGTTTGATTCTATTTTTTTGAGCGAGGACTTGTTGTCATCCAACAAAGTAATGACAAAGGCCTTCTCATGATCGATCCAAATACCAATATACTTATCCATATCACTCCTCCTATTTTATCCATCAGTTCCTTCAATAACCCCAATATCATCCCGCGCCACTGTAACCATCGGACACCCAAATGTCCTTATATATACACATGGACATTTGGGTGTCCGATGGTTTGTTTCTCCATTCCCCACACGGCAGTGTGGGGAAATCCGCGTCACGTATTATTTCGGTATTTTTTCACCTTTCAAGATAGAAGGAAGAGGAGCGGAATCTATCCTCATACCGCCGTCATGCTCTATCTTTATAGTGTAAAGCATGCCGGGAATGAACATCGTCCCCGGCGCCTCTATTTGAGCGTTCTTTATTCCCGCTACTTTCGCTTTTTCATTATCTAAAGCGTATTCCCAGAACCTCCCCCAGAGCTTTTCCTCAAATCCGCTTTTCCCGCCATCTATCTTATACCCTTCAGGCACCTGCCGCGCCTCAGTTATATCAAATTCCTGCGTATTTCTGCCGTCAAGCATAAATACTTTCCAAAAAAGATAAACGCTTTTACCGCGCAGTTTATCCGCGTTCTTGACATGGATATCAGCGAATCTGATGACCAATGATTGAAATTGTATGATATTGCCCGAGAAAGTAAAATATCTCGGTTCAAGAGGATCCCCTTTCGCGTTATATTCCAAAAATTTAATAGTGGTCTTTTGTTTCCGTTCGTCCTCATCATACCGCACATTAGTGACCAATACCTCCGCTGAACGCGATTCCGCTTCCAACCGCTGAATGACCTGTTTTAGAACTTTGTTCTCATAAAATTGCGTTTTTATAAAACTTAAGAAAGCGTACGCCGTTATGATCAAAAC
The DNA here is from genome assembly GCA_043813915.1 of Candidatus Omnitrophota bacterium. Taxonomy (GTDB): domain Bacteria; phylum Omnitrophota; class Gorgyraeia; order Tantalellales; family Tantalellaceae; genus Aadella. Next base: position 6,671 of record JBDRKO010000024.1, read on the forward strand.
GAATATCTTAAAGAACAGTTTTGTTTTTCTCATATTGGGCTAACTCCGTTCTATATTTTTTTCATTACCCGACATGAACATAGCCGCGGCATCTTCATAGGTGATGTCATCCAGTATAGTTATTTCATGTATCCGGCCCGAAAAGAAATAGAGGATCATATATGTGGAATCATCTATTTTATATAGCGCTTTTTCTTTCGGAATAGGCAGAAACCCCGATCTTAGTTTTTCTTCGAGCAAAGGAACTCCGTATTTTTTATTAACATATCTTTTATGCAGTCCTTGTTTTATCGCAAACGTCTCATATCCGTCTCCATAGCTTACGGATGTGCCTGTTAAATAAACTGCGAAGCATATAAAGACAGCTAGAAGTTTTCTCATCATTCCCTCCCCTCTCCGGTCAAAAATCCTGTTTGAATTTCAGCATCACTTTATCATCGGCTTGCTGTTTATCCCCGTTTTCCGAGGTTTCAGTTTTCTGTTTTAAGTCCTTTTCGGCGCTGACCGATATATTGTCGGTTATTTTATACTCGCCGCCTATTTTATGTCCAATGACCGCATCTTCGCCTTTTTGCTGTGTTTGTTCTACAGCGTAACTGACCGCCGCCTGCTGGGTAATATCTTTTGTAGCCCCTATTCCGGTGGAAGTTTCATTATGTTTTACCGAAATATCCCGTATTCCGTACTTTTCCGCCATCTTACTGCCGGATCCCGAAAAAATGAAATAGTCCAAGAAATCTTTAGCGATGTCCGCCGATAATTCCTGACCAATAACAGCCGTTTCGACGCTTTGCCAGGTTTTGTTTGTCGCCAGCATAAGTAGGAGCCTGTCCTGATCCATCGCGGGTACGGAAGTTAACCTTATTTTAGGCTGATCAAAGGTCCCTTTCGACACAATATTTATCTTGGTCCCCTCAACGGCGGCTTCCCCTTTCAGATCAAGCGCCGGTCTTTCAGGCTTACCTTCAAAAATAATACTGCTTTCTTTTATATTAACAATAGCTGTTTTCGGACCGGATACCGTTCCGCTTTTCAGCAAAACATTGCCGCTTAATTTAGGAGCGCTCCCGATCCCTTTCAGCTGTATTTTCATTTCTACGGGACAATCGTTCATAGAAAACCCATTACTGGATAATTTTGTAACATGAAAACCGCCGTATATTTCCGGTTCGAATAAAGAACCCTTGATATTAATATCTACATCGCTAAGAGCACCCGATATTTTTTTCAATGCCCAGGCCCCAGTACATAGGTCCAAAATATCTCGGACACTTATATTCTTAGAATATATATCTATATCCAGTATTCCGTTCTGATAACCGCCATAAAAAAGTATAGCCTCGGAACCGGAGAATCTTAATGTTCCGTTACGTATTTTGACATTAAGCCCTTTTGAACTGAAAGGATCAAATGATATTTCGGATCTCTGGACCTTAAGCGAACTCCCTTTTGGAAGTCCTTTCAGATCGAGGAACTCGACATCCTGATAAACCAAGGTTCCCGCAAGGTTTCCGGTCGTTTCTTTAACGCTGAATCCGTCTGCCTCGATATATTCCAGGACAATAGGTCTGACGATACAATCCGAACCTTTGGTAGTAAAAACGATATAAGATATCCCTGCCCCGCCTAGCAAGACGGCGGCAACAATAGCTGCAATAAAGAAATGTTTTGTTCTATTTAAATTGTTCATGTTCATCCTGACCATCGGTGATCAATGGTACATTATTATCCGGTTTAATGCGTAATTTTACATTGCGGGGAAAAATGTTCACGATAGTATAAGATCCGGGCAATGTCACATCCGATGCTTTTATGGTTAAGTCATAATTTCCCTCTTCTGTCTCATTCAGATCCTCAATGTCGATGATCTTCACTGAAACTTCAACATCCTTTTTCGAGACAAAATAGAAATTACGTTTGGGAGCCGAAAGAACGACTTTTACCTCTTTGGGGATCATTTCATCGATATTAAGATCCTTGGCTAAATTAACATACTGGACCGGGACCTCAAAAGATCTATATACAACGGTTGATTCATGGACGAAGAACCACCATAAAAATACAGAAAGCGCGATAACTATGGTTTTTTGTCTTATGTTTACTGTTATAAAGTTCCCTTTAGAACAGCTCTCTCCTCCCTTCCCGAGACTTTTATAAAACCTCTCTATCGACTCCTGAAATATCTTTTTTTCTTTTATTATGCTGACTTTTCCGTTCTGAAAGATTGAGATCTCTCCTGTTGTTTCAGAAACAACGATACATAAAGCGTCGGTCATCTCCGATAATCCCAAAGCTGCCGCATGTCGGGTGCCTTTACCCTGTAATTGGTTCATTTCTTTTGAAAGAGGCAGATGAGAGGCGAACTGCAGGACTGTATTGTTTTCGATGATCACCGCGCCATCATGCCCATCGGAATGGGTATCGAAAATACTTTTTAGAATGAACGTGCTTAGCTCTCCGTTAAGCGTGATCCCCCTTTGAATATTTCTTAGGATCGCGTCTTTTCCTTTCAGAACAATTATGGCGCCAATACGTTTTTTCGCGAAGAAGAGGACAGTATCCGTCAAAATGTCTATTTGAGGCTGCAAGATGCTATCTGCTTTTCTTTTTTTCAGCTTCGGCGTTAAACTGAAAAGGGCGATCTGTTCGAATAATTTCCTGATCTCTTCCTGAAAAATAACTACGATCGCTACCAGAATAACGGCAAAAAAACCCTGCATCAGCGTAGCTACCAACCTAAGACCCAAGATCCTGACGATCAGATAAGCGCTGCTTGATATAATGATGCCCACAAATATAAAGACGGATTTTGTCCTCTTAAACCAGAGAAAAAGCAGATACAGCAAAAAAGAGACCGTAAGAATATCAACGACATCGATAATGCTCATATCTTTTATGAAATCAAACATAATTTTGTGTCCTTTTTCATAGTGTTACGGCATGCCGTGCCCCTACGTGCATAATACCATGTTCGTTCATTCACGTGTTATTTAAACGGTGTTTTCAAAAGACCGGGCCAGTTCTCTCTCCATCCTTTGTGATGAGTGCATCCCTTGACCGATATTTCTTGCGCCCGGTTATCGCGGGGCATACTGTCAATAAATCTCTCCGCGATGGACGGGGGAACGGTCTTATCCTTGTCTCCCGTAAAATGGTTCTGAGGAATACCGGCCACCTTTTCGGATAGGTCTATGGGATTCAGCGACCCGTTAAGCCTGCTCGCTTTATGATACCGATTGACCTCTTCATGGTCAAGATTCCCCGCGATCGTCCTTATACTGGATATATCGTTTCTCCTCGCCGCGACTAAGACCGCGACCGCCCCGCCGCCCGAATATCCTATAAGATCTATATTTTCCGCTCCGGTCCTTTTCTTTAAACGATCTATGACCTGATCGGCGGAGACGATAACAGGTTCTGAAAACCGTTCCGATGACCAGTATACCGGGTCATATAAAGGTTCTTCTTCCCTGGGTGTATACTGGCAGGGTCTTGCCATATAAACTACGTTCTTAGCCGGATCCATCGCCGCCAGGTCAAATACCAGAGTGTTTCTCGGGGTAGGATCACCGGACAAACGTCTTTTCTTGATCCATGCCCTGCCGTCACCTTCGATATAGACCGTGATGGGCATACCGGGTCCCGTGATCCGCGAAAATACCGTGATATTAAAGGTATCGGTCTGTATAAGCTCTTTCACGAACCCTTTTCGTTCCGGTGACAGGTCGACAAGGCGTGATGTTCCCGCGCACCCTGAGCACAGAACAGATACGGCGAGTAAAGAACACCATAAAAAAGTTTTAGAATATGCGGTTTTCATGTGACATCCCGAGGTAGCCTTTGGCATAGAGCATAGCCTTAAACAGTAGCTTCTTTAAAGTAACCAGTTGCCTGTTACCAGTTACCAGTAACTCTAACCGAGATTACTTCGTCGTTCGCTTCGCTCTCTCCCCGCAATGACGGAGGAGAGAACGTCTTCCGCATCTATGCTCGTCATTGCGGGCATAATGGTCATAAAGTGTTGGTGCTCTTTGATATAATAGCTTATAATTACGTTACTTACGATAAAAAAATCGTTATATCTCAAAGGGAGTTGAGAATGTCAAAAAAAAACGATGTCCAACATGTGCTTCAAAGAATGTAATTTTATATGGAAAAACTAGTTACAATAAGCAACGCTTTTTCTGTCATTTTTGCAATAAATCGTTTGTTTGGCAAAGTAAATTAAATAAAATATCTAACGAAAAACACTGGTTTTATCTTTGGGTTAAAGAAGCTTTTTCCCTTAGACAATTAAGTTATATTTCCGGGCATAGCCCGGCTAAACTAAAACGTATAAAAAATTATTGGCTTAAAAAATCACCACCAGAATATTCGTCATATTCGCGGTGTAAACACATAATTATTGATGGTACCTATTTCCATAAAACCGGCTGCATTATTTGTTTAATGGATGTTACATCACAGGATATTATTTCAACCATTTATGTCAACAAAGAGAACTACAAAAATGTATTTCCCTGGCTTAAAAGACTAAAAGCAAAAGGATTAAAGCCAACCCACATAGTTGTTGATGGAGAAAGATCAGTTATGCGCGCAATAAAAGACACATGGCCAAAGATAACCATACAACGTTGCTTGTATCACATACAGCATGAGGGCATGCGCTGGTTACGTACATATCCAAGAACTGACGCAGGCAGAGAATTGCGCCACCTTTTAGGAACATTATGCACAATTAGGACTGTCAAAGAACGGAATCAATTTATCGGTACTTTTAATCTCTGGCTAACAACACATAGAGAGTTCATGAAAACATTGCCATTATCGAATATCGCTTTATCTGATTACGGTAGACACCGAGGATTAACTGAATTAAATAAACGCCAATATCTTAACTGGTATTGCTTTTTAAATAACAAAAATATAAAAACTAAACATTGTGGATAGTGACACTTTGTGGACATCCTTTCAGGATGACCACAAAGCTTGGATAACTAAAAATCAGTTATCCACACTCCCCACAATACTACGACTACTAGTTATCAATTTAGGGCATAAAAAACAACATTCTGTGACCTTTATGCCCATTGCGAGCGCAGCGAAGCAATCTCGTCCTTCATCCTTCGTCCCTCGTCTCTCATCCTTCGTTCATCCCTGACACTTTGACACTCTGACACTTTTTTCTCTTCTCCCCTATAAGAGAAACGACCCCTGCGAATACTCACAGGGGTCGTTTCTCTTGTAACGCATTCGTTGATATCTATCTCTTAGAAATCATACTTTACCGTTACGGCTCCGGAATGCGCGCTGAAATCCTCTTTCAGTTCCAGATCGTAATTGAGTATCAGACTGATATTCTTCTGCGTGAGAAGGGTAAGCTGAGCTCCCACATCGAAACTATGCTGCGCGGGATCCGCTCCATTGGTCTCGAAAGACGCGCCGCCGCCCGTGAACTTTGATGTCGTCTGGGCTTTATCCCCGATAAAATCATAGTACCACGAGGAATGTATCTCCGGTATTATGGTCATACTTTTCTCTTTTATCGGATACGCGATCTTAAGTCCGAGCCCTGATTCCAGGACGTCATAATCCTGGTCGGAGATCTTCAGATTAAGAGATCCGGCCCCTGTTTCCGTATAATCCCCTATGTGAAGACGCGTGTACTGCAGAGACGCTATAGGTGTTATCTCAAAACCTTCTTCCTCGAAAGTATAACCGCCACCCACATACCCGGAATACTGCTGTCCGTCATAATCCGATTTAGCCGTCCTTGATGTATCTCCCAGATCGATCTTGCGCGACCCTTCGTAACCATTCCAAGCGAAAGCGAATACTGTGTCTATGTAGTAAGGACCGCCGTCAAAACTTCCGTATAAAGTCCCCTGATAACTGTCTATATCGGTATTGTTAAGTGTCGCTTTTTTAGGATCGACTTCGGTATACGCGTATCCTCCGCTTATCCCGAGCGTCACGTTCTCTGCCGCAAGCACATCGAACCCGAGAGTTGTTCCGTAAGTATAGGATTCATATCCCTGTATACCGCTTCGCGTGCCTTGATCGGAGAAATTACCGAATCCTTTTATCCATATATCTTTCTCCTCAAATCCTTCTATCCCGTCTCCGGTAGAAACGCCTGTATTCCCTGAACGCGCGCTTGAAAGATGCGCGGTTACTGTCCCAAGAGACTGGTTCAGCGCTTCAAGGCTGCCGTCCATGGCCCCGGCGCTTATATCCGGTGACACGGTATCCATAGCTGTTTCAATCTCTGACGCGGACAGAACATCTATTATGTTAAGAACATCCAGCATATCGCCGGTCGGATTGTCAGCAAGGTTAGTTTCTAGGGCAGACCCCGCGGCGGAAGCGTTCCCGCCTGAAGCAAGATCTTCGTAAGTGGTTCCGGAACGGGATGCGGTAAGGACTATGTTGTTACCTACAGATGTAGACGTAAATGAGAGTACCGCACTGTTATCGGTAACTGTCTGTCCTCCGGTTTCTACACCATTAGATTTTATTATTGAATAAGTAGAGCCATCAGCAACAGCACCTGTTACATTAACATCTACTGCAAGTCCTGCAACAAGAGTAGATCCTGCAGCAGTTGCATCAACAGATCCAGATGCTGTAGAACTGGAAACATCAAGGGCAAGTTGGCTGGTGTTAACCACAGTGTACACACCGGTTGAAGTGTACGTATAGCCATTGACGTCGAGTTTTCCGGTAGTAGTATGAGTTGTAGCTCCGCCATTCGCGACACTCTTCGTTAAGTTCAAAGTAGTACCAGTACCAATAGTGGTAAGAGCAGCTGATGCTAGGTCCCCACCTAGATTTATAGTTCCCGTAGTAAGTGTAGTAACACCGGTGTAGGTATTATCTGCAGATAAGGTAAGAGTTCCCGCTCCGGTTTTAACAAGAGAACCTCCACCACTGATGATGCCGGATATAGTTGTATCAAATCCGCCTGTAACGGTTAGAGCGGTAGCCGCAGCATGAGTTACAGTGCCTCCAAAAACCAATCCACCAACATTAGCATTAAACGTTTCAGCGCCGACTAATGTCAAATTAAGGTTCATCGTTTGCGTGTTGGCACTCGAGTTGAGTACGGATGACCCAGCAGAGAGACTAAGGTCATTGCCGGTAATAGTCATAGAGGGTGCAGTGACAAGGTATTCTATCCCCGTTAATATGTATGGACCAGCAGGAACATCGTTATTGGTTGGGTTTGTACCATCGGCGTTTATTGAGATATCATCAACATTACTCGTAGGGACAGCACCACCAACCCAGTTAGTAGCGTCGTTCCAGTCTGCGTCTGTACTACCATCCCACACTACCGTAGCACCAAACGCCATTTGCGGCGTAAGCACCATCGCCAGCGCCAGGCAAATACCCAGCATTTTGAATAGATTCTTCCTCATAGTCCGATCCTCCCTTTTTTAACCCGCTTTTTAAGACTTAGGCAACTGAACTTCCTAACAAAACTGACTATTTGTATATGTTTCACATTGATAATATCCCACCCGTATATAATAGTCAAGGAATAAAGAGCTTTTTTGGAAACCTATTACCGCGATTTAAGAGCATAGGGCAAATAAAGTAACCAGTTGCCTGTTACCAGTTACCAGATGAAATAGCGCGCCATTTCTGGTTACCGGTTTCTGGTTACAGGTAACTATTTTATTTCGCCTGCCCCCGCGCTTAGATTTCGAAGAAGATCTACGGGGATCCTTCGTCCCTCTGACTTCTGGCTTTGTTTTACCTATCTAATTAAAAGGGCGGACACACAGGTCCGCCCCTACGACCTTTAAACTTTTTAACTGCTCTCCCATACCCCATCCTGCCCTTGAACCTTTCCGCAAGATATTTATCAAGATCTTCCAGTTTCGTAAAAACCTTTCCGTGCTCAAAATCCCCGGTCATGAATTCACAGGTCGATACGCTATGTTCGCGGCATATGTCCGGACGCGTACTATATATTCTGCAGCCGTTCTCTTTGGTATGATACCTGCATTCATTCCGGACTTCCAAATACCACTTCCGTTTATCGATGAAGACATTTATCTCTTTATGGGCCAAGTACCACCTTACGTTCTCAAAATCGTCTTTTTCTTTAGGAGTGTCTATCTGGAGAACAAAATACTTGCAGCATTTAGCTTCGCATTTCTTACATGACAACATCGATGTCCTTTCAATTATCGCACAGCGCATAGTAGGGGCACGGCATGCCGTGCCCTATAAAAACACCGGTTTCGATAGCGGGTATATGTTCGATAATGGATTTAAAATGGGCACGGCATGCCGTGCCCCTACGTCGCCAGTCTTTTCCCCATCTTCCCGGCCGCTTCGAGGAATTCCGGATGGTTCATAACGCTTCCTTTACCGTCAAGTCCCGGACAGAAAAGCTCGTCGCTATATTCCGCGTTGATGGTCGCGAAGAAATGTTTCACAATAGATGACGCGTTAGCGAAAAAATCTTTCCGGTCCGCCGCACCCGCGCAGATAAAGGCTCCCTTGATCCGTTTGCTGTATACTTTTTTCTTGAACACATGTTCGGATATCCATACGCTCTGGAACCGGTCTATCATGGTCTTTATCTGAGCGGATAGGCTTCCGAAGAATATCGGCGAAGCCAATATGATACGGTCACTTTCGTTTATCGCCCTAAAGACCTGGTCCATACCGTCTTTGATAACAGAGAATCCTTCATCGCTGATCTTACTGTATTCTTCTTCCCTGCAGGGAGAGATATCCAGATCGTTTATCACGATCTTTCTGATCTTTGCGCCGGTCTTTTCGGCCTCTGCCAAAGCTATATCCAAAAGCCTGTCGGAATTCCCGTCTTTACGGGGGCTGCCGCTTATGCCAAGCACTATCATATATCTCTCCTCTGAACTATTAGCTCTCTCGCGTGGTAAAATTTGGCTTTCATCGATCGCATAGCGCGCAGAGCATAGAGCACGCATTTTATTCGTATATCGTATAGCGTATGTCGTATAGCGCGAACAGAAATAAAAATATATTCTGGGGACATTCTTCGGCCAGGGCTTATACCCCCACGGGAAGAGTGTCCTCAGAACTTCCACCCTCAACTTTCAGACTGCTTCTTTCCATCACACATCACACATAAAACATTACACGACATTCCGCGTCTTTTTTCTGGTAACTGGTAACCGGTAACTTTGCTCAACAGACCTTCAAACTATTAATCGCATAGTGCCGGCCGCAGGCTCTTTGCCCTATGCGCTTTGCGTATCTTTAATGACTTCTTATTGCCTTATATAACGGTACCTGAAGGGATGACGGACTTTTTACCTATGATGACTATTCCGTCCCTTATGTAGTAATTGGGCCCGTCATGGTCGGTAAGTCCGTCTTTATTGATGATCTTCACATTATTCCCGATCCTGGCGTCTTTGTCTATTATAGCTTTCCTGATAATACAATTCTTTCCTATCCCCAGGGGGGGAATATTGTCCGCCGCGTTCTTCTCCATCTCATCAACGGTCTCGTAATAATCACATCCCATAGCTACCGTATCTTCTATGACCGAATCTTTATCCACCCTGAAACGGAGACCTATTATGGAATGTTTTATGGTCGCCGAGAGCACTATCGCCCCTTCGGCCACTATACTGTTCTGGATATGACTGTCCTCGAATTTAGCCGGCGGAAGATAACGGGTCCTTGTGAATATCTGCCATTTTTCCTCGAACATATCGAGGGGAGGCATAGGGTCCGTGAGAGAAAGGTTCTCCTCATAAAAATTCTTTATCGTCCCTATGTCCCGCCAATAGCCGCTGAAAACATGAGCGTAAGCGTCCCTTTCGTGTATCACGTCGGGAATGATCTCTCTTCCAAAATCCGCCCTGTTATCCTTGGATAAGATATCCATCAGCGCGGACTTATTGAACAGATAGATTCCCATCGAACCCAGATATTTTTCTTTTCCGCCTACCTTGACCGATAAACCCTTTATCTCGGAAATATCTTTAGGTTTTTCAACGAATTTATTTATCCTAAGGTCCCCATCTACCCCTAAAATGCCTAATTCTTTGACTTTATCCGACGGCACCTCATTGCAGGCCAATGTTATCTCGGCTTTTCTTTCCAAATGCCGGAGATATATCTCACCCAGATCCATTTTGTACAGCTGGTCTCCCGAAAGAACAAAAATATATTTTATCGCCGGATTCCCGAAATGTTTCAGGCATCTCCTAACGGCGTCGGCCGTGCCTTGGAACCAATCCGTATCGTCCATGGACTGTTCCGCCGCCATGATCTCTATGAAACCCTTTGTCATAGGCTCCATCTTATAAGTGCGGTTTATATGTTTATTGAGCGATTCTGACAGGAACTGGGTGAGGATATATATGCGGTTAAACCCCGAATTAAGGCAGTTACTCACCGGGATGTCTATAAGCCTGTATTTCCCAAAAAGGGGCACAGCCGGTTTGCATCGTTCTTTAGTAAGGGGGAATAAACGCGTTCCTCTGCCCCCCCCTAATATGACGCACAATACTTCTTTCATTAACTATGACCCTTTTTTTCGGCTATGTTCTCTTTCCTTTTATCATAGACATGACTTTTCTTTCAGCGGTATACCAATCGCTTTGATCGTCGCCGTGTCCTCCGCCTCTCTGCAGATAAAGGTTATATGCCTCTTTTGCCGTAAGCGTGAACAAGTCCCCCGTTATGTTTTTTTTACCCTTACTTGCCTGCGCCCAGATCGAGGTTCCCTTTTTTGCCGTTGCGGCCGTTTTTTTCTTAACCGCATTATCTTTGATGCTCTTTATCATTTTCTTGACCATGGCTCTCCCTTCCTTTTTTTTTAATGTTTCCTGAACATATATCCTTCCCGGATCGATCCTCGGCCCGGGAATAACTTGCGTTTATCCTTCGTACATACTGTAATTGATATTACCGAAGACGTTATACTTGCTCTCGGCGTCGCTCAGAAGTTTTTCGTCTATACTGCCGTTCCTGAGCTGCGCGTGCAGAGTAAGGAATCTGGCGATGTGGTCTTTCGTTCTTTCAACGGCATATTCTGAAAAGGTTCCCGTTCTCATAATGAACGCCCAGTCGCTGGACTGTGCCAGAAGCAGTTCCCGCGCCATTTGGTTCAGGGTCCGGGCGGCTATACCTTCCGCGTTCTTGTGATCATTGGCCGCCTTTATCATAAGCTCCGCCATTTTATGAAGATGTCTGTATATCCAGTCATTCGACCCATCCAGCCACATCTCGCTGTAACCCTTATATCCCCAGCTTGAGGAAGAAGGCTCTATGACCGGGTAATCGTCGTACATATCCATATACTCGGAGGGCGTTATCGGTTTTATATCATCCTGATCATGACACATCTTTTTGAACAAAAAAGACAGCCATTCAGGGCCTTCAAACCACCAGTGACCGAAAAGCTCGGCGTCATAGGGCGATGTTATAACGGGTTTACGGTCCATCACGCCCGACAGATGTTCGACCTGTTTTTGCCGGTTGAACATAAAATTTCCCGCGTGATCTGACGCCGTATTCATGGCCCTTTCACGATGATATAGCTCTTTATTGTCACCCTTTCCCGTTATTCTATGATACTTTATTCCGGTATTGACACGGGTCCCGCATCCGTTGATAAAAGGCTTCACATAATCGTAATCCAGGTCGAACCCTATGTCGCGGTAATACTCCCGATAATTATAATCCCCCGGATACCCTTCTTTCGAACTCCATACGGCCTTAGAGCTTTCTATATCTCTGCCGAAGACGGCCGTCCCTGACTTTGTAAGATACGGACTGTACACCCCGTATTTCGGTCGCGGGCTGCCGAACAATACGCCATGCGCTTCCACAAAGAAATAACGTATACCGTACTCCGCTAAAATTTTATCATGTTCGGGATAGTATCCGCATTCCGGAAGCCATACCCCTTTGGGACCTTTTCCGAAAACTTCTTTGTAGGTATCAACGGCCACCTTTACCTGAGCCCTTATAGCCGGCTTATACATGTCCATAAGGGGCAGATAGCCGTGCGTAGCGCAGCATGTGATGACCTCGACTTTTCCCAGGTCCTGGAATTTTTTAAAAGCGGAGGTAAGATCGTTGCCGTATTTTTCGGAAAAAACGCGTTTCGCATTAGTGTACCTGTCCAGATACATGTTCGCGAGCCGGTTAAGGTCCGCGTCCGAAGCCGTTCTTTCGGTCTCAAGCGAAGCCAGTTTGATAAGCTTATCCAGATGACTCAGGTATCTGGATACGAGGAGGTCGTCCCTCAGCATGGTTATAAGCGTCGGGCTCAAGGAGACCGTTATACGGAAATCCGTTCCTTCCGATAAAAGGGAGTCGAAGACATTAACGAGAGGGACATAAGTATCGGTTATCGCTTCGAAGAACCAGGTCTCCTCCAGAAAACTCTCATGTTCGGGATGGCGGATGAACGGCAAGTGCGCGTGCAGAACTAAAGCTAGATAACCTTTTGCCATTTTATTCTCCAAAAACAAAGGATCCGGAAGAACCGGACATGCGTGATGAAATACTGTCGCTGGAAGGAAAATCGATAGAACTTTGTCCTATACCTTCCCCATCGGACCCGCACGATAAGCCGCCGTATAGACCCTTAGGGCTCATCCATTCGGCATCGGAAACTTCCGCCATACGGTTGGAAGGAGTTATCGTGACATTCGAACGGGCCAGCGTAAAAAATTCACCCGATCCGTATAGGAGCCCTATATCTATGATCCATTTTCTTCCGGGATCTACTCCGTTTATATACCAGCTGTTCGCGTAATCGTTTATCTCAAGATCCATCACCGGGGTAGGGGCGGTCATATCGCCGTCTGTCTGGTATACCCTCAATATCCTTCTGTAATGTGTCTGTCCCTTCTTTCTTATGTCCTCTTCCGCCGCGTGCAGAACGCCCGGCTGGACTTCCCAATACGAAAAAAGAGTGTGCGGATCTCTAGCCATGAGGATTATTTTATTGTCCCCATAACCGCCCGGTATCTCTCTCTTCATTTTGTGAATGTAATGCATCTATCCCCTCTGCTAAAATGTTCTTGAACACATTTACAAAGTACATCGCCGCGGGAAACTATCTATTTGTAAATTCTAACTCTTCTATCTAGCTATTGTCAAGCAGATATTATTTCTATATCTAAACAAAAACTAAATATCTTCCCGGGCGCCAGGTCCAGATGGACTCTCGGGATCACCGCTGTGCTCTGGTAATTAAGCTCATATGCTTTCTCTGACTGTGAGACCGTTCTCACCGGAAAGGCCCATAATCCACATGTCCTGTTCGCCTCTATTTTTAAGGATACCTCTTTCTTATGGTCCATAATGAGAAAACTATCCATTTCGGAAGCGGTCATATCGTCTTTTAGACCTGCGCCGCTGCTTTTGCCGTTTATCGTTATCTCGTATCTTTCGCTGTCCGCGTCCGGCATAGTAATATTTATCTCCGGGGCGAACACGGCTCGAATATGGTCCTCTCCGTTATTCTTAACATTGTAGGCCGCTTTGAACCCTTCGCCTTTTTTCGTCAAAGTAACGGTCTTCTCGACTCTCGCGCTTATGCCGTTTATGTTCCCGTCCCGGATCATCTTGACCAAGATATCATCTTCTTTCTTCTCTACCGCGGAAACATATTCACCCAGAACAAAATCCCCGAGCTCTTTATGCTCGCATTTTTTGAACGTTTCTTTTTCGGTGCGTTCTTCCATAAAATGGTCGACCAGGCTTACCCTGTCATAGTTGTCATAACTAAGATGGCTTTCTATCCCTGCCTCGGCTTGCTGTATCCCGTCGTGTATCGTCCTGGCTTTGGCCCCGTTATCGTTAGCCGAGCGGCCCGCGTTCTCCTTGATCTTTTTATGGTATACCTCTTTCCTCCTGGATAGAGAATTTATCAAATTACACGGGACAGTTTTAAGGTCTAACTCTTTCAGGCTTCCGCCTCTGTCAGGGTCTAAGTATAATGATATTTTCCTGTTTTCCAAGACTATCTCATCATGACCGTCGGAATCCACGTCACGGACATCACATGTCAGCATATCACCTTTACCATACACTATACTGTCCATAATGGCTTCACTTCGCACCAGATGCTCGTATATGGCCCTTCTGAGATGGAACAGATAAAGCCCTCCGAACACCCCGTGCCAATAGGCGCAGTTACACTGCCCGCGGAAAAGTTCTTTTTCGGCCTCACCGAAAGCGGCGGTCTTCCCGTGCTTAGAACCTCTCATTTCTTCCAGTTTATTGCTCACATATATCATTTTTTTGTTCATATTATTGGATTCGGGATATTTTGTGAAAAAATTCCTCCAAAACCCGCCTCTTATGAACGGCTTATACCATTCTTCTTTCCCCGAGTTCCTTATATCATTCATTACTCCTTCGAATCTCTCTCCGATCTCAGCCGGAAGCGCCCATTCCAGCATTTCTTCGTAAGATACCGTAGGTATGTAAATGCGCCCCCCGGGTTTTCTTTTCTCATAGCATTCCGAAAGGGTTACGGTATCAAGCCAATCGGAATTTTTTTTCAGTTCGCTGAAAAACTTTTCCAACCATTTCTCCTCGTATACCCACTTATGCGTTCCCGGCCATTCTCCGAATTTTTCCCCGTCATCACCGTAAACGAACAAAGGATCATGCACCCTGGACCTTATATCCCTCATATAATCCATGCATTCACGGGGCATTTTATAGGGGATATGATATCTCAATGTTTTGTCGGACGGAAAGACCGCTACTGTATTGGAACAATCTTCGGTAATATAGTGGCAATAAGTATCCTCTTTTTTTAGTCCCGCGTATAAGAAATGTGTGTCATCCAGTACGGTATATTTGATACCGGCCTTACTGAGCACCGACGGCAGCGCGGGTTCCCATACCCTCTCCGCCACCCAAGCCCCCTTGGGCTGTGATAAAAATACTTTCTTTATATAATCGTTAAGCATCCTTATCTGGCCAAGACGGTCCCTCTCGGGGATAGACGGCAGAATGGGTTCATAGAACCCTCCGCTTATCATCTCCACCTGACCTCGGGCCGTCAGACCTTTCACTATATCTATTATTTCAGGACGGTTCTTCTCTGCCCATTCCAGAAGACAACCTGTAAAATGGAACGTCATTTTTATCCCGGGGTAACGTGTTAATGTGTTCAAGAAAGGGATATAACACATGTCACTGGCCCGTCCGATAACATCGTCAAAATTACCGACCGGCTGATGAAAATGGATGACCATCGCGAAATCTGTTTTCATCTTATCTTTCCCTTCCTATCATGTCCCTATATAACTGCATGTATTTTTCGGCGGAGACAGTCCATGAAAAGTCATATCCCATGGCTCTCTTCATGAGCTTGGTCCATTCTTCTTTATCCCGGTAAACTCTTAAGGCCCGTTCGACCGCACTATAAAGAGACCGTTTGTCGGCTGAAGCGAACTTGAACCCGTTGCTTTCTTTTCCGGACTCATCAAAATCCACTATAGCGTCATCCAAACCTCCCGTTGCTCTGACTATGGGTATAGTGCCGTATTTCAGGCTGTACATCTGGTTCAATCCGCACGGCTCATACCTGGACGGCATAACGAACATGTCGCATCCGGCTTCGATCTTATGGGCCAGTTCATCATTGAAATCGTTGCACACATATATTTTCCCGGGATATCTCGCCGCAAGTTCCGAGAACATTCTGTTATACCCCTCATTTCCTTTACCCAAGATCACAAGTCCCGCTCCCCTTTCCGTGAGGCTTCCGGCTATCTCCGCCAGAAGATCCATTCCTTTTTGGTCCGCAAGTCTCGTCACGGCGCCTATTAGCGGAGCTTCCTCCGGGATATCAAGCCCCGTATGCTCGATAAGGTCTTTCTTGCATATCATTTTGTTCTTAAGGTTTTCGGCATCATAGTTCTTTTTTATATTCTTGTCGCTTTTGGGGTTCCATACGGAATAATCCGCCCCGTTAGGTATCCCATACAGAAAATCTTTTCTTTTACGTACAAGTCCGTCAAGTCCCGCTCCGAATCCCGGCGTCATTATCTCTCTGGCGTAACGCCGGCTAACGGTACTGACCGCGTCCGAATACAATATCCCCGCTTTCATGAAATTTATACTACCGTAGAATTCCAGGTCATCCATATTGAAAAATCTCTCGGGAATGTTTATTCTGGACATTATCCCGCGCCCAAAAATACCCTGATACGCCATATTATGTACGGTGAACAACGTTCTGATACCGTTGAAATGTTTATCGCTGCTGAGCTCGAAACGCAGATAAAAGGGTATAAGCGCGGTCTGCCAATCGTTGCAATGTATGATATCCGGTTTCTGGTCCATTTCATTTACCACCGCCAGGACGGCTTTTGAGAAACACGCGAACCTCAGCCCGTTATCCGGATAATCCCCTTTTTCCGTCCCGTATAGACCGTCTCTGTCAAAAAAATGACGGTTATCTATAAAATAAGTGGTAACCCCTCCATGTCTCGCGGAATAAACATCGAATCCGTGTGTGCCGCCGAGAAAAGCGCTTTTCTTTACGCTTTTTTCCTTTATCAGCTCAAGATCTTTCATCTCCCGCACGCATTTATATAGCGGCATGATGACGCTTATATCCGCTCCTGCCGACAATAATGCCTTGGGAAGGCTTCCTGATACATCTGCCAAGCCCCCGGTCTTAGCGAACGGGACGGATTCCGATGAAACGAACAATATTTTTTCCTGACGCGCCATTTCCCCTTTTGCCGGACCTTCGGGAAGACCTTGTATACCAAGAACAGGCGGTATAGGCTCGGCCAGGCCGTACGGCGCGGGACGTCCGATTATGTTATATATATTGAGCAGATGTTTCCGGAAAAGTTCATCAAAAATAAAATTAAGCTCCGTGCCGAAATCATCGTACCACCAGAACCAATCACTCCCTTCGGCGATATAAAGCTCTTCTAACGCTTCTTTTTTTTGTTCATCCAGACTGAAGAGTTCTCTGCGCGCTTTTCTCAGATACTCCCATGCCTTGTCTTTTTGAGGCGACCCTATCCACTTCTTGAAGTTACGGTTTATCCACGATCCGCTGAACAATTTAGGGATGCTTTTTCTTTCCTTATTAACGGCACGGTATTCGCTGACCGTTACGGTGGCCAGTTGAGGATTTGAAGAAAGATCCTTATATACGGTCTTAAGGAACGCTTCTCCGCCGCAGGGATAATACGGCCAGGGATTTTCCCCGTCCAGTATTATTGAAGCTAAATGCTCCCCCCCTTTTAACGCGCAGAAAGAAGCTATACCTTTAAGGTCCTTTATAAGGTCCGCGGCGGCTTTTTTCGACGGCATGTGCGAATATCTGAAACTTATCGCGTTGGATATGTTTATATCGCGGAAGATAAGATCTATCTCTCTACCGTCCTCTTTCGCGGTAAAGACCTTGTATATGAGTTCATCCCGGGACCCGTCATACCCCTTAAAGGACTCCATAAGTATGCCTTCGTCGGTGGCTATCCACTCGATCCCCCGGTCCGCAAGGAACGGTATTATATTCTGGCTGACACTTCCTTCGGGCGGCCACATCCCTTTGGGAGAACGCCCGAAGACCTTTTTATAAAGATCTAGGGCCTTTTCTACCTGAACTTTCGCGTCTTGGGTAAAATCGAACCCCTCGTCATCCTTACCTCTGCATAATAACGGCAATATCGGGTGATAGAACGGTGATGTCGTTATCTCTATCCGTCCTTCGTCCTGCAGTTTTTTATACGCGGGCAGAACAAGCGCCACCGCCTCTTTCTGTCTTTTAAAAAGCGCAGTTTTATCTTCTTCAGTATAACCCGAACCTTTTTTTATAAGTTCTTTTATTACGGGATCTTTTTTCTTAAGCGTAAAGCCGCACCACGCTAGATTAAAGAGCACCTGGAGATCCCTGAACTCGGCAACGGTAAATTTCCGGCTTTTAATAAGCAGATCCTGCTCTTTAAGGCTTCCTTCCCTTTTAGAAAAAAGTTCAGCGTATTTTTTGAAGGAAGATATAGCGTTATTAGGATCACAGGAAAAAAAGTTCTTGAGCAGAAAACATTTATCATTATCCGTAAGTTCAGAGGCTTGTTTCGAAGAAAGCTCAAGATAGGTATCGTCTATAGTTCCTTCGGATGACACATCAAGAAGCTGCCATATGAGGGAGGGGGTAAGATTGAACGTGCATTTTATATCCGGGAAATCGTACAATATCGCCGCCATATCCATGTACGAATAGGTAGCGTGCAGCCTCACCCAGGGAAGAGCATATTTTCCCGTGACAAGGTCTTTATACATCGGTTGATGCATATGCCAAAAAAATGCTATGGGGAATTTGTCTCTCATGACTTACACATGATACTTATATAGCGGATATATCGTCAAGCTAAATCGTACATTCAGTTGAACGGTTTAAGAGTTCTGAGTTCGATGTTCGTAGTTCGGTGTTGATAGTCGTAAATATCTATTTGCTAGGCCCTCACTACGAACTATGAACTATGAACTACTAACTACGAACTATCTTTCCATTCACTAATGCCTTCACCCATCCTATAGCCATTTCGAGCAGAGACCTATGGCTCTTCTCATATGCGATCAAACCTTGATCATTGAGCGCACATATATCTTTCCATAGATCCTCCGACTGAAGAACGGCAAAAACTATCTTGGGTTCGAGTGAAGGGTCGACACCGGCGAACGTACGTTTTGCTTCCTTGGTATATCCGGTCTTTCCCCAAGGACCGTCCTCCCGTTTCAAGAGCGCCTTATTGTGGGTCTTCAGGAGTATACTCTTTTTATCGCTTCCTATTATTTCGTCCTGTTTCAACGACATGGTCTCCAAAAGGTCCTTACGGCCCGCCGCATACCGCATAAGCGTACACAGGTCTTTCGCCGTTATGTACTGCGTGTCTTTTTTTTCCGCGGGAAGTCCCGACGCGTTGGCAAAATACGTATCGTTCATCCCGAGTTCTTTGGCTTTATCGTTCATCATTCTGGCAAAAAGTTCTTCACTGCCGGCGATATGATGCGCGATGACCCTTGCCGCGTCATTACCTGACTTTATCATTAACGCGGAGATCAGGTCTTTTGCTTTATAACTGACTCCGCCGGCCAGACCCGCGACAGTAGGTTCTACTTTTACGGCCTCCGGAGTAGACACAATATATTCATTAGGATCGATCTTCTCGAGGACTATCAGCGCTGTCATTATCTTAGCGGTCGAAGCCGGCGGGAATTTGTCGTCGGGGTTTTTTTCATACAGCACTTTTCCATTCTTCATCTCGCGTATGACCGCGCATCTGCCGCTGATATCAAGCGTCAGAGGTTCTTCGGAACATCCTGCCAGCATGCCTGCGACAACAAACAGAGAAACTACTATCCCATATATATTTTTGTGAACTATTTTCATGTTTTCCTTTACCATTTAATACTTACCACTTAACACTTAATACTTGTCTTGGTTCTTCCTTCTGTCCTCTGACTTCTGTCTTCTGACTTCTGACTTCCGTCCTCTGTCTTCTAGCTCTGGGGCCACCTTTAAACACAAAAAAAGTGCCACATTCAAAGCTAAATTAGCAAACGGTACAAAAGTATGCGGAAGTGTTCTTCCTCCATTCCACGTAACACATAAAACATTACACGCCGCCGGTTATCTCCCGTCCTTCGTCCTTCATCCCTCGTCTCTCATTCATCTGCGTCAAAACGGGGACGTTTTGCCCACCTCGAACATTACGTTCTCGGCGCCTGTGCTCTGTGCCCTATGCTCTATGCCATTAACGAACTATTTAAACTTTTACCTCTATCCCCACAGGACAGTGGTCGGATCCCATGACATCTTTTAAAATAAACGCTTTTTTCACCAAGGGAATAGTGTTTTCTGTAACAAAAAAATAATCTATCCTCCACCCTACGTTTCTTTCACGCGACCTTGTTTTGTAATCCCACCATGTATATTGACCCGGTTCTTTGTTGAAATGCCTGAACGTATCGATGAACCCGTGTGACACCATTTTGTCTATCCATTTACGTTCCTCCGGCAAGAACCCTGATACATTTTCGTTCTGCTTGGGACGCGCTAGATCTATCTCCTTATGCGCGGTATTAACATCACCGCATACAATTAACTTTTTATCCTTAAATCCATCAATAAAATCAAGAAATTTGTCATAAAATTTTAGTTTATATCCCAGCCTTTCCGGACGGGATCCGCCGTTCGGGAAATAAACGTTAATAAGAACGTACTTCTCGAAATAAAGTATGAGCACTCTGCCTTCCGTATCTAATCGTCCTGAAGGAAAATCGGTTTTTACCGAATGCGGTTCGATCTTAGTGAATACCGAAACGCCGGCATATCCTCTGCGGTCAGGATTGTTCCAATAAGCAAAATATCCTTCAGGAGGATCTATGTCGCGGTCCAGCTGCTCGGGCCGGGCCTTTGTCTCCTGCAGACAGAGCACATCCGGAGACTCTTTTCTAAGCCACTCAAGAAAACCTTTTTTCTTTATAGCGCGTATCCCGTTAACGTTCCATGATATTATTTTCACGATATGCCTATTATAGTTTTGACCCATTCCCCACACGGAAGTGTGGGGTCCTCTACACGCTCCCGCGTGTAGTATCCTTCACCGACCGCACTTTCTCTACATATTGTCGTACCAGCTTTTCAATGGACCCGAAGTCCTCCCTATTAAGCCACTCTTCTTTAAAAACGCTTCCTCCAAAAGCCACGGCATCAGCTCCTGAGGAAAAATATTCCTCGATATTCTCAAGTTTTATGCCTCCCACAGCCATAAGAGGGATATTGTTCAAGGGCCCTTTGAGCTGTTTGATGTAGGCCGGTCCGAAAGTCTCGGCCGGAAAGACCTTTACCATAGATGCTCCAGCCTCGTAGGCTGTCAGGACCTCTTGAGGGGTAAGGGCGCCCGGGAATACCGGGATATTCTTTTTGCAACACTCGGCCACGACATTTTTTATCAGAACGGGTGAAACAATAAATTCGGCACCGGCATTCAGCGCTTTTTTCAGATCGTCCACGGAAAGTACCGTTCCGGCACCGATACTGATATTGCCTTTAACTATACTTCTGGCTTTGGAAATAAGTCCGGACGCTCCCGGCGTATTCATGGTTATCTCAACGGTCTCAAGCCCGGCTTCGCAGACACAGGAAAAAAGACCTTCCAAAGATCTTTCTTGAACACCTCTCAATATGCCCATAATAGGCAGTTTTCTGAACTTTTCTATATCCATGGAGTCCTAATTTGACCTGTCTGTCCGCTGCTAGAAAAAACGGGAACACAACGCCTCTGTTCCAAGACGATCCCGAAAGAGCCGTCTTTAAGCGAAATTGTGCCCCCGTTATTTTTACGTCAATTCACCGATACCCCGGTCTAAAGACCGGGGCTCGCTTGCCCTGAGCGAAGCCGAAGGGTTCCTAATTGATCCTGAGCCACAGTTATTTCTCCCGCGCTAAAGCACGGGATTTCGGCGGGGCGAATGGGTAAAAGATCTAAGGGCTTATTTAGAGCTGCTGTAAGCCTCTTTTAACCCGTCTTTATACCCGTCCGTATAACCTTTTTTATACCCGTTACTGTATCCGTCCTCATAACCGTCAGAATAGGCAGTCCTAGGCGCAGAAGAATCTACTTCCTCTACTTTTTTGACCTTCTCCCCGCTTATGGAATCAAGCAGAGCGCCGCCTATTATATTCACTCCAGCGCCGGCAAGAGCTCCTTTCCAGACATCTCCCCCTTTAGCCCCCGAAGCCGCTCCGCCTACAGCGCCTGCGCCCGCTCCAAGCAGACCTTCCCTAAGAAGATTCGAGGAATTATCTCCACCGAAACTTTCCGCTATGGGAACTATGGCCATTACCAGAACAAATAGCACGCATACAATATTTCTTACTCTCATGTTAACCTCCCGCTGATATTTTTAAATTCCAGGCCATTATGATATCACAATACTAGGTTCCAGTAAAAGAAGAAAATTATCCATGCTTTCGTCCGGCCCTGCAGAAGAAGGTCTATGCCGCTTCCTAACGGACGGATCTAGGATAACATGCTTCCCTGCCGAACACCTCTCTTTTCCATTTCCCTTTCTATGTATCTGACGGCTTCCAGCTTATCTTCCATCCATCTCGGCGCGACGATCAGATCTCGCTTGGCATCGGATATCAATCTCATTATAACGCAATCGCTTCTCAGATGCTCGATAAAATCACATACATAACCCGCATACTCATCCAGACTAAGCATCCTTACGGATCCGCTTTCGTACATCTTTTCCATCGGGGTATTTTTCAGTACATGAAGCATATGCAGTTTGACCCCGTCTACGGGAAGGCCGGAGATGCGTTCCGCGATCTTAATGATATCTTCCCGCGACTGCCCCATCCCTCCTATCATAATATGAACTCCGACTTTTATCCCCCTTTTTGCCGTTCTTTCAATAGCCTCTATGGTCTGACCGGACGTATGCCCCCTGTTCATTCTTCTCAGAATATCATCACTTAACGACTGCATCCCGTATTCGACCCAAACGTCATAATCATCCATATATCCGGCTATAAGATCCAATTTTTCATCATCAACACAATCCGGCCGTGTAGAGATGGACAGGCCTATGATCTCGGGGAATCCCCGTATGACGTCATATGCTCTTTTAAGTTCCGAAGGTTCCGCATTGGTACTTGTCCCGTTCTGAAAATACGCTATAAATTTCCGCACATCTCTTCTCTTCTTCATCTCTTTTATGGATCCTGATATCTGAGCGTCCAAGGACAATGCTTGTCCGGCATAGTTACTGTATCCTTCCTCGTTGCAGAATATACATCCGCCCAAACCGTCCTCATCGATCCTGTTCGGGCATCCGAACCCCGCGTTAAGACCGATCTTCTTGACGTTCTCGCCGTAGGTTTCCTGCACGTATTGTTTGAAGGAATAGTATCGCATATTTTCGTGACTCGTGACTCGTGAACAAGTAGCTTCTTTAAAGTAACCAGTTGCCTGTTTTCTGTAACCAGTAAACTACATCTTTCTTCTGGTAACTGGTAACCGGTTTCTGGTAACTTTATTTAACTGGGCCTTCGACCTTTTAATATTTTAAACTGCTAATAGCATAGAGCACAGGGCACAGAGCATAGAGTTATACTGACTGATGCTTAAACGTAATTCGTAATTTGTGAGTCGTGATTTGTGCCGTACGAATAGCAACCAGTTGCCTGTTGCCTGTTCCCTGTAACCAGTAAAAATATATTCTGGGGACATCTTGAGGGGTAGGTTTACACTTCCCCGGGAAAGGTGTCCACAGAACTTCCACCCTTAACTTTTTAACCCCTCTTCCTTCGTCCCTCTGACACTTTGGCTCTTCTTTTATCCTCTACCCTCTGACGTCTGTCTTCTGACTTCTGACCCAGCCCTTTTAGTTCTTACTATGATCAAAAGGGCTGGGTAAATTCGCGCTTATAACTTATGCTTCCTACGGTCGCATAAGTTATGTGCTCATTTACTTCTTCCTCAACTTGACCATAAGTATGGATATTGCTACAGGGGTCACTCCTGATATCCTTGAAGCCTGCCCTAATGAAATGGGTCTTATCGAAGAAAGTTTTTCCTTTATTTCGGTCGACAGACCTTCCGTCCCGAAATAATCAAAATCTTTCGATATCCTTATTTTTTCCAGGTTCTCGAATTTTTGGACCTTTGATATTTCTCTTTCTATGTATCCGGCGTATTTCACGTCAACTTCCAGCTGTACCTTCTCATAATAAGAAAGACCCTCTATATCCCTGTTCTCGGCGGCAAGGTCCTCGTAGGACACTTCCGGTCTTTTCAGTTTACCGAGAAGCTTCGCCGCTTTCATACACTCTTTTATTCTGTTCACGTTGGCGTATTTTTCCTCAACTCTGGCTTTCTCTTTTTTTCCGGCAAGCCCGATCCGAACGGCCATGTCCGTGAGCCTGATATCCGCGTTATCTTCCCTGATAATTATCCTGTATTCTACGCGCGAAGTGAACATGCGGTAAGGCTCTTTAGTCCCCTTTGTCACAAGATCATCTATCAGCACGCCTATATACCCCTGTGCCCTGTCGATAACCAACGCTTCTTCTCCTCTGCATTTAAGCGACGCGTTTATCCCCGCCATTAACCCCAACGCCGCAGCCTCTTCGTAACCTGTGGTCCCGTTGATCTGACCCGACACGAAAAGCCCTTTTATGATCTTTGTTTCCAGAGACGGCATAAGCTGTGTGGGATCGATGTAATCGTATTCTATACCGTATCCGGGTTTATTTATTTTCGCTTTTTCCATACCTTTGATACTGTGTATCATACGCTCTTGGACATCCAAAGGCAGGCTCGTCGATATCCCGTTAGGATAATATTCATCCGTATTGAGCCCTTCGGGTTCCAGGAAGATAACATGGGAATCCCTGTGAGGGAACCTGGTTATTTTATCCTCTATGGACGGGCAATACCTTACACCAGTAGACTTTATCTTTCCGGTATACAGCGGCGACCTGTCCATGCCTTCTCTAATGATCTCATGGGTCCTTTTATTGGTCCTGGTCAGATAGCAGGGTTTTTGTTCAAGCGGTATATTTTTGTTAGAAAAAGAGAAGGGTATGATCCTGCTGTCACTACCCTGTTCTTCCATTACGGAGAAATCTATCGTTTTTCCGTCTATCCTTGCCGGTGTTCCCGTCTTCAACCGTCCCACGCGCAGTCCCAGCTCGGAAAGATTACCGGATAATCCGTGCGAAGCATTCTCATCTATACGCCCTCCGTCATGATGTTCCATACCCACATGTATGACTCCGTTCATAAAAGTGCCTGTTGAAAGAACAGTGCATACCGACAGGATCTCCTCTTCGGATGTCCGCACTCCGCGGCATATACCCGATCCGGTCAATATCTCCTTTACCTCACCATCAAGCACATCCAGATCCTTTTGCCCGTCTATGCACCGGACCATGTAGCTATTATACTTGGCCCTGTCTATCTGCATTCTGGATGAACGGGCGGCATACCCCTTTGAGGCGTTAAGCATACGATACTGTATGCATGAAGCGTCCGCGGCTTTCCCCATCTCTCCGCCAAGCGCGTCCACTTCTTTGACAAGCTGTCCTTTGCCGGTCCCGCCTATAGAAGGATTACAGGAAGTGTACCCTATTTTCTTCCTGTCCATCGTTACCAGAAGCGTCTTCAGGCCCATACGGCCGGCCGCAAGAGCCGCTTCGCATCCGGCATGACCGCCGCCGACAACGATAATATCGTATTTAGTTTTCATAATCAATAAATGGTGTTTGGTATTCTGCTTCGCCGTTAAACAATAGGGCTCGCTGGTATGGCTACGCAGAAACAAGTTCTGGTACGAAGTCTCTTCGAAGTTCTACCAGTAAGCCCGAAAAAGGAAGAACTAAGAAGGATGGTATTTAGTTTATAGTATGAACGACAGTTAAATTAGGAACAGTTCCCTGTTTCTCCCAATGGTATATCCCACGCCGAGTTCCGCGACCTGTACAATATTTACATATGCAGATCGAGGGATCTCAATGATCCCGAGATCTGCCACGGCACCCCTCCCCAATTGCCTAAATCTTAAAAAGGATCGGTGGTATATCCCACGCGCAGTTCCGCGACCGAGGACGCAATGTCCGAGGAAGTGTCGAGTTCTCCCGAACTCGACCAGCCCTCCGACATTCCGGACGAGGACTGTTTGAGCATGGGATATACACCGATCCTTTTGACCTTTTATTTATTCAATTCCACAAATCGCTTTATACTGCGGTCATACGTGCGCTCAACACCATCCGGAAAATAACAGGCCGGCAATTCTCCCTGCTTTCTATGGTAATGCAGACAATCGCAGCAGATCCCCTTTCTGGAGCAAGGTTCATAACTGCAATTGCATTTCGTCATATTGTTCTTGATCTTGCATTCCGCCATTTTCTCTCCTCTATAAAATAAGTAGGGGCACGGCATGCCGTGCCCCTACTTATTCTTTAACCCTAATATTCCGCTTTATCATTATGCAGGATCATCGCGGTAGTAGACTGTTCCGGTATCATCTGATACCCCTCGGTCAACTCTACCCCTATACGTTTTTCCGCGTCAAGCAAAGCGAATATCTTTATCTGTTCGGAAAGGTCCCTCCACAAAGGATATCCCGGGCTATAACGTTTACCTTGTTCTTTTCTCAGGCCCCATTCCGAACGTATACGCCCGTGCATGTATTCCGCGACCGCTTCCGCCAGATGAACGCTCATTCCATGAAGAAGAAAGGCTTTACTGACCTCTTTTTTTTCATTGAGCCGGGTTATCTCTTTGCCGATCTTTTCTCCTACGGTCACGGCCTGGAATACGGTTATATCGTTCTCGTTAAAATAATCGGATAAAGACATCCCGCCGGCGTAGATCCCGCCGTCAAAGCGCAGCACCTGCGCTTCCTTCCCTTTTCCGTCCAGTACCGCTATTTCTTTACCCCTCTTCACTGTCCTAAAATATCCGTAGACCGCTTTAAGGTCTAGCCAACCTTTTTTCAGAGCCTCTTCCTTCAGCTCCAAGAACATAGGGCCGCTTTCCTTCTTGATGAAATCCTCTTTCTCTTTTTCATCTTTCATCTTTATCCCCCAGGCGGATCTGAAAAGAACATCCCGGTCTAACCGCTCAAATATCTCGTCCGCCGGAAGGTTCACAAGCACCCTTGTCCCGAAAAAAGGCGGGATGGGAACCTCTCCCTTTGTTCCTTTATTCATTGACCGAGGCGTTTTCACGTGATCGACCGCCTCTTGAGGACTCTTATCTTTCTTCTCTTGACGGTATTCTTCCATCATACGCCGCTTACCCGAAGGATCTTTTAAGGCCTGTATTGTTGCCAGTCCGCTGAAAGCGTCTTTTGAATAAAAGACCCCTCCCGGATATACGCTCCCATCTTTCAGCAGCGATATCTCTTTCGCGAAATACCTGTTCGTAGGGGCTCCTCCTATTAGAACGGGATGATCCAATCCCGCGTCATGCATGGCCTGTACGCATGTCTTCATATGCCTTGCCGTAGAGACAAGAAGCGCGCTCAGACCTACGGCATCCACTTTGTGTTTTCTCGCTTCCGCTACTATCTTTTCTACGGGAACCTGTTTTCCCAGGTCTATCACGGAGAACCCGTTATTCTCAAGGATCATTCTAACAAGATTTTTTCCGATATCATGGACGTCGCCGAACACGGTCGCAAGCAGGACTTTACCTCTTTTTGGACTTTTATCGGACCGTACGAATTTCTCGAGATACTCTATCCCTTTCTTCATGACTTCGGCCGATTGGAGAACATACGGCAGGACCAACTCTCCGCTGTTAAGCTTTTCGCCAACGTCCTTCATCGCGTTCATAAGTATATCGTTGAGTATATATTCCGCCGCGCGGGTCTCCATAGCTTCCTCTAGAAGACCCAATATGCTTGTTTTGTCTCTCTCTATAACGCATTTTTTAATTCTCTCTTCGACGGTAAGGGTTTTTTCCTCGCCGGCATCTCCGCGGCAGGAAGGACCGGGAGACCTGTCGGAGAAATGTCTGATGAACCGTTCTAACGTATCGCTCTTTTTATTAAAAATAAGGTCTTCCGCCATTTTTCGGTCTTCTACGGGGATATCGGTATAACTTATGTATTTCGAGGGGTCTATTATAGCTATATCCAGACCGCACTTAACGGCGTTCCCCAAAAAAGACATGTTCAGTATCTCCCTTGACGCGGGAGTAAGACCGAAAGACACATTGCTCACACCCAGAGAAGTAAATACTTCGGGATGAGTCTTTTTAAAGGTCCTTATCGCCTCAAAAGTATTCATCCCCGAATCCCTGTACTCGTTCTCTCCCGTTCCCAAAGTGAATGTGAGCATATCAAATATCAGCCGGGACGGATCAACTCCGCATTCCCGGACAGCCATCCCGTAAAGGCGTTCCGATATGTCTATTTTACGTTGCACGGTCTTGCCCATGCCTTTTTCGTCTATCGCCAGGCATATGACAAAACTGCCGTGCTCTTTAGCTAAAGAAAATATCCGTCTTGCTTTTTCACCGCCGTCTTCCAGATTGACCGAATTTATCAAGGCTGTTCCGGGATAATTTTCAAGGACCGCTTCTATCACCTCAGCGTCCGTAGAATCTATCATTACCGGTACCTGCACGCTTTCTCCGAGCCTTCTTATGATCGTAACGGCATCCCGCGATTCGGTATCTCTTTCGGTAAGAACGGCGCACACGTCGAGTATGTCCGCTCCCTGTTTCTGCTGGAGTTTACCCATTTCCACTATGCCGTCATGATCCTCGGCGATCAGCATTTTCTTCATTTTACGCGAACCCTGGGTGTTTATCCTTTCACCCACTTTTATCGGCCTCTCCGCGCGTGTCAGATCTATTCCGCTGTAAAATCCCGCGCAAAAAGAAGCTCTGCGTCCGGGGGCGTCCTTCGGACGATCAATGACCGATCTCATTTCGCGTATATGTTCCGGCGTCGTTCCGCAGCATCCTCCTATAACGTTTATTCTATATTCATCCATGAACCTTTTGATGAGCTTCGACATCTCATCGCTCTTCAGCGGATATGAGACCTTGCCGTTCTTTTCTATAGGCATACCCGCGTTGGGGACACAAGATATGAACGCCTTACTGTTCGCATTAAGGAATTTTAGACCGCTTTCCATCTCCAGCGGACCAGTACTGCAGTTAAGGCCTACAACGTCGGCCCCTACCGCCTCCATGACCGTCATGACAGCCGATACTTCCGTCCCGAGAAGCATCCTTCCGTTGTTAGCCAAAGTGCACTGGGCGAGAACAGCCAGATCTTTTCTTTTGTACCCAATGGCCGCTTTGGCGCCGTTAACCGCGGCTTTCATCTCCATAAGGTCCTGCCCTGTTTCTATCAGCAGAGCGTCCGCTCCTCCGTCTATCAGGGCCAATGCTTGCTCATAATAGACCTCTTTAAGCCGTTTGTAAGTTATATTTCCCATAACGGGATCGTAGGATGACGGCAGTTTCCCCGTGGGACCCATAGTTCCTACGACATATCTTTCCTGCCCGTCCGAAGAATACTTATCCGCGGTTTTTCTGGCCAGTTTAGCCGAAGTGACATTTATATCGTATACTTTGTCTCCCAAACCGTATTCCGAAAGCTTTATGGAATTGGCTCCGAATGTGTTAGTTTCCACCGCGTCAGACCCTGCTTCTAGATAATCGAGATGGATCCGGGTGACCATATCGGGACTGGCTATTGAAAGATATTCCATACATCCCGGGACCTTTCCGAAATGTTCTTCTTTCAGACCTATCTCCTGGATATACGTACCGAATGCTCCGTCGAGCAGAATAATATCTGTCTGCAGCTTTTCTTTAAAAGTCTTGCTCATTCGTCTCCCATTATCGGTGAACCGCCTGCCCAGGGCTTAAATTTCGAAGAAATCTGCTGGGGTGAAAAGTCTAAATAGACCATTGACTGTTGACCATGGACTATTGACCATTATGCGAATCTATAAATACTGATCTATTTGTCGCTAAAGACAATAGTCAATAGTCAATTGTCCATAGTCCGATATCGTTTCTGATTTCTATTACCATTCACCATCTAGCTTCTAGCCTCTTTTTTTCGGGCGGTTCACGAACCGCCCCTACTTCTATCTTCTGTCTTCTTCTCACGACGCCCTATATGATCTCCAGCGCCTCTTTCTTTATCCATCCGACCTTTCCGTCTTCACGCCGCACTTTATACCAGTCATCTTTGTTCTCTAGGACCGAACACACCATGCCTTCATACAAGGTAAAGAACTTCGTCCCGGAATCAAAAGGGCTGAACAAAGCTTCCGTTTCAGACCCTACTATAACGGCTTTGTTACCGCTGACCTTATGCGACAATACAGCTGTCGTTACCAAAGATAACAATAGCAATATCACGGATATCACTAAAAATTTTCTCCTGTTCCCGGGCATAGCTACAGCGCCAAAAAGCATAATGACCATCAAGACATAAAGAGCGGACGCGGATAGCGAAAGCTCATTAGCCGTTAATGATCTTTCGTATGTTCTCAGCGGCATCCAGTTCCATATACTTACTACCGGATCTTTTCTGTTCCCTTTTATTTTTTCTTCCACGAACCTCAAATTAGCAGCCAGGTCGGAGTCTCTGGGTATAATAAGCTCGGCGCGCTCGTAGTTAAGCACGGCCCGGCCTAGATCCCCTTTTTTGAAATACGCGTCGCCGAGATTGTAATACACATTGCCGCTTTCATACCCTTCTTTCAGAATCTTTTCGTATGCCTCTACAGCTTTTTCGTAATCACCTGTCTCGTAATAAGCGTTACCTTCGGCAAACAGTGTCTTTACATCCGTACCGGCATAAGCCGATACAGAAGAAAACACCGTTACCCAGACCGCGATCGTCATAAAGAACAACATCTTTTTAATGCTCATTTTATCTCCGTGATCCATGGATTTGATCCGCTATCTTTCAAGCGGCAATGAACTTTATCTATATCCTGATCCTCTCTACCCGGTCTATTATCTTTTTGACCATAAGGAACACTTTCTGAGGTTCTTCCCCTCCCGTCTCCGAAGACGCGTAACGGGCCCTCTCACACGCTGAGAACACTTCATTCAACATCTCAATTATCTCGTCCTCACACCCGAAAACTCGCAAACGTTCCTCTGATGTTCTTGCGGTTATATTCCCTATCGCGATATTGAACTTACCCGACAAATAACTTTGCAGGGTTTTGAATACTTCATCGTAGAACAGCGATACTTCACCCTTATCAAGGAACGATCTGGCTTTCGCAAGGCCCTTTCTCGCGGCCTTAGGGGCCTTCATGGAACGGGCGTATCTCTTATCGGTAAGCATTCTTTCTTTTTTTCTGTATGACGCGTAAAAAAAGGCCAAACCCAGTAAAGGTATCATCTGACCGAACAGGAATACCTTATTATGATACAGCTCGCGGTCCCTCTCTCTAAAAGGTCCGGATCTTTCCTTTATGTGCACGATATCCATTCCAAGTTCTTCTTTAGGATACAAACGGGAGCCTATTTCTCCCGGGACGGACATCACTTTTACTCCGTCTCCCGAATCCGGCCTCGCGATAACAGTAATAGGGAAAGGTCCTTTTTTTACCGTCTCGTATCTGCCCGTCCTTGGGTTCAGAAAACTTAAAGATACTTCCGGAACTTCCGTTATTTTATGTGTTTTAGGGATAAGTATCTGTTCGTATACTTTTTTACCCTCGTCACGGGTAACCGTAGCCTCATAGGTCTTGAAATTGTCATCGATAGCTATCACAGGCGACGTGACCGTATCCAGATTGCCGTTGCCCGTTATTGTCATAGTAACGACTATAGGGTCGCCCACCTTTACATTCGGCGGTTTCACATATACGGACATATTAAAATCTCCCACAGCTCCCTGGAACCCCGCAGGTTTTGATGTTTCCGGGAAAGGCAATATCTTCACATTGATCGGTTCGGATTCTACTTTTATCGAATACGTCGTATAACCTAAATTCCCTCCGAAAAAATCATCTATACTGAACCTCGACGTCTGAGCGGCGCCTTTTTTGACCAGGACCGTGCAGTTCAAACTAGCGGGCCCTATCAGATAATTCCCTTCTTTTATGGCGAAAAGGTCCTGTTCAAATGTCAGCGTGTCATAGCTTCTGCCGTTAACGTTCCGTCCGCTTCTTGTGGGTCTCTCTAATTCCCCCGCGGAAAATCCTTCATGCGGATAGAAAGGATACTCTATATTCTTCACTTTTACCTGTCCGACATATAAAGACACCGAAACCGGAAGTTTTTCGTTTATATACACGCTCCGTTTAGGCACTTCGATCTTAAGAAAAACATCATTATTGTTTATATCTTCGATCCGTCTATTCGCGGAAGGATCGTAAGGCGCGGCCTGAGGCGATGAAGGCCTGGACTGAGAGGGAACTCCGCTGGACACCAGAACAACCGTATTGGAAGTATATCTCGCACCGTCATGAAGAACAGTGAACGGACCTATAGTGAATTTCCCGCCCTCACGCGAGACTACCAAATAAGTATGCGTTACGGACTGTGAGACTTTGCCGTTAACTATGGACATTTGTGTGGACGCCCCGACATATGTTACGCTCACTCCGTTTATCGGAGGAGGTCCATCCGGACGCTGGACATTTTGAGCGCCCGTAAAAGTAACATAGAGGTAAACCGGATTCCCCATGTATACTTTGTCACGTTCAAGGGACGCTTCTAGCCTATTATCCTGCGCTAAAGCCTCTATGCTTAGGATCCCGCATATCGCCAGAGCCATAACAAGCATTATCATGTGTTTAAGTTTCATATGTTCTGCCTCTTCCTTACCAGTCTTTCACGACCACGGGCCGTCGCGCTTTCCTTTCCTTCTTTTGTTCGGCTCTCAAACTATCCTCTTCTTCTTTCTGCACCCTTAAAAGCATCTCTGCCTCTTCTTTGCTCATCTCCTGCTCGTTCCCTTCATCCCCTTCTCTTTTTTCTCCGTCTTCTTTGCCGGATGACTTTTCTTTTTTATCCTTCCCTTTTCCTTCCTTATCTTTTTCTTTCTGTTTTTCCTGCTGTTCCTGGTTTTTTTTCTCTCTTTCCTTTTCTTCCCGCTCCTGTTCTTTCTTCTGCTGCTGTTTTTCTTTTTCCTTTTCTTCCTGCTGCTGAGACTGAGGCTTTTGCTGCTCTTGCTGCTTTTCCTTGTCTTCCTGATCTTTCTGAGACTGTTTCTGCTGTTGCTGCTCGCTCTGCTGTCCGTCTTTTTCTTCCTGCTTTTGGTCCTGCTTCTGCTCTTGCTGCGACTGTTGCTGCTCTTTTAATTCCTTTACTTTTTTCATCGTCATTTCATAATTGTATTTTGCGTCAGTATCCTCCGGAGAAATATCCATGGCCCTTTTATAGTATTCCATGGCCTTTTCGTATCCCTTCATTGCATCGGAAGTTTTTTCGCCGCTCAGATCCTGCGCTTCTTGATATTTGCTGTTCCCTGAATTGTAAAGCACGGAGCCCTCTATCCCGCTGTTCCCTGACGCCAGGGCGTTCAGAAAGGTCTCTTCGGCACCCGCAAAATCTTTTTTCTTATATAACGCCGCGCCTTTATTGTAAAGAACGGCCGACTTTCCCGGTTTTTGCAATAAGGCTTCGTCATATTTTTCTACCGCTTCATCGTATTTCCCGTCCTTGTAATACTCTTCTCCTTTCCTCATGTTACCCGAGAAAGTATCAGCGCTCGCCGCGGACGCGGCGAAGATCATCCCGGACAATAACACCAATATCTTTTCTATCTTGACTGTTGCTCTCTTTTTCCTATACATGGTCTGATCTTTTCTCCCTCAGAACCGCTTTTTTCTGTCGCCCAAGAGCATTTCTATCATAAGCAGGATTAACGCCGCTCCGAGCGGTATCTGGTATCTCTCGTTATATCGTTTTTCCATTTTACTTTCGAAATCCTGTTTTTCGAGTTTTGATAATTTTTCCTCGTAGATCAGGTCCAGCCCGAATTCCGCCCCGGTAGAGCGTACGTACATCCCGCCGGTATCCATCGCTATTTTCTG
This sequence comes from Candidatus Omnitrophota bacterium, assembly GCA_043813915.1. Classification (GTDB taxonomy): domain Bacteria; phylum Omnitrophota; class Gorgyraeia; order Tantalellales; family Tantalellaceae; genus Aadella. The sequence goes on from JBDRKO010000024.1 coordinate 40,242, forward strand.
CAACAGGCCCTCGACAAGCCTTGTTTTTACCACATTACCGTCAATATCCTTTAAGAACGCGCGTTTACCTTTCTCGTCGGTAATAGGTATAAGTTCACCCGCGGGATCCCCTATCCCTACACAGTAAATATCTATCCCTTCTTTTTCCGCGGCGCCTAAAGCTTCTTCGATCCCTCCTTCAAGATCTTCCCCGTCAGTTATTATTACAAGTATCTTGTGTTTTCCCTCTCCCCCTTCATAACTCTTTATGGCCGTATATATAGCGCTGGATAGCGCCGTCCCGCCTATCTGGACCGAATCCACGTCTACGTCATCTAAGGACAAAAGAAAACCGTCATAATCCACCGTGAGAGGGCATTGAAGGAACGCTTTTCCCGAAAAGATTATCAACCCTATCCTGTCGCCGTTCAGTTTCTTTACCAGATCTTTTACCGCCAAACGTGCCCTGTCGAGCCTGTTAGGCAGAACATCCTCCGCGAGCATGCTCTTGGATGTATCCAAAGCGATCAAAAGATCCAACCCCCGGCGTTTAACTTCCTGCCATTTAAATCCCCATTGCGGACGCATAAGCGCGATAAGCATAAGCAGGACAGAGAGAAGGAGTAGATATTTTTTCGTTCTTCTTTTGACCGGATCAAAGGAAGATGAGATCTCTTTCAGGACCTCTTCTGAAGCTACCCTTCTCAGGTTCCTTTCCCTGGCTTTTTCCGTAAGACGGTAAAAAACAAAAAACAGAGGTATTATCCACAGCCAGACCGCCGTATATACTGAACCGAATCTCATTTAGGGAGTCCTCCTAAGAACGGTATTTGAGAGCACTATCTCCATCAAAAGGATCATCAGGGCCGGCACGAGAAAAAACGGGAAAAGTTCTTTGTAAATATTGTATCCTGTCTCTTCTATCGGCGTCTTTTCAAGTTCGTCTATTTTTTTATATATTTTTTCCAGTGATCCGGTATCCGTAGCCCTGAAATATTCCCCGCCCGACGTATCGGCTATACGCCTTAAAAGATCCTCATCTATTTCTACCTGGATATTCCTCATAACCGTATTTCCGAACATATCTCTTACGGGATACGGCGCATACCCCTTTGATCCGGCTCCTATGGTGTATATCCTGACTCCCAAAGCTGCCGCCGCTTCGGAAGCCGCCTCGGGGGATATTCGTCCGGCATTATTAACACCGTCCGTGAGAAGTATTATGATCTTCTCTTTTGATGACGTATCCTTCACTCTATTAAGCGCGGCGCTCACGGCCGACCCTATCGCCGTACCGTCGTCCATCATCCCTATCTCTACTCTTTCCAGGTTCTTTTCCAGCCAATTATGGTCGAGCGTAAGCGGACACACGGTATACGCAAGTCCCGCGAACGCTATCATACCTATTCTGTCATTAGGCCTTTTTTCTATAAATTCGGCAACGACCTTTTTTACCGCGGCTAAACGGTCGACTTTTTTTCCGTTTATCTCAAAATCCATGGCCCTCATACTCGTCGATGTATCGACCGCCAGCACTATATCTATACCCTCTGTCCTCACTTGGGTCTTCTCTATTGCCGATTGCGGACGCGCCAAAGCTATAATGACCAGAACAAGGGACAACCCGCGCAGATATATCATCTTTTGTGCCGCAACGCTTCTCAGGGAAGGCTTTATTTTTTTCACCGTGCGTATACTGTCAGAGAAACGGAAAGAACCCCTCAGATCGTTCTCTTTCCGGAGAAAATAGTGAACGCCTACGGGGACGAATAATAGCAAAAAAAGGAACCACGGAGAAGCCGCTCTTATCATACTTCCCCCTCTTCCCTGACGGCCGTCTGTCCGACAAACCTTTCGGCCAGATCAAAACTATCTATCATTTCCAGTTTTGTAGGTCCGTATTTAGCGAACTTTACCATGTCACAATGAGACAGGAACGCTTCCAATGAATGTTTATGCTCCGCCGCAAGGAGCGGGGAATATTTCGCCACTTCAAGGAACTCTTCTGTGGTCATTTCTACGGCCCTGAAGGAGAACCGGTTCTCCAGATAACGCCTCAATATCCCGGAAAGACGCGTATAGTATTCTTCCACAAGACCTTTCCCGGGAAGATCCATAGCTTTTAAAGCGTTGAGCTCATTATACGCTGTTATGTGCGCCGGTACGGGAGGCGCTTCCGGCTCGCTGCTATTGTTCCCGCTCCGATATCTGCGCATAAGCAGGAAAACGGTTAGAGCCGCGAGAAATATACAAAAGATCAATATTATCCTTTTGAACATATCAACGAACGGTAAAAGCCCTTTTATATCACGTATCTCCGAGCTTTCTTCGGTAAGAAGGCTTTCGACCTCTATAGGCACTTGGGAACTGTCCCGGGTCTGCCATTCATCATTACCCGGAGATCTGTATTTGACCGTAACGGGAGGTATTACGTGAGTTCCCGTATCGTATACGCTGAGGATATACACATGTCCCGTTCGCCCTCCATCCTGTTTTGACCCGGATAAAGAACGGGACCCTCTTAGGACAAAATCCCCGAGATTTTCCGGGGTATCGGGGAACACCACTTCACGCCCCGAAACATTCTCAGCTTCGATCTTCAACTCAATATTATCCCCTATATTCACGGTATCTCTATCCGTTGAAACGGTTATTTTCAGGGATCCTTCGGCTCTTACCGGAACACCCGCAACAAAGACGGAAAGATATAACGCGGCAAAAAAAACATAGAAACTTCCCCGTTTGGTCAGGTATTCATGTCCGTGTATAGGTGCTTTTTTCGGCATTTTCTTTTTCCCTGTTCGATCTTTTACCGCGCCGCGCGTCACATTCTCCGATATGGATATGTTCCCGGGCTTTATCTTACCCGCATCCTTCTCTCCCTTGCGCGGAAAAACCGTACAAGAGGATCAACGTATGATCTGTTCGTTATGATATCCACACTGTCCACATTCACCGAGCGGAACATTTTTTTTCTCTCCTCGAATCTATCTGCGGCCTCTTTTCTGTAGTTTTCCCTCAGAACGTTATCCCCCGTATCCGCGTAGTATATCTCTCCCGTTTCCGCGTCCTCGAGCGTCATGATGCCGGCTTCCGGAAGATCCTGTTCGGAAGGATCTATAATATTGACCGCGATAACATCATGTCTTTTATTGGTTATGGATAGTGTTTTTTTGAAATCGGGCGCTAAGAAATCGGATACTAAAAATGTTATTGTCCTGCGTGTGGTCACGTTATTAAGATACTCCAATATGTTTTTTATGTCCGTCCCTTTTCCCTCTGGCTGGTTATATATGGCTTCCCGAACGACTCTCAGCACATGACGCAGTCCTTTTCTGGGCGGTATGAATTTCTCCACCCTGTCGGTGAAAGTTATCATACCCACGTTATCGTTGTTCTGTATAGCGGAAAAAGCTATAACGGAACAGATCTCGGCGGCTATGTCCCTTTTAAGATGCGCGCCCGTTCCGAACAGGCAGGACATTGATACGTCAAGCAGTATCATTATGGTAAGTTCTCTTTCTTCCGAGAATTTTTTGATGTACGGATGCCCCATCCGGGCGGTAACGTTCCAGTCTATGGAACGTATCTCATCTCCCGGCATGTATTCACGTACTTCGTCGAACTCCATACCCACGCCTTTAAAAACGCTCTGATACTGTCCGGCGAAAATATCGGTCACTTTGCGCGAAGTCGTGATCTGTATACGCCTTATTTTTTTGATTATATCTTTCGATATCATTTATTCGTGCCCCGTGACTCGGGACTGGTGTCCCGAGAAAGACTGTTAACAAGACTCATAAGCATACGCATCTCATGATTTAGATCTTCTATCAGTTCTTCTATTTTTTTATTTTTAACGTATTTCCTCTTATCACTAATGATAAGTTGTGTCTCTAGCTCTGCGCACGACCCAAGAGAGAGACGCAAAAACTGTGTATATTCTTTCGTGTAATGCCTGACGAATCCCTCTGCAATGTTTGACGGAACAGAAACCGCTGCTCTTCGCATCTGACTGGTCAGACCATATAATTCACTTTTCGGAAAATCATCCGTGATGGTATATATCTTATCGGCGATTTCAATTCCCTTCTGCCATATTTTTAAATCTTTGTAATCTTTTACCTTCATTTTTCTCCTCGCTAACAAGTCACGAGTCACGAGTCACGCGTCCCGAGCCACGATCAAGGAACTTCTATTTCCTCGAATATCCTTTTTATGATATCTTCGGATGTCTTGTCTTCTGCTTCGGCCTCATAGCTGGGAATAACTCTGTGTCTCAGTACATCCGGACCGATGGATTTCACATCCTGCGGAGTAACATATCCGCGCCCTTTTATGAACGCGTAAGCTTTTGCGGCGAGCACAAGGTTGATGCTCGCTCTCGGAGAAGCGCCGTATTCTATAAGGCCCTCCAGCTCGGACAAACCGTACTCCCCCGGTTTTCTGGTAGCAAAGACTATATCGAGTATGTATCTTTCTATTTTCTCGTCCAGGTATATTTCGTCGATCACTTTGCGCGCCTCGATTATCCTGTCGGGAGATATCACGGCCTTAATATCAAATTTTTTGTTCGTGAAAGCCATTTTCTTAAGTATCTCGTGTTCCTCTTCCTTGCTGGGATACCCTATGTTTATTTTGAGCATGAACCTGTCCACCTGAGCTTCAGGCAAAGGGTAGGTCCCTTCCTGCTCTATGGGATTCTGCGTCGCGAGCACCAAAAAAGGTTCTTCCATCATAAATGTCTTTTCCCCGATGGTCACCTGTCTTTCCTGCATTGCCTCAAGTAACGCGCTTTGGACCTTAGCCGGAGCCCTGTTTATCTCATCCGCGAGTATGATATTGGAAAATATAGGACCTTTTTTTGTGGTAAAAGTGCCGTCTTTGGGACTGTATACAAGGGTTCCTATCAGGTCAGCCGGCAAAAGGTCGGGTGTGAACTGAATACGCTGAAACCCTGTACTGATGGAGGCGGAAAGTACTCTTACCGAGAGGGTCTTCGCGAGCCCGGGAACTCCCTCAATAAGAACATGGCCGTTGGCCAGAAGCCCGACCAAAAGACGTTCTATGAGGTACTCCTGTCCCACTATGAACTTTCTTATCTCGGATAATAGATCATCGATAAAAGCGCTTTCTTTTTTCACTTTCTCGTTTATTCCGGTTATACCTTCTGACATAGCGTTCCCCCTTTTTTTCACTAAAAAATATTACCTGCCCATTAAGAAAGACAAGCATATGATTTTAATTATAATATACAACAGTTCCTATTGTTTGGTCAAGATGGATAATGAACGCGCAGACAAGATCGGGAACGGGGACTTAACCGATCAGCGTTTTTTCAATAGATCTGTTTGTCCGGCAGGGATCGCCAGGTCTCAAACAATTCACGGCATTCTTCGATCAAGCATCCGGGGTAGAGCTCTATCGAAGACCCTGAAAACGCCTTCATCTCGGCGGAGGATATGATCAGTTCATTGAAACCCAATGCCTTTACGTCCAAAATGCTCGTGCCGTAAAAGATCTTGTTTATTTTGGCCCAGTGTATGGCGGAGAAGCACATCGGACAGGGTTCTGTTGTGGTATATATCACGCACCCCGAAAGATCATATTTTTTAAGCTCGCGTGAGGCCCGTGATATGGCCGATATTTCGGCATGCTGCGTAGGGTCGTTATTTTTGATCACTCTATTGTGAGCCGCGGCCAGAGGCTTTCCGTTAAAGGCCACAACTGCGCCAAAAGGACCGCCGTCTCCCGAGCGTATGCCCTTTTCCGCTTCTTTTATGGCCATCGTCATCAGTTCCCTGTCAGTCATCCCGGCCGCCTTAAATGTCTCTCGTATTTTTTAGTATCTCTTTAAGTTTTTTTTCTATCTTGTCCAACCGCCATTCCAGAGACGACAATATCCAGAATTGAAAATGATTCAGTCTCATGTGGGATTCTAAAAAATATACTAGCTTAAGGGAAAGCAGGAGTATCCCGGCCTCGATCATGAAAAACCTTACCCTGCCTCCCCAAACTATGGACATAGTAAAAACGCCCAGGACCATAACTATAAATACAATGTTAACGATACGCGCGGTCTCGGACGGTATTCCACCTATCCTGCCTATTATGCGCCTTATTTTCTCCTTATCCTTCTCGAAACTCCGGATCTCGGATTCCAGTTCATCTTCTATGTGTTTTTGTCCGTCGCTGTCTTTGTCATGCATATTGATCCGCCTTTCCATCTAAAACTTTTTACTACATGATCCCTATATATTTCATGTTTACGCTACGATTATACTCTCTCTAACGGACCGCGGTCAAGTAGCGGCACTCTTCTTTCATATAACGAGAAGCCCTCCTCCATCAAAAAGAGGCAGTGTTTCCAGCGCCATATATTTTTGCCCATGTTTTGAGAAAAATCTTTCTATCTCCCGGGCATTATGATGCTCCTTTATGTCTCCCATAAAGATAACACCGTCCTCCATCCCGCTCGTCGAGGCTCCCCCGATAAATCCATAAGCTTCGCCGGGCAATACCACTCCTCCGGGCGCTATGCGGATAACATCCTTTCCCGTCCCGCTCACAGCATCGGCTATACCCATATCAGAAGTAATAACAGCATCTTCGTTCACGATGACCGCCGCGCATCGCGCGTACCCCTGTTTGATATTTATGAGCTTGAACCCTTTTTTTCTGGCCGTTTCCGTAATGACCGGGTCCGAATATTCAAGATTATGAAAGATCGTCTTACCCAAACATAGTACATTATATCCGGCCGTTCCGGGATATCTGCCCGAGGGTTTTTCCGAACCTTGTATAGTCTCTATACCGCTTTCTTTGAGACATTGTATATACTCATCCGGCAGTCCCGGAGCATGAATGGCGGTACATTTATCGAGCCGGCAAAAAAAAATGTCGGGATGATGCAATATGGTCTCGTAGACCGCCTGGGCCGTTTCCGACTGACCGCTGTCAAAAGGCAACAGCTCCGCGTTCAACGAAAGCTTCCTTATCGCGTCAAGATATTTTAAGGGAACTCGTTTGTCATGCAATATCGTCATTTTGATACACATAGATCGGTAGAGGCGCGGCATGCCGCGGGCCTACGTAGTAAGCACATTTTCGGCTATATCTTTTCTTTCCAATAATATTTTCTTTTTTCCGTCCGAAAGCAGAATAGATCCCCTTTTCAATCCGTCGTCCCGTCGGATATTTTCTTTACCGGTTATTTTTAATATTTCTTCCGCGTTCTCTTTCTCAAACCCGTAAAAAGCCGCTTCGTCCCGTCCGTTATACCATACGTTTATATCCTTTTTTATCACGGGTAGATAAGATCCTATCTTTTTGAGCATAATATTGAATATAAGGCTCTCAGCTTTTAGCCTAAAAGCCGCATGGAACGGTCCAGCAAGTATTTCTTCTCCCGACAAAAGCCCTTCGGAAGGATGAAGCCCGCATTTGATCACCTTTATACCCTTCGCGTCAAAATACAATATAAGCCGCGCGGAACGTTCCACGGCTTCTCGCTCCTCCAAAGGAGCATATTCCTTCCTTCTCCACATTTCCGCCATGCCGGTATTTTTTATCACAAGCGCCGGATATATCCTCACTTCTTCCGCGCCTAGTTCTGACGCGGCCCGGGCCGTGAGACACTCATCTTCCCAAGTGCTCAGCGGAAGACCCAGCATCATCTGATGTCCCAGGACAAGCCCTTCGCTTTTTATTATCCTTGAAGCGTTCTCTATATCATTGCGTGTATATCCCCGTCTGGAAGCTTCCAGCACCTTATCGGATACCGACTGAACCCCCAGCTCGACGCATCTAAGGCCATATCCCATGAGGGTCTCGAGCCACTTCTTGCTTACAAGATCCGGACGCGTCGAGATCCTTATGCCTTTTATCTTTCCCGCGTCTATATATTTTTTTACGGGTCTTACGAAAGACAATTGTTCGTCATGTTCAAGTCCCGTAAACGTCCCTCCAAAGAACCCTACTTCTATATGCGAATCGGCGCTGATAGTGGAAAGATACTCGTCTATTCTCGGCTGAACGTCAGAAGGTCCATCTGAGATCTTACCCGTTATATTTTTTTGGTCGCAGAATATGCACTTGAAAGGGCATCCTCTGTGAAGGATAAAAAATGGGATGGTATAGTGTTTTGTCATAAGTCAGTAGGGGCACCCCACCTCGCACATTACGTGCTCGGCGCCTCAGGCTTACAATGATCCAACAGGTCCGATCCTAATTTTTTGAAAAGCTCTCCCAGTTTTATCATCGGAAGGCCCAATATATTAAAATACGATCCTTCTATATTATCGAAGATCAATGACCCGACTCCTTCTATAGAGAAACCGCCCGCCTTATCGTACGGTCCAAGGAGATCGAATATCTTTTCTATCTCTTCTTCATTCAAGGCAACGATCTTCAAAGAGCTCTTTTCAAAATCTACAGCGCGTTTTCCGTCTTTTATTACACATAGCCCCGTGTAGACCTCGGCCTCACTGCCAGATAAGCGTCCCAGCACAGCTCTCGCTTCGGTTTCATCCGCCGGTTTTCCGATGATCTCACCCCTATTGAGAACAAGCGTGTCGGCCCCTATTATTATGCTTCCTCCGTCGGAGGTAACAGTTTCGGCCTTTCTTTCCGCATTAGCACATACTATATCCGCAATATACATATTCCCGCCGGAGATCTCTTTTACCCCCGTTCTTATGACCTCGTGGCTTATCCCACATTCCGCCAGGATACGCGACCTTCTTTCGGATGCAGATGCTAAGATTATCTTTTCCATACTTACCTCCGTATGACGATACTTCTTAGGACGGATCGTTGAGGATCAGTTTCCCGTCACATAGTTCCAACTTATCCATGAATGCTTTGAACCCGGCCGTGCCGTCTCCCGCCTGATATTTTTTCATAATATCGTTCTTGTTCTTGTATTTATTAAAATACCATATCAGATGCTTATACATCCTTTTTTTTGTCATTATCTCATTATAGAACCTAAGACATATTTCATAGTGTTCTATTATGACCGCCTTTAGGTCATTGAACGTCATTTCCGCAGCTTTCCCTTCCCTTATTGACCCTTTTTTGATGTCGTCGAATATCCAAGGACATCCCAACGCGCCTCTTGCGATGAATACCGCGTCACACCCGGTTGAGATCAGAACATCCTCCGCGTCCTTTGCGTTGAATATGTTCCCGCTGGCGATCACCGGTATTCTTACCGTTCCTTTAACTCTTAAGGTCAAATTGTGATCCGCTTTTCCTTTATACATCTGTTCTTTGGTGCGCGGGTGTATGCCTATAGCATCCGCCCCTGCTGACTCCAGGGCCTTTGCCATTTCGACGCAGTTGATGCTGCTCTGATCCCATCCGCTCCTTATCTTTACGGTCACGGATATATTAAGTGCGGCTTTCAGTCCGGCTACGATCCCAGCAAGTTTTTTTATATCTTTCATCAGCGCCGACCCTTTTCCTCCTTTAACTACTTTTCGGGCCGGGCATCCCGCATTGATATCAAGCAGCTTGAATCCTCTTCCTTCGCATATTTTTCCTACTTTTATGAACTTTTTAACATCCTCACCTACCAGCTGGACACCCAAAGGAAGGTCTTCGGGAATACGCTCCATCATATCAAATGTCTTGTGACTGTTATAGATGATACCATTGACATCTATCATTTCCGTAAAAGCGAATCCGCATCCGTATTTTCTGGTCATAAGACGAAAAGGTATGTCCGTTATTCCCGACATAGGGGCTAGAACGGCTTTTGATCTTATCATGGTTCCTATGGGATCTTCTTCGGAAAATTGATATCTATTGATTGTCGGATGGTCTTTTTTGTTTTTTTTCACCTTGCGAGTTCTTTGGTTAGGTCTTTTTAGACCGTGGTTGTAACAGCATTACCTATATCTCCAGACCTTTTTGTCTCATCATAACTTCTTTCATCAAATAGTCCGCTATTTTTTTATATTCCAACTGGCCTACCAGGTGTCTTGATCCCCTATTTTCCATGACCGGAATATAGTCAACCCCTGTTTGCCGGAACATATCTATAGCCATTCTTAGGTCATCCTCGGCATACACTACAGCATTGATATCCCGAACAAGATCCCCGGCCAGGATAAGAGAGTCCATCTGTTCTTCATAAAGCGTATCTCTCATTTCTCCCAACAATATTATCCCTATAAAATCACCTTTCATATCCACGACCGGAAAATTATATGCTTCGCTTTTTTTCATAATATCTATTATCTGATGTAAATTATTGTTTTCACGGATAAGGAAGAAGTCCTCTCCCATCACATCCTTCACCTTATGTTCGTCTATTATGTCATCTTCCGTAACGTTCCTGTTCATCTCATCGGCTCTCTTTATCCCGTACCTTATCATCGAAGGAGCCACAAGCTGAAGTATAAAAGTCGTAGCCGTGATAATGCTTATTATGAGTATACTCGCGCTCTTCGCCTCATCGTTTATCCCGCTGAAAGAAGTGAACACCGCTATGGAGAGGCCCACGGCCACTCCCGCCTGGTCGAATAGGCAAAAACCCAGATATTTTGTCACGGTATCCCGCGCGCCCGATATTTTCCCGCCTATATACGCCCCCACCATCTTTCCCGCGCTTCTGCTGACTATATAGACTACCGCCAGCAGAACCACTCCGCTTTGCGCAAATATCGAAGCATTAAGCCGCGCTCCCACAAGCACAAAGAACAATATAAATATGGGAGGACTGAGTCTTTTAATGACTTCGAACATTTCCCTGTTATCCGCCGGCTGAAGGTTCGAAACCACGGCACCAAGGACCATAGATGCTAATATCGGGTCCACCTTAAAATGCAAAGCAAGTCCCACAACTAAAATTATCGTCCCTAAAGCGAACGGAAGTATCCGGTCTCTTTCCCGCGCTTTAATGGAGATTTTATGAAGAACTATTCCCGCTATTGCCCCGATACCGACAGATACCGCTATTTCAATAAGAGGGACAGCCAGTGTTTTAATGAGCGACGGCGTGTCATGTACTATCAGAGATCTTGCGAATACACTCGCAAAACCGTATATTATAAGCGCGAGCGCGTCATCCAGAGCCACTATGGATAAGGTCGTCATAGTAACAGGGCCTCTGGCCTTATACTCTCCCAGAACTCCGTAGGTAGCCGCGGGGGCCGTTGCGGAAGCAAGAGCTCCCAGTATAAACCCCATGTATAATTTTCCGGTAACGAGGATGGTCCCGGCGGCCACCAGAACAAAGGTCAACAGGGTTTCACAGAAAAGTATTGCATATATGGATTTGCTGTAGCGCCTGAACCTGTCCAAACGGATCTCGGCGCCGATCATGAACCCTATGATCCCCAGGGCCAAGTTCAATAACGGCGCAAAAGAAGCCATTATCTCTCCACACAAAAACCCGTGGAAGGATTCTCCCAGCAAGAGACCTATGATGATATATCCGGTGACTTGGGGTAGATTTAGTTTTTTGAATATACGCCCGCCGATGGTACCTAAGAGTATTATGAGACCTATAACGAGAAGTAAGTTCATAATTTCACCGTATGAAGTATGGATTATGTCGCATGCCGTGAACAACGAATGGTGAATGGTGAACGATAACCTGTTACCTGTGCCCTTGGGACACCTTTGCAGAATTTATGCTATTAAACTATTCAACTTTTTTACTACCCACTACGAACTCCCAACTACGAACTACTAACTATTTAGCTCTTTTTCTTTTTCCCTTTACCCTTGGCACTTTCTTTCTTACCCTTTGTTTTCTTGGTCTTTTCTTCTTTATCGCCAAGTTTAGCGAAATTCTCTGAATATTCCCGGAGCTTTTTATCCACTAGATAGTTTATAGTGTCCTTCGGATATTTACCTTTAGCATCTCTCTTTCCCGCTTTTTTACCGGTCAATACTTCTATCCCCTCATCTATCGTAGATACGGCCCATATGTGGAACTTCTTCTTTTTTACGGCCTCTACTACCTCTTCTTTAAGCATCAAGTGCCTGACATTGGTCTCGGGGATCATTACTCCCTGTTTCCCCGTGAGCCCCTTGGCCTTGCACACATGGAAAAAGCCCTCTATTTTTTCGTTAACCCCTCCGATAGGCTGGATCTTTCCGTGCTGGTTCATCGAACCTGTCACAGCGATATATTGTTTAATAGGCACACCTGACAAAGAAGACATCAGGCAATAGGCTTCGGTGCTGGAAGCTGAATCTCCGTCGACCCCGTCATACGACTGTTCGAAACATATACTTGCGTTAAGGCTAAGCGGGTTATCCTGCGCGAACTTCTCCCCCAGGTATCCCGAAAGTATCAGCACACCTTTTGAGTGGATATTTCCACCCATCTTGACCTGCCGCTCTATATCAACGACACCGCTCTTCCCCATATAAGCCCGGGCAGTTATCCTTGAGGGTTTGCCGAACATATATTCACCTATATCTATTACCGCCAGGCCGTTCACCTGACCGACTACCTCTCCTTGGGACTCTATCATGATTATGTTCTGATCCATAAGTTCCCCTATCTTTTCCTCGATAAGGCTTGACCGGTAAACTTTTTCCCTCAACGCTTTCTCCACATGAGGAACGTCCACATACTCCCTATTATCTTTTCCTGCCCAGTAATCAGCTTCTCTCAGAACATCGGCTATATACATGAACCTTGCGCTTAATTTCTCCTGATCTTCCGTCAGCCGGGATCCGTATTCTATTATCCTGGCCACCGCTTTCCTGTCGAAATGCCGCAGAGCCTCTTCTTCGCATCTGACCTTTATGAAAGCGGCATACTTCTTCATTTTTTCCTCATCACGGTCCATCTCCACGTCAAAATCCGATTTTATCTTGAACATCTTCCTGAAATCTTCATCGTATTTATAGAGCATCTGATGCAGCCACGGCGGTCCGACCATTATTATTTTTATGTCACAGGGAATGGGTTTTGGTTTTAAGCTGGTCGTGCTTATAAGCCGGAATTGCTCGTTTATGTCCTCTACTTTTATTTCATGATTACGGATCACCCGCTTCAAAGCATCCCATGCCATAAAAGTGCTGATAACATCCATCGCCTGCAGGACCAAATACCCTCCGTTGGCTTTATGCAGCGCTCCGGGAGCTACCATTGTAAAATCCGTGGACATAGAACCGAATTGGGATATGTATTCTATTCTGCCCAAAAGGTTATAATACGTCGGGTTCTGTTCATATATGACCGGAGCCCCCTTTGAATGACGGTGATCGATCAGAAGATTGACCTGATATTTCTTGAATTCGTCTTTCTTCGGCGCCCCTTTCAGGCCGAACAGAGACGCCTGGACATCCCCAGAGTCATCTTTGAACAGATCTATATTATCTATTATGTCGTCCTGAACATGGTTCAGATATTCCAGGACGCTTTCGAATTCCCTGTATTTGAACCTCAGTTCATCTATGGTATGTCTTACCGAAAAAAGAGCGACTTCTCTTTCCAACTCCTTTATCTTGATCTTTGCGTTCCTTTCCATTACCCGGACTTCCGCAAGGACTTGTTCTATCTTAATGTGCAGATCGTTCTTTTTCTTCTCTATTTTTTCTTTTTTCTTATCCGTTAGCTTTTCATATTCATCCGCCTTCATAGGGTTATCACCGCTTCGCGACACAAGGATGACCCCCGTCGCGGATTGTTTCAGCACAAACCCTTCATCAAACGCTTTGTTCTCTATATCTTCCAGCGTACTATCGCGTTTTGTCTTGTATTCTTTCAAAAGGGCCTGTCTTCGGACTTCATAGTCCTCGCTTTCGAATGCTTTAGGTATGCCTATCTTAAGCTCTTCGATAAGCTCTTCCATATCCTTTTTGAACATAATACCTCTGCCGGCGGGCATTCTCATGGAGATAGGTTCGTCCTCGCTTACAAAATTATATACATAAAGCCAGTCATCGGGTGTCTTCTGTTTCGCGGCTATCTGGTTAACCGCTTTACTGACCTGGGTATTCCGTCCCGTTCCGGCCGCTCCGCAGACAAATATATTAAAGCCGTCGGCTTTCACGTTCAGTCCGAGATCAATAGCGCTGACCCCCCTTTCCTGGTGCAGGGGTTCATGCTCAAATACATAATCTTCCGTGGTCTTGAACTTGAACATGGACGGATCGCATGTTTTTCTCAGGTCACTGGGTTTAAGTTTTCTCATTTTCAGTCCTCCGGACTATATTTTCGTAAAAACGTCCATAAATGGATCTTTTGAACGATCCGCCATTCTCTTATACCTCACCCCTACCGAGAGAACGGTTATCCCGGCCGAAATAAGCAATGCCGCTATGATCAGAGAAAGCAGCGGAGGAAATAAAGCTATCATTATACCGCTCAGAATAAGTATAGATCCTATCAACATTTTATCCTTCTCCTTATGCCGATGTTATCACGAAAATACCCTATATACGCGTATAAGTCAAATTATCTCCCCGGATAAGGTCTTTTACCCGGACATCACTATCCTGAACAGCGAGAACCACAAAGGAATACTTATAACCCCCGCAAGATGCGAATAGAATATCGTTCCTGACAGGAACTTATTGTCAGCTCCGGTATAGCTCCCTATAACGACCAGCGACACCGCGGTAGGCATAACGCCCTGAAGGAACAGAAAGAACTTATAGTCCATTCCTATGGGCAGATATTTTAACAGCACCAAAAGTAACGCAGGCAGGATAAGAAGTTTTGCCGCGCATACCGCGGAAACATTTTTCATCATCTCCCTATCCAGATCATGGGCCTTATATTTCGAAAGGTATGCTCCAAGCGTTATCATAGCTATGGGAAAAGCGGCCTGACCTAACTGTTTTAGGGGCTCAAAGAGTACGTCCGGAAAGGTGTCCTTCCCGAAACAAAATACCCAGACAAGAGAAAGGACCGTAGCGATCACGGGCGGATTCATGAATATACTTAGCCTGAACTTTTTTCCTAGCTTGCCCGCAAAGAACAAAGGCACAAGCGACCACATTATAAGATTAAAACCCATTATGAAAAGGAACATGTATATCAGCAGCCTGTCGGCCAGGGCTCCGGCGAAAGAGAATATTATAAGGTTCATAGGCAGATACGCGCAGTTCTGGAAGCCGCATCCGCAGATGAACTCCTTCTTTATGCGATCGGCTTTTACCGCTTTGTTCATTATGTATCCTATGCCCATGCCGAAAAAAGAAAGACATACCGCTATCACGGGCAGAGTCCACCAAAAAGCGTATCCCGCGGGATCAAAATGAGAGATTATCTTTGTAAAGATAAGGGACGGAAATATTATTTTAACAAGAATGAGGCTTAACGCGTCAACAAACCCGTCATCGATGACCCTCCGGGCGTGAAGCACATAGCCTATGGCCATAAGGATAAAAAGTTTAGCGACGGCCATGATCACAAAACTGAATGTAAAATAAAATTCCATAATTTAGTTAGTAGTTCATAGTTCGTAGTTCGTAGTTTATCAAACTTGGGCTGACACCATCTTTTTGCATTTCCCAACTATGAACTACGAACTACCCACTACGAACTCACCTCGGTTTTCCCAGAAGTTTGAACATTTTTTTCTTATATGCCTCCACTCCGGGCTGGTCAAAGGGATTAACACCCGAAATGTATGCTGATACGGTAACGGCCTTTTCAAAAAAATAAAAAAGCTGCCCCACATTGAACGCCGATACTTCTGGCATTATTATGGCGGAATTAGGAACTCCTCCTTCAAAATGCGCCTCACTTGAGGCCTCGTAGGCTTTTCTGTTGATAAAACTCATATCTTTACCGGCTAGGTAATTAAGATCATCAATATCTTCTTTATTTTCCGGTATCAAAGTTTCTTTCTCTTTGTCCGATACTATGAACGTCTCGAATATATTTCTCTCTCCATCCTGTATCAATTGCCCCAGAGAATGAAGGTCAGTGGAAAAATCGCAGGACGCGGGAAATATACCATGTCCTCCTTTACCTTCGCTCTCTCCAAAAAGCTGTTTCCACCATTCACTCATATAATGGAGTTTGTAAACGAAACTCGAAAATATCTCTATCTTTTTACCCTGACGGTATAAGATGTTCCGTATCGCAGCGTATTTATAACTATCTTTATCCCATATGTCGCGGGCCGCTTCGTCTTCACGCTGCTGTTTTGCCCCCTGAAGAAGCTCTCTGATATCTATACCGGCGCAGGCTATGGGCAGCAAGCCTACCGGGCTCAACACAGAGAATCTCCCGCCTATACCTGACGGGATGACCAGGCTCTTATATCCTTTTCTATCCGCTATCGAACGTAAGGCGCCGCTGTGTTTATCGGTGGTACATACAATACGTTCCGCCGCCTCTTTTTTTCCGTACTTTTTCTCAAGAAAACCCTCTATTATCCTGAAAGCTATGGCCGGCTCAGCGGTCGAACCGGATTTTGATATCACATTAACGCTGATCTCCTTATCTTTCAGTCCTCCCAGAAGTCCGGAAAGATGGTCTCCCGAGAGATTATGCCCCGCGAATTTTATCTTTTTCCGGGCCGGTCCTTCAGCTAAAGCTTCTATCGCTGTGCGCGCGCCCAGGTATGATCCCCCTATCCCGACTATGATCACGGCGTCCGATCTTTTCATCATACCTGCCGCGATCTGTTCAATGTCCGTTAAGTCTGATTCACTGTAAATAAAAGGTATATCCATCCAGTCCAGGAACTCTTTTCCCTCGCCGTTCCTGCTCTCTATTGATCCATGGACCCTTTCCAGTTCCGGACGGATACTATTCTTATCTTGTTCGGAAACAGATCCTCTCATATACCCGGTATCATATATCAGTCCTTTTTCCATGATATATCTCCTTCTAACCGCTCTTTTTTAGACCACGGAACAGATTATAATATCCCGATATTTTGGCCCTGAAATGCAAAGGTTTGGTACAGTCAGAATTTGTTATTTTGACCCTGTTCAGTTCGTAAATGTCCCGATTATACCTATCCGTCCCCCTATTGGTCGTGCAAGCCGCCTTATACCCGGCTTTCTTTACCATGCTTTTTACTTCTTCGTTGAACCCGCCTATCGGGTAACAAAAGAACATAATGTCCTTGCCGGTCTCTTCTTCCAATACTGTCTTACTGCCTGAGATCTCATCCCAGAGCCTTTCCGGGTCCTGCAATGACGGAAGGTACTCGTTGTTTCTCGTATGCGCTCCTATGTCTATACCGTTATTGAGCATTAAACGCACTTGATCCCAATTGAGATACCCTTCTTTTTTTCCTACATATCCTGTTATAACAAAAATGGCCGCCGGCATATCATATTTTGCCAGAACAGGGAACGCGTAAAGAAAATTATCCTCAAATCCGTCGTCAAAAGTTATAGCTACGGTCCTCTCGGGACAAGGTTCGCCGTTCCTTATGCCTTGCACAAGCTCATTCATTGATATTACGGAATATCCTGAATTTCGGAGAAAATCGATCTGTTTAGAAAAATTTGAGGGACTTACATGTAAAGAGTCATCTTTATCTGAACTTACGGCATGATACATCAGTATCGGCACTACATACCTTGGGCGCATATACAGCTGATAGAACAGCGCTATCAAAATCGCCGCCACCAGAAAAAGAAACGTAAGCCTTTTAAGTATGCGCATGATTGCAAATCCAGACAAAGACGATCTTATGATATTTTTTTGGTGATATCAGGATACTGTTATAGCCGATACGGGGCACTGATCAGCACCGCTCTGAGCGTCTTCTTCCCTGTCAGCAGGGATCTCGTCCACTTTCGACACGGCTTTGTCGTCCTGCATCTCATAGATCTCTTGGGCTACCTGTACACACAGACCACACCCTATGCATGCTTCACTGTCTATAATTACTTTCATCTCAATACACCTCTCTTTCTTATTCGGATTATTCTATCAGAACGGACATACAGGGTCAATATAAGTATTAAGAGACATAGATCGCATAGCGCATAGGGCACAGGGCATAGAGTTGTATTGACTGATGCTCCAGCAGTAACCCCCTTACAGCGAACAGTAATTTCTTCAAAGTAACCAGTTGCCTGTTACTTGTAACCAGTGACTTGCGTTTTCTGGTATGTATAATCTTCAAGTGGTGTTTACACCAGTTAACTGTTCTTTGAAATAAAAAGGTCATTTGTTAACCTCGGTTGTCGTAAAATATTGTTGGAGACAATAGACAACCACACAAGGAGGTATACAAATGACCCAACAACAG
>JBDRKO010000025.1:0-14747 GCA_043813915.1 Candidatus Omnitrophota bacterium
TTAGTGTGATCCTTCAAGGATGCCACGTATAACAGATAGTTCGTAATCCCATATAAATAATCTCAAAGAACAAAAAAGGTAGTGACTTATGCATTAAATCATTTGCTTACAACTTGACACTTTACATAACAGATTGCTTCGCTTTGCTCGCAATGACGGTAGGTACTTGCGGAACGAAGCGAACGCAAGTCGCATGGTCGAATTTATCCCGAGCGAGAGTAACGAGCGAGAGATCTCAGCGAACGAAGTGAGCGGATACAGATAGTTTTGATAATTTGAAAGAGATTGCCGCGTCGGCCTTCGGCCTCCTCGCAATGACGGGATATAGACTCCGGATCGAGGGACTAATGCGGCAGGGGGCGATGTTGCGAAAGTTGTGCTGTTTGTAAAAAAAAGGATCTCAAAGTATTAGACCTAATAGCAAATAATAAGGAGGAGCAAATGTCTGAGATATCGGAAAAGGTAAAAGCGATCGTAGCGGAACAGCTCGGGGTAAAGTCGGAAGAGGTCAAAGAGGACGCTAAGTTCATCGATGATCTCGGTGCGGATTCGCTGGATACGGTTGAGCTCGTTATGGCGCTTGAAGAAGAGTTTGGTGCCGAGATCCCGGATGAAGACGCCGAAAAAATGACCACCGTAGGCGAAGCGATCAAATATATAGAAGAAAAAGCTGCAAAATAATAAACACAACCTTCCACCTATTAAAATGTCACAAAGAAGAGTAGTCCTTACGGGAGTAGGAGCAGTTACTCCCGTAGGGAATAACGTTGATGATTTTTGGGACGCTGTAGTGAACGGCAAGACCGGCGTAGCTCGTCTCAAAGCTTTCGATCCCACACCGTTCATCTCCCAGATAGCGGCGGAGATAAAGGATTTCGATCCCAAGGAATATATAACTAAAAAGCAGGAAAGACGTCTTGATCCGTTCGTCATATACGCCATAGCGGCGGCTAAGATGGCGGTAAAAGACGCGGGATTTGATCTGGAAAAACTGAGCAAGGAGCGGGCCGGAGTATATATCGGGTCCGGGATAGGCGGTCTCCATACCATAGAGAGCGAACATCAGAAATATCTCGAGAATACGGACGAAACTAAGGCGGCTTCGCGTATGTCGCCCTTCCTTATACCGATGCTGATAGTCAATATGGCTTCGGGAATGGTATCCATAGAGTTGGGGTTCAGAGGTCCGAATTCAGCGGCGGTCACGGCTTGCGCGACAGCCAGTCACTCAATAGGGGACGCGTTCAGGCTTATTCAGAGAGGTGACGCCGATGTTATGGCGGCGGGCGGGACGGAAGCCGCGATAACCAAAATGGGGTTCGGCGGGTTCTGCGCTCTTAAAGCCCTTTCCACGCGGAACAACGATCCGGAGAAGGCATCAAGGCCTTTCGACAGGGAACGCGACGGTTTTGTTATGGGAGAAGGAGCCGCTGTCGTGATGCTTGAGGAGCTGGAGCATGCTAAAAAAAGAGGCGCCCGTATATACTGCGAAATGGCGGGATACGGTATGAGCGGAGACGCTTATCATATGACGGCGCCTGATCCCAGCGGTGACGGAGCCGTGAGATGCATGAGATACGCCCTTGAAGACGCGGGGATCAACCCCGACGGAGTGGATTACATTAACGCGCACGGGACTTCCACGCTTTTGAACGATAAGATGGAGACGGGCGCTATAAAAACAGTTTTCAAGGATCACGCGTATAAACTCGCGGTAAGTTCCACAAAAGGCGTTACGGGCCATCTTCTCGGGGCAACGGGCGCCGCAGAGCTTATCGCTTGCGCGAAAGCTATAACCGAGAAAGTTATACCCCCTACTATAAACTACGAATTCCCGGATCCTGACTGTGATCTGGATTACACCCCGAACGAAGCCAGAGAAAGACCGGTAAGAGCCGCGTTAAGCAATTCTTTGGGTTTCGGCGGGCATAATGTTACTCTTATTGTCAAACGCTATATCGGGTGATTCTCGGATAAGATCTATTTTTTTTTCAGAAAAAGGAGATTTAGGATATGGATTATCTTTTGACCGAAGAACAACAGATGATAAAAGAACTATGCCATCGGATAGCGGAAGAGAAGATAAAACCCGTTGCCGCGGAATATGATGAGAAGAACGAGTTCCCGTGGGATCTGGTAAAAGTGTTCGCGGATGCCGACATCTGCGGTGTATATATCCCTGAGGAATACGGCGGAATGGGCGGGGGTGTTCTGGAAATGGCCATCGCGGCGGAAGAACTTTCATGGGGATGCGGAGGGATAGCTCTTGCCTTTGCCGCTACGGGTCTCGGAACATATCCGATACTTCTTTTCGGAAACGAGGAGCAGAAAGCGAAATATCTTCCTGATATAGCCTCAGGGAAAAAGCTTGCGGCATTCTGTATAACGGAAGCCGAAGCGGGTTCCGATGCCGGAGGGATAAAGACCACCGCGAAGCTCGAAGGGGATCATTATGTGCTTAACGGGACGAAACAGTGGATAACCAACGGAGGCGAAGCGGAAATATATACCGTTGTCGCTATGACCAATAAAACAAAAGGGCCCAGAGGGGCAAGCGCTTTTATCGTGGACAAGAACAATCCGGGCGTTAGTTTCGGCAAGAAAGAGAATAAACTGGGGATAAGGGGTTCCGCGACCCGCGAAGTAATATTTACCGACTGCAAAGTGCCCAAAGAAAATCTGCTGGGCAAAGAGGGTCTGGGTTTTATAGTAGCTATGAAAACGTTCGATCACTCAAGGCCCGGCGTGGCGGCGCAGGCTCTGGGGATAGCGCAAAGGGCGCTGGATGAAGCCGTTGATTACGCCAGGGAAAGAAGACAGTTCGGCCAGCCTATATCGTCTTTCCAGGGGATCCAGTTCATGCTTGCCGATATGGCCATACAGATAGAGGCTTCCCGCGCCCTGATATATTCCGCGGCGAGGATGATAGATTCCGGAGCGAAGAACGTAGCGAAGGTGTCGGCAATTTGCAAGACGTTCGCTTCGGACACGGCAATGAAGGTTACCGTTGACGCGGTGCAGATACTAGGCGGGTATGGATACATGAAAGAATATCCGGTCGAAAAACTTATGAGGGACGCGAAAATAACGCAGATATATGAAGGGACCAACCAGATACAGAGAGGCGTTATAGGTTCCGCGCTGATAAAGGAAAGCCTGTCCAGAAAATGAAAATGATCGTCCTGATAAAACAGGTCCCCGATACGACAGATGTCAAAATAGACCCGGTGACGAATACTCTTCAAAGGGAAGGGGTGTCTGCCGTCATAAATCCTTTTGATATGTACGCGATAGAAGAGGCTCTGCGCATAAAGGAAAGGTTAGGCGAAGGCGAGGTAGTCGTGATAAGTATGGGCCCTCCCCAGGCCGAATCGGCTCTACGGGAAGCTATATCCATGGGGTGTGACAGCGGTGTGCTTCTCAGCGACAGGAAATTCGCCGGAAGCGATACGTGGGCCACAAGCTATACTATCGCGCAGGCGATAAAGAAGATAGGCGATTACAAAGTGGTTCTTTGCGGAAAACAGGCTTCGGACGGCGATACCGCGCAGGTGGGCCCCGGAGTATCTATGCACATAAACATACCCCAGGTAACTTACGTAAAAAAAATAGAGAAGATAGACAAGACCTCGGCCACGGTCGAGCGCATGACGGAAGAAGGATACGATATAGTCGAGACGCCGCTTCCCGCGCTCTTTACCGTGGTCAAAGAGATAAACGAACCGCGCCTTCCTTCCCTTAAAGGCAAGATGAAAGCAAAAAAAGCCGAGATACCGGTCTGGACCGCCGAGGACCTGTCATGCGAGAAGGATAAAATAGGTCTGGATGGATCTCCCACAAGAGTTGTAAAAGTTTTTTCACCTCCTCCCAGAGAAGGCGGAAGGATAATAGAAGGAGAGCCCTCGGACATAGCGAAAGAACTTTCGGGTCTGATCAAAGGCGTAATAGTGGGATAAAAGGGAAAGAGAATATATGTCATCCAGCGATCCGATAAAAGTACTTAATGAAAAATGTGTGGGATGTACGCTTTGCGTTAAGATATGCCCGTTCGGTGCTATAACCATGGAGTCAAAAAAAGCGGTTATAGACCTTGCCAAATGCACTTTATGCGGAGCGTGCGTTGAAGAATGCAAATTTTCAGCTATTGTGCTCGAGAAAAAAGAAACCGTTGTGTCGGATTTCTCGAACTATAAGAATGTATGGGTTTTCGCAGAACAGAAAAAAGGACAGGTCCAGTCGATCTCTTTCGAGCTTTTAGGTAAGGGCAGGGAACTCGCGGATAAGCTGGGAGTCGAGCTCTGCGCCGTGCTTCTAGGCGACAAAACGGAAGAAGCGTGTAAAGAGCTTATCGCGCGCGGCGCGGATAAAGTCTATTTGGTGGATTCTCCTAAGCTTAAAGCGTATCAGGACGACCCTTATACAAAAGTCCTGACCGCGCTGGTGGCTAAACACAAACCGGAAATAGTGCTGTGCGGCGCCACTACCATAGGAAGAAGTCTTATTTCGCGCGTCGCCGTGACCTTGAGAGCGGGACTTACCGCCGATTGTACGGGGCTCGATATCGATCCTAAAGAAAAACTTCTTTTGCAGACACGTCCGGCTTTCGGAGGTAATATCATGGCGACCATTATAGCGCCTAACTCCAGGCCCCAGATGTCTACGGTGCGTCACAAAGTGATGAAGGAAGCCGAAGCTGATCCGAAAAGAAAGGGCGAGATAATAAAAGAAGAGTTTCCTGACGATATGTATGCAACGCGCACTAAGCTTATAGATATAGTCGAGGAAATAGAAGAGACGATAAATCTTGCCGAAGCGGACATAATAGTTTCGGGCGGCAGGGGTGTAGGATCAAAAGAGAATTTCAGTTTAATTAAAGACCTGGCATTATCCCTGAATGCCGCGGTAGGCGCTTCACGGTCGGCTGTCGATGCCGATTGGATACCGTATTCGCATCAGGTAGGTCAAACGGGGAAGACGGTGTGTCCCAAAGTGTATATCGCCTGCGGAATAAGCGGGCAGATACAGCATCTTATCGGTATGAAGTCTTCGGATGTTATAGTCGCCATTAACAAGGACCCGGATGCCCCGATATTCGGTGTGGCCACATACGGGATAGTCGGCGATCTTTTCAAAATAGTCCCTCTCCTGACCAGTCAGTTCAAACAGATCCTAAAATAGTTCATAGTTCGTAGCGGGTAGTTCGTAGTCTCAAGGGCGAAGTATATGCTCGGGAGAAAGCGCGCAAAATAAAGGGGATAGCGGCAAAAAGTGATCCGTGAAAATTTCTTTGTTCTTCTTGACAAGCTCTACTTACTTGAGTATACTTATACAAACCTATACAAGGGCAAAAGAACATGAAAACTATCACACCAATTATAAAAAAACACAATGTACAGGAAGTAGCCGACCTTCTGGGCGTATACCGCGGTACAGTTATCAATTACGAGAAACGCGGTATTTTTCCGTCTCCAAAGAGAAATCCCATAAACGGATACAGGGAATACACCGACGAGGACTTGGATAGGCTCAGGGTCATAATAGAAGGCGGAAAAGTAACGTAAGAATAATACGGTCGATCATATAAAAGGAAGGGAAGCGCAGTATGCATTTCAAACAACTGGAGATAGTCGGGTTCAAATCTTTTCTTAACAAAACGAAAATGAAATTCGAACCCGGTGTCACGGCTATTGTCGGACCCAACGGATGCGGAAAGAGCAATATCGTTGACGCCATCAAATGGGTGCTTGGAGAACAGTCCACTAAATCCATGCGTTCATCGTTGATGCAGGATGTTATATTCAGCGGAACGGATAAACACGATCCAGTTAACGTGGCGGAAGTGTCGCTTACCCTTTCGAACCAGGATAGAAGCTTGCCGGTAGATTTTGATGAGGTGGTGATAAGCCGCCGGCTTTACCGTTCGGGGGAAAGCGAATATCTGCTGAACAAGACACCCGTGAGGCTTACGGATGTGCGCAATATCATAATGGGTACCGGGATAGGGACCAGCTCGTATTCCATCGTAGAACAGGGAAGGATGGATATGATACTTAGTTCAAAACCCGAGGAAAGGCGCTATGTGTTCGAAGAGGCCAGCGGTATAACCAGGTATAAAGCTAAAAAAAGAGAGGCTATCCTTAAACTTGACAGGACACAGGAGAACCTCACGCGTATAAACGATATCGTCCGTGAAGTGGAGAGACAGATAAACGCTATAGAAAGAAAGGCGAGGAAAGCAGAAAGATATAAGGTGAGATATGATGAGCTGAAAGAACTGGATGTTATGGCGGCCTACAATACTTTCGTAAGGCTCGGAAGCGACGATGCGTCGGTCGAAGTGATCGGCAGCGCGAATAGAGAGTTTGCCGACCGTCTGGAAAAAGAGCTCCGGAAGGAAGAAACCGCTTTGAACAAGGAAAGAGAAGAGTTCAACGCGATATGGGAGGACCTTCAGAATACGCAGAGAGAGATAATGTATCTGAGAAGCAGCGCAGATAAGAACGAGCATATAGTGGAACTTAACACTGAACGCATCAGCGAGACGGAAAAGCAGTCAGAGCGGCTTAAAACAGAGATCGCGGATCTGGCCGAACGTGAAAAAAGCCTTACGGAAAGGCTTACGCTGCTGGAAGTGCGGTTCCAAGAAGTAAGTTCGAACAGGAAGACGAAGCAGGAAGAGTTCGGGTCGTTAGAGAAAGAGGTCGAGAAAATAACCTCGGACGTGAATAATTACAAACACGAACTGAGGATGGGCAGAGAAAAGACGGTGGATATAGTTTCCGAACAGACTAAGACCAAGAACATGCTTATCAGGGTCAACGCCGACGAACAGAACGCGCAGGCGCGTCAAAAAAGACTTACGATAGAAAAACACAATGTCGAGAAAGAAAAAGATAATGTTTACGAAAGTTTCAGGCAAGTGGAGGGCGAAAGCAGCGCGCTTTTAAAAGAACTTCAGAAGAAACAGGAAGAGGTAAGGTCTTTTAACGGCGAATATAACGCGAAACAGAACGAACTTTCGGGTATGAACCGGATGAAGAACGATAAGGATAAACGCATTAACGAAATAAGACCGCGCAGACAGTTCCTGGAAAAACTGGTTTCCGAGAGGGAAGGTATAAACGAAAGCGTAAAGGAAGTAATACGTCTGGCCGAAACCGGAGATACCCGGTTCTCGGGTGTTCACGGAATACTTTCCGAACTCGTAAATGTTCAGGAGGACTACGAAGACGCTCTTACTTTTCTTTTAGCCGAGTCCGCGCAGGCTTTGGTAGTAGAGAACGCGGACTCAGCTAACAGGATAGTCGGGTATCTGCGGCAGAGTTCCATGGAAAGTGTGAATTTTATAATACTCGAAGAGCTTTTGGCCCCATCGGGGCATGCCTCGGCCTTTCCGGAAGGTCTGGACGATATATCCAGGGTCTTGACGGGTAAAGAACCTTACGCGGCGGCTCTCCGCACGTATCTCAAAGATACGTTCATATCCGCTTCGGACCCAGCGGAAGATATCATAGACAAAAGGGACGGATTCTCGGGCCGGATAATCGGTAAAAAAGGCGCGGTATACGGGCAGGGTTTCAGAAGAAGCGTGGATTTTTCCGACAAAGAACATATACCTCTTTTCGGACGCAGAGAAAAAGCTCAGCAGCTTCGTCTCGAGGAAGACAGTGTGAAGAAAGAGGCGGAAGAGATAGAGAACGTTATAAAAGGACTGGAGGAATGGCTTAAAGAAGCATCCCTGAAACGGGAAAATATCGAGAACGATCTAAGGGAAGTGAGGGCTAAAGTCTCGGAAGTATCCAGCAAAAAAGCCGTAATAAAGGAAAAATGCGATTCATTGGATGAGGAGCTTTTTATCCTGAACACGGAGATAGAAGAGGAAACAGAAGCGGTAAAACGCCTTCAGGAAGAAGACGTACGTCTTTCGGAGATAGTCGAACGGCTGGGGAAAGAAGCTTCGATCATTGATCAGTCCATTGAAGAGGCCCAGCGGTTCATACAGGACGGCGCTCATAAAAGAGAAGAGCTTATGTTCCGTATGGCGGACAGCCGCGCGGAACTTTCGTCTTCGGTCAGGGACGAAGAAAATATCGCGTATAACCTGGAAAGAGAGAAAGAAAGCGCGGAACGGACCAGAAAAGATATAGAAGAACGGCGCTATCGGATACAAGAGAACGAAGAACGCGTAAAGACACTTGCCGAGGAACGAACAGCGCTTTCCGCGGTGATAGAGGCAGGCCGGTCCGCTTTGGCTTCAAGGGACGGGGAAATAGAGGCGAAAATAGCGAAAAAAGACGCGATGACCGAGGTCATAAAGGAAAAGGACAGAGCGCTTAAAGAAAAAGAAGCGGAACTGGATAATGCCCGAAACAAAGCGCGCGACCTGGATATACAGAAAAAAGAGCTGGAATACAAAAAAGAGGCTCTGGTCAATAAGATCAGGGATTCGTATAAGGTAGATCTTGTGCAGATGAGCTTAGATGTAGAAGAGAACGTTAACTGGGAAGAAATGAACGCCAGGATAATAGAACTTAAGGACCAGTTGGAAAAAATGGGTGATGTTTCCCTGTCCGCCGTGGAGGAGCATAAAGAACTTGAAGAGAGGTTCCAGTTCCTCAGTAAACACCGTGATGACCTTGTGGAAAGCCGGGAGGCGCTGCTTAAGGCCATAGCTAAGATAAACCGGACCACCCGCACGCTTTTTATGGAAACGTTCGAGGCTATCAAGAAAGAGTTCAACGATTATTTCCGTATGCTTTTCAACGGAGGAAAAGCGGAGATCGTGCTGGAAGACGAATCGGATGTCCTGGAATGCGGTATTGATATAATAGTAAGGCCTCCGGGAAAAAAACTTCACAATATAATGCAGCTTTCCGGAGGGGAGAAAGCGATGACCGCTATCGCGTTGATATTCGCGATCTTCAAGGTAAATCCGAGCCCGTTCTGCATACTCGACGAGATAGACGCGCCCCTGGACGAATCCAACATCGTAAGGTTCTGCCGAGTTCTGCAGGAGTTCCTGAAGCTTTCCCAGTTCATCATAGTTACGCATAACCGTATGACCATACAGCTTGCGGATGTTCTTTACGGCATAACAATGGAAGAGAAGGGTGTATCTAAGATAGTATCGGTAAAATTCAACGAAGAGACCGAGATCCCCGACAAAAGCGCGGAACCTGTTGCGGTATAGGGTTTGTTGAGTTTGTAGAGTTTATGGTGTTTTAGGGTTATTTTTTCGTATAGCGTATAGAGTATAGCGTATATCGTGACTCGGGATTCGTGAATCGTAGGAGCGCCAAAGCTAATAGGGGCGCTCCTATTTTTATGTAAACGTTTATAAATAAACAACTTAAAACCATAAAATATATTTTCTGGAATTTTATTCTCTCATAAATAGGGGAACGTCCCCAATTACCCGTCCCCAATTACCCAATTATAATCAATTACCTCCCCTCAGCAAGTTGTTAATATTTTAAAAAAGTAGAAAATGTGTTGACATATAATATTTTTATTGTTATATTGTACGTGCAAATTGCGTTAAGAGAATAAAACAAAAGTGTATATTATGACTAAAAAGAATCGTTTTAAAAAACACATATTACGGATATTTTCGCTGGTAACACTAATATGCTTTTTTATCAGTGATATTGCCGGGGCATACCCTGTATCCGCAAAGGACAATTCCTATACCCTTGCTGCTCCGACCGTTTTTACGGTGGATCATGAGGATACGTTATTTGTCCTCGCAAGCGGATACCTCAGTTCGTTACTTATGAATATAGAGAACGACCCCAAAAATCAAAGTGTTACCAGCCTTAAAAACACTTTAAACAAGGAACTCAAGAGAATAAAGAAAGCATTACCCGATAGAGACAAGATATTTATCCCGGATGAAGTCATATATGATCCTGTCAAAGCCGCGATATTGCTGGATCTTGGTCCGTTCAAGATGCGGTATTTTAATCAGAACATCCCCGATGCCGAGTTTCCCGAAAAAAATGATCCCGGTAATTCTTATCAAATCATACAAGAGAAGGTCGGAAAATACCTTACCCGGCAGGTCATTATGCGCAGGGCTCTAAAAGGTCCCGTAACCCGGAAGACAGGCAATGAGATACCTGTCGTTTCGGGCGGGCTTTGGTATAACCGGCGCATTGAATTCAGCCTTCCCCGCGAAGAAACTAAAGAGAGATTATGGAAAATACTGACGATAGCCGGAAAGATAGCAGCCAATATGGACACCGGCTGGGAAAAGTATCAGCGGAAAGGGCTTTATCTGAATATCGTAAATCTCGATATAGACAGATATATTGACGCATTGGATATATTTTTTTCCGCTCTTAAAGACGGGAATATGTCCGCTGAGAAGCTGGAAGAGTATGCGTTAAAATTCTATTCCCGCATGGACAAAAATAACGATAAGTTCGGGTATTATGATCTTAAAAGAGAAAAGGATTTTCAGAAGATGATCCTTGATATCTTTTCAGAGAGAGACCAGGCAGAAATAAAAATGGATCCGTTAGCTTATGCTGTAAGCGCCTTTGTCAAAGTAGTCGAGGCACAGGCGTTCTTTAACGGCAATCACAGAATGGCTGACTTTGTGATGAATTTCATTCTTCTCAAGAACGGTCTGCCGCATTTTATGCTCACGGAGAAAAATGCCGTGAGATATTATCAGCTTACCAACAGTATCGATATCTGCGACGGTAATTATAATATCGATGAAATAACCGAGTTTTTCAGAACGGAGATACAGAAGAATGCGAAGCCATCCGACAAAAAACCTGCCGAACTTGTCAAAAAGGCCGTAAAAAATAAAACAGAAGAAGATATACGTATTGAAAAAGATCAGGAAAGTAGAAACAGGGCGAATAAATCCATTGCTCGTGCTGAACAACAAATAGAAGCCGGGCGACCGGATAAAGCGAAAAAAAACTATAATAAAGCTTTGGGCTTTCTTAATCAGATAAAAGTTCCTGATGATCCGGACAATGAGTTAAAAAGGGCATTAGTATCAAAGACAGGTGATACGCACGACCGTGTTGGGCCGGTAAAGAACGGGAAATCTCCTGTTGCGAAAATAAAGAAAAAACAAAATAACGGTCCGCGTAAAGGGAAAGTACTGTTCGCCCAGGCAGTGAGGAAACTCTTGATCGGGAACGCAAAGAAGGAACCCAACATCCAAAAGAAGATGTGGGAGATCGCGGATCAAATAAACCCTGAAGATATTAGAAGGGCGAAAAAAGTAGCACCGTATGATTTTTTATGGACAAAAGCGGTTGGCACATGGAGAGTGATATTCGCTGTCAGGGATGCCGTCAATATCCTGGTCCTTGCTATCGAAGAAAGATACGGTGAGTTATATCAGAAATTTCGGAAAAACCATGAAACCGGTTATGATTTTAGTGAAGAATGGGCTAATGCTACAAGTCTAAAAGATATGAAAGCAGCCAGAGATCAAAAGCAGAAAGAAAAGTCTAAAAAGAGACCCGCGCAGAAAAAAAATGACGGTCCCGCGCTTTTTGTGGATACACGGGCGGGAAATGACCCCGCGTTATGGACAGTGAGGGAGATCAAGGATGATGCTTGGGGGGAAGAAGCGGGTTATGAGCATAAAGCATTGAACGAAGGACTTGATAAGACTGTTATTCAAAAAGGGAACGGACCCATTGACCCGGCCAGCGGTCTATCCGGTTTTGTGCATGAATTATTGGGATATTTTTATGTTGTCGATAAGGATGAGAAGATATTTGTGGGAGAGCCGATAACCGCCCAGGCAGAACCGGATGACAATTCGGATTATTTTCATAAAAAGATGTATGTCGCATATGCGGAAGACGAGTTGTTTGACAGTAAGGGAAAGACCCTGGTGTCTTTTGATCCGAAGGAATCTGATAAGTGGACCCCGCAGTTCTTTGGTGTCAGCGCTTCACAATCTGAACCGCTGATCTCCAGATTCCGGAAGGTATACGATGTGTTCATTAAAGGCGATCCTAAGAAAAAGATCTGTATCGCGGACCTAGATGAGATCGTATTTAAAAAAACAGAAAAGCTCGCGCCTTTTAAACCCGCGGAGACATTACCGGAAGAAGGTCCCGATGAAATAATAAATACCGCGTATGAACTGCTCAGAAAACAATATCCGGATAAGGATATTTATCATGCTGACGCCAGAAAAATGGTTTTTAAGAAAGGAGGGGCTGTCAAGTGTTCTCAAATAGTAGATATATATGTTTTTAATGAAAAAGATCTGCGGGATAATTTGCCGGAGAAATATAAGTATCTTGCGGATGGGCTTATAACGCATGCAGGCACCTTCCGCGCTTTAGGGACAAAAGAGCCCAGGGCGCTGAACCTGTTCATTCCATATTCAAAAGCGTTGGCTCTTTCTATTCTTATCGAAACCGATATCGCCAGCGAGATAACAGGAAAGAGATACGGGCTCAGAGAGATAGGGGATGCAAGGCGTCTGCTTTCAACGTGGCGGGACCATGAATTGTTCCACTTGAGAAACAGGGAAGTAAATATTGACCCATCAGGTGATCCCGATCTGAAAAAATCGGCTAAGATATTACATCTTTTAGGAAAAACTTTTCTTGAACAAGATAGCGTAAATATTGAAGAAAGAATGGGGCATATGGAGGATATTCTCAAACTTGAAAACCGGTCAGCCAGCATAGTCATTATATCCGGGGCTCTATATGAGGGGGCAAAAAAGTACATGCCCGCGTTTCACGCGTATGTCAGAGCGGCAGCTATATTGCAGCAGACAGGAGAAGCGGATCTGGAACTATCCGAACTTTTGTCCGAAAAGGCTTTTATAATGTTATCGAAAAATTATAAGAGTGATCTGAAAAATAGCACGTCCAGAAAGATCGATAAGATCATCAAGACCAGTATGAAAAATATCAGCGATTTTTTAAATCTGATCAGGTCCGAAAAAATAAAGTCCTATGATAAAGCTCTATTCCTAGCTTTAAGAAAAGACCAAATATTAAATTTAATTTTTGTCGAAGGTATGGAAAAAGAAAGCAGGGAAATCCATGAATACGAGAGTAAAAATGAAAAACCCGGGATCATGTCTCTGATAGATCACCGCAACGATGCTAAGGTGTTAGGAACTCAGATCACAGAATATCGCAGAAATACGCTGGAAAGGGCTTATTTCTTTTTTACAATAACATTTCTGCAGTATTTGTATAATTCCTGGTATCAAGATCCCGGGATCTCAAATGAGCTGATCGGCAAGTTCATTGAGATAACAGAGAGGGATGAAATCCTTAGAAATTCGGAGAGCATTAATATAGAAGTGATATTGGCAAGATTGTACTGCATAAAAGGAATAGGCTTGTTCAAGAAAGCTCCCGAGGAGGCGGTGGAGTGTTTTAAAAAGTCTTTTGAACTGGGATACTCCGCAGGCACAGAATTTTTTACGATTCTTGCGGATAATATCATCGCGAACAGCAGAGAGATCGGATCGCTGGAGCTGATGTTAAAGATCTTTGACGCGGCTTATGAAATATACGGAGAGACACCTGATCTCAATTCAGCTAAAAATGTGGTTAATAACACAATTTCAGAGATAAGCCGGTTCAATGAAACGATAAAAGAGCTGTATAGAAAAGGCGAATATATAACTTGTCTGGAGCGGATAGAAAGAGAAGAAAAGGCCTTTCCTGTTGTAATATCCAGTGATTATGTCAAAAAATATAAAAAATCATCAAAAAGGCTTTTAGCTCTCAGGGAAAAAGGCATAAACGCATTTGAGAACGGATCGTATCAACAAGCCGTAGAATATTTCGGGAATGTGATCGAACAAAACGAGCATGATCCGGTAACCGGAAAGTTGAAGAAAGACGCTGAAGAAGCGATGAATCGGGAAAAGGAAGAGATGGATGGAATATTGCAAATCGTAGAAAAAGCAAAGACATTTTTCAATAAAGGGTGTAAGGGGATGAACGGTTTGGAACAAACAGCGGAAGAAGGGAATTTAGCGTTAGTGCAGGATGATATAAGTGTGATCCGCAGGGATCTTGAAACCGCTGAAGACATGTTGAGGAACGTAAATCCTGTCGGTAAAAAAGCTGAGAAAACCGTGGAAGAAGAGTTGCGTAAAGTCAGATCAAAATTGGAAGAACTGGACAATATCAAGCTTGAAAAATTGTTGAGCCAGGCGTTGGCTCGGAAGATCGAAAAAGAAAAGACAGGACCTATCATGGCTCCTTCCGGAACCGATGAACATTTACCCGGGGATACGGGCTCAACCTTATTGCCGGCCAGGAAAGTGCTGGTTAACAGAAAACTGGGCAAGAAGCTTATAATGTCTGATGAAAAGACCAGGGCATTGTTGCGCCAGCTTGCCGCAGGCGGTCTGCTGAGAGGAAAAATTAAACCATTGGGTGGTGTAGATGAACTTTTCAGATTAAAGCCCGATATCTCAAAAAAGGGAAGAGTAGTTTTCAGGTATAATTCGGCAGGTGAAATAGTAATTGTAGATGCGGGGGAGACCGACCATGTATACAGTAATAAATACCTCAAACGGTTCGGTAACGTCAGAATCTTAGATACCCTTAAGACCTACGAACTAAAATTTGACGACGAAGCCCCGAACGCGACCCAGAAAGCCCCGGCTTCGGAGGCGATGGATGAGGATGAAAGGGTCGATTGGGATCATTTTAACGGCCTGATAACAGAGGCAACCGAGAGAACAGGCAGTGTTAATATTACCGAAGCGATCGACTATATAA
>JBDRKO010000026.1:0-183225 GCA_043813915.1 Candidatus Omnitrophota bacterium
TCGTAGAAGATTGTGCTCAGGCTATTGGCGCAACTTATAAAGGGCATCAGGCCGGCAGTTTTGGATCAGCAGGATGTTTTAGCTTTTTCCCTAGCAAAAACTTAGGAGGTTTTGGGGACGGAGGTATGATCGTTTCCTCAGAGGAGTCGCTGATAGACAAAATAAAAAGTCTTCGTGTTCACGGAAGCCGTGAAAAATATATACATGATGAAATAGGATGGAACTCACGTTTGGACAGCATACAAGCGGCGGT
Organism: Candidatus Omnitrophota bacterium; assembly: GCA_043813915.1. GTDB lineage: Bacteria > Omnitrophota > Gorgyraeia > Tantalellales > Tantalellaceae > Aadella. The sequence continues at coordinate 254 of JBDRKO010000026.1, forward strand.
ACTTCGCGTCAAATTGAAAATGCTGGATAAATGGTTAGACGGACGAAGGAAAATCGCGTCGAAATATAACGAAGCTTTCGCGGGATCTGATATTATAACTCCTAAAGAAACCGGTGGGAACAAGCATACCTATCACCAATACACCATAGCATTTGATGATCGCGACGGATTGTTGAGGCATCTGAATGAGAAGGGGATAGCGGCCAGGGTATATTATCCCGTTCCGCTGCATCTTCAGCCATGTTACAAGGACCTTGGCTTTTCGGCGGGGAGTTTCCCTAATTCCGAAAAAGCGGCGGAAGAGGTCCTGTCTTTACCGGTCTATCCGGAACTTTCAGAGGACAAAATAGAATATATCATATCAACGGTTAAGGAATTTACAAAGTAGGGTGGAATATGGTTGAAAACATTTTTTTATCTTTGATAATACCGACTTACAATGAAGAAACCAATATCTCGGATACGCTTGCCGATGTTTCCGGATATCTTGCGGATAAAAATTTCAACTATGAGGTTATAGTGAGCGATGACGGGTCTAAAGACGCGACGATAAAAGTGGTGGAGGGGATCAAAGAAAAACCGCGTAACTTAAAAATAATAAGATCCGAAAAGAATAGAGGAAAAGGGCATGCTTTGAGATCGGCGGTGGACGCGGCTGTCGGGGAACACATTATGTTCATGGACGCGGATAGCGCGGTATCCATAAGCGAACTTGATAAATTTATCCCGATATTGACAGACAATACCGATATATACATTGCTTCCAGAAGAATACCGGGGGCAAAGTTATCAATGCCCGCAAACCGGAATATGCTGGGAAAAATATATATCTGCCTGGCCAATATCTTATTAGGGATAAATGTGAACGATATAAATTGCGGATTTAAAGTGTTTAAAAGAGAGGCCGCAAAAAAAGTCTTTTCCAGACAGATAATGAATGACTGGAGTTTTGACGCGGAATTAATTTTCTTATCGACTAAGTACGGATACAAAATAGGGGAAGTCCCCATAGAGTGGGTATATAAAGACACTTCGAAGGTGAGGCCTTTACGCGACGGTATAAAAAGTTTTATAAGCCTCCTGAAGATACGGGCGAATGACCTGAGAGGGAAGTATGATTAGTTAGAGTGTCAGGGTGTTATAGTGTCAAAGTGTCAGAGTGTCAGGGTATCAGAGTGTTAGAGTAAAAATTGACTCTTTGACACTAATGAGCGAAGCGAATGATGACTCTAACTAAGCTGTGCTCTTTGCCATTGTTACGGTTCGCTGCAGGCGTATTATGGATAGAAGCCATGTACTATGCGATTAGCAGTTGTTTAAAGGTTCGTTGTTCGTAGTCGGTAGTTTAACGGAATAGAGTTACAGTCAATACAACCCTATAAACTCAACAAACTCTATAAACCCGACAAACTCTATGCGCCATGCTCTACGCGCTATGCAAAAAAACAAATAGGAACATACATGTACTTATCGATTATTATTCCGGCATACAATGAAGAGCAGCGTATAGGCGGCACTTTGAAGCATATGCGCGATCACCTTTCATCTAAGGACTATGAGTATGAAATAATTGTCGTCGATGACGGAAGCCGGGACAATACAAGTTTTGCGGCCGCGGAAAGCGAATTGGGGAAAAGCGGGAAAGTAAAGGTGATCAAAAATCCCATGAATCGCGGGAAAGGATTTGCGGTAAAAAGAGGCATCCTTGCCTCGGAAGGGAAGTATGTGCTTTTAAGCGACGCGGATATGTCAACCCCCTTGGAAGAAATAGACAAGCTTTTTGATCCAATAAAAAACGGATTTGACGTAGCGATAGGTTCCAGAAGCATCAAAAGTTCGGATGTAAGAATAAAACAAGCGCGGTACAGGGAAATAATGGGGAAGACGTTCAACCTTTTCGTTAAAACATTGATAGTGAAAGATTTTAATGATACCCAATGCGGGTTTAAGTTATTTAAAGGCGATGTAGCGAGAGACCTCGCATATCTAATGAAGCTTGATGGATTTTGTTTCGACGTAGAAATGCTTTATTTGGCAGGTATTATGGGCTATAAAATCGATGAAGTAGGGGTTATTTGGAACAATTCCCCTCAAAGCAAAGTTAGAGTATTTAACAGTTCCGCAAAAATGTTCATAGATCTTTTGCGTATAAAACGCTTACACAAGCAGTGATCATATAAAGGCGGAAGCGTGACAATAAAGCAGGAATTAAATGAAGAAAAAAATACTGACTATAGTAGGAGCTAGACCGCAATTTATTAAAGTTATGCCTTTGGCATTGGAGCTTGATAAATTTTTTAACTCAAAGATAATACATACCGGCCAACATTATGATTATCAGATGTCAAAGATCTTTTTTAAAGAACTTAATATCCCGAAACCTTCTCACAATCTTGATGTCGGATCCGGCCCCCATGGCGCACAGACAGCAAAAATGATAGAGCGTTTGGAGAAGATCTTCAAAAAATATGCGCCAGCTTTCGTTATAGTGCCGGGAGACACAAACTCGACTTTAGCGGGAACTCTGGCCGCGGTAAAACTCAAGATACCGGTTGTTCATATAGAAGCGGGACTCAGAAGCTACGTAAGGGATATGCCGGAGGAGATCAACAGGGTTCTGACAGACCATTCAAGCTCGGTGCTATTCTGTCCGACCAGGAACGCGATAAAGAATCTCGAGAAAGAAGGGATAAAAAAAGGGGTCTTTCTTTCGGGAGATGTAATGGCAGACTCCATCAGAAAAGCGGTTCTGGCGGCTAAAAAGAACAGGACATTGCTTAAAAGGCTTGGACTGAAGAAAAAAGAGTATTATCTTTTAACGCTTCACCGGGATTTTAATACAGACAGTAAAAAAGGATTAGTTTCATTGATCGGGAAGCTTGAAAAAAGCGTAAAAAAGATAGTTTTTCCCGTGCATCCCAGAACCAAAAATGCGCTAGAATCATTCGGGTTGTTGAAAAAAATAAAGACAAACAAAAAATTTCTTTTGATCCCGCCTCAAGGATATGTCGATTTTGTTACTCTTCAGATCTGCGCTGATATGATAATAACCGATTCAGGAGGCGTGCAGAAAGAAGCGTATATGCTGAAAGTGCCGTGTTTAACCCTGAGAAAAGAGACAGAATGGGTAGAAACTCTTGCAGATAAGGCCAATATTCTGGTCGGAAAGTATGGCGCGAAGCTCAAAAATGGTCATTTAAGCTGTTCCCGCAAATGTACCTGGAAAGATAATGTCTTTGGACGGGGGAACAACTCTAAACGTATAGCAGAAACACTTAAGAGATATTTTTGTTAACAGGAGAAATAGATGCAGAAAAAAATGAAAATATTAATTACCGGTGTAGCGGGGTTTATAGGGTCGAATCTTGCGAAAAGAATGGCCGGAGAGGGGATCAATGTCACCGGGATAGATAATCTGTCGCAGGGACTTAAAAGGAACATATCGGGACTGTCGAAAATGGACAATTTTGAGTTTATTAAGGCAGACATCCGGAATTACGGCTTTTTAAAGAAAAAGCTCACGCGTAAGAATTTCGATTATATATATCATTTGGCCGCGTTTAAAATACCCAGATACGGCAATGCCCTGGACACTCTTATGATAAACGCCAAGGGGACGGAGTCTATGCTCGATCTGGCCCGCGATAAGAGATCTAAGTTCATTTTTGCCTCTACATCCGATGTCTATGGTAAGAATGAGAAACTTCCTTTTTCTGAGGAATCTGATCTTGTGCTTGGCCCTACCCGTATCAAACGCTGGGCTTACGCATCTTCAAAGGTCTTTGATGAACACCTTTGTTTCGCTTACAGGGAAAAATACGGTCTCCAGACGGTGGTAGTAAGGTTTTTCGGTGGGTATGGCCCTAACCAGAACACGACGTGGTGGGGAGGTCCTCAATCGGTATTTATAGATTGTGCGCTTAAGAATAAAGCCGTAACACTTCACGGTGACGGTAAACAGACGAGGTCGTTCACGTATATAGATGATACCGTTGAAGGTCTTATGAGGCTCATGCACCGTCCCTTTTATGATGGAGAGGTATTTAATATCGGTAATGTCCGCGAAATATGCATCGAAGACCTGGCGACCATGATATGGAAGATGATAAGGGATACAAAACCCAAGATAAAATTTATCCCGTACGATAAACTGCATAAAGGTTACGAGGATGTCATGAGGAGGGTGCCGGACACCCGGAAGGCAGAGAAATTCTTGGGTTTTAAGGCGTCCGTTCAGCTTGAAAAAGGTATGCCTCTGACTATTGAGTGGCAGAGGAGCGTTACCCAATGATATTTTTTGTCATTCCCGTCTATAACGAAGAAGACAATATAAAAAAACTGCTCAGCAACCTGTCTTTGCACGCTGAAGAAAAGGGATGGGATCATAATATCTGTATCGCTGATGATGGATCAAGCGATGCTACCGCGGAGATCGCCGGATCCATGCGTAAGGATATCCCGCTGGAAGTAGTTTCTAATAAAGTAAACATGGGTCCCGGCGCGGCTTTTGACGCGGGATTCAGGGTAGTTCTTTCTTCGGCAAAGCCGGATGATATCATAGTCACCATGGAAGCGGATAATACCAGTGACCTTATTGTCCTTGATGAAATGATAGGCAAAATAAAGAAGGGAGCGGATATCGCTCTTGCTTCCTGTTACGCGGAGAACGGCAGGGTAGAGGGAACAACGCTTTACAGAGCTATATGCAGCCGCGGGGCCAATCTTTTGATAAGGATGATCTCCCGGGATAAAAGGATAAGGACCGTAAGCTCGTTCTATCGGTGTTACCGGGCCGGAATATTGTCCAGAGCGTACCAAATGTACGGCACCGATTTTATTGAGGAGAAAGGTTTTGTATGTGCGGTGGATATACTTTTAAAATTGCAGAATCTGAATGCCCGTATAAGTGAAGTACCCATGATCCTCCAGTGCGACAGGCGCATAGGAAAAAGCAAGATGAAGACCATGAGGACGATAATATCCTATTTGAAATTGATCGTCAGAGAGGTAACGAGAAAAAGTGCCCGAATTGATGGAAAAAATCAAAATTAAAGATCTCACTTTGTGGATAATCCTGGCGGTCTTTCTCAGACTGGCAGCTATGATGATCGCTGTACACGGGGATTCCGTTTCCGTTAACTATTCTCCGAGTGAATTGGCGTACAAAGGTATTCTGGACATTTACCGCTATAAACGCGATAGTGTAGGCATGATCGGAGGATGGAGATCGTATTATCCGCCGCTTACATATTTTACGGTAGGTTTTTTTCAGTTCATTTCCAGACCCTTAAACCCCGGATTTTACGCATGGATACATGAGATATATCCTATCGGTATACGCCCATGGCTTGTTTCGAACGGGGTTTCTTTTGCTTTTTTTAAACATTTGTTTTTCATGAAAGCGCCGTATCTTTTGTTCGATACTTTTTGTCTTGCTTCTATTCTCGGATATATCGGCGATCCGCGTTCGAAAATAAGGGCTTTTAAATTATGGAGCGTTAACCCCGTAATACTGTACGGCGTTTATATGTTCGGCCAGGCGGATATAATACCGGCCTTACTTACCGTGTTGGCTGTTCTGGCGGCAAGACGGCATAAGGGACCGTGGGCGTTGATGCTGTTAAGCTTCGCCACGCTGTTCAAGACGTATCCCATGTTCCTTATACTGCCGCTATTGATAACGCAATCACGTTCGTTAAGGGATTACCTGAAGGGTACGGCGGCGATAGTCCTGCCGTTTTTTATTCTATTACCGTTCTATTTTTCCAGTAAATTTGCGGTCATATCCTCACTGTTCCCTAAGATCTATAGTGAAGATTCTCTCAGCGTAGATTGGATATTTCCGCTGAAGATCATATTTATGGTCCTTTACGCGTTCCTGATAGGGGTATGTATAAGGTCCAAAAAACGGGCGGATACGGAAATACCCGCTTTGAACCTGACTATGGCGGTCCTGATGCTTCTTTATGTCATATTTTTTGTTCATGTTCATTATTTTATATGGGTAATACCTTTTCTAGTGATCGCCGTTTCTACGGGGGTGGTGTCGCCCCGGCTTTATTATGTTCAGATCGTTTGTCTTTTTATATTTAATCTGAACAGCCGTAACACGAGTACGGCATTGTTTATGCCGCTTGATCCGCAGTTCTTTTATGCGCTACCTGGATTGCCCGATCTGATGCATAATATTTCGATCAGATGGGGGGCAGTGATGTTAGCGGCAAGAATGTGTTTTGTCGTCATCTGCGTCATGATGGCTACGGACCTTTTAGGCGTAACGGCTTTTATCAAACGGCTACCGAAATGGATAGGCGGTAATGGCAGATAAAACGTGTATCAATATCCATTTTGATTCGTTGGGGTGGACGCTCTCAAAAGATCCGGCTGCTTTTCATGACCCAAGCTTTTTTGATATCGCGGACCGGTTCTTCGCGGTATCGGGTAAATACGGGTTTAAGTATACGATCTTTGTTATCGGCAGGGATCTTGGAAATCCGGATGTGGCCGCCAGGGTAAAAGCATGGGCGGAAAACGGGCATGAAATAGGAAATCATTCCTACGGTCATAAATTGAATTTCGGTAGTTTAAACTATAATGAACTTGAGACCGAGGTCATGAAATCACATGAGATGATAGCGAACGTCTGCGGAAAAGAACCAAGAGGGTTTGCCGCGCCGGGATGGTCCAGTTCGGATAATTTAACGGATATTCTCCGGAAGAACGGTTATCTGTACGATACGTCCGTATTTCCCTCATATTTCATGTGGATCGCTTCGGTAAAGGCATGGTGGAATTTCAGGGGAGATGATAGAAGAGGAGCTATATTACAACGAAAGGACAGATTAACCAATCTTTTTGCGGACAGGAAACCGTATATATCGAAAGGTCTTTTGGAGATACCCTTGCCCGTGACAGCGTTTTTACGGATACCATGCTGGCATACTATGTCTTTTCTGTTGCCAAAATCGTGTTTCGAGGCTACATTGAGATCGTGTCTCAAACTTGAATACTTCTCCTATGTGCTGCACCCGGCAGATCTCATAGATAGTAACGATGTTAAAGACGCGAAGAATATCGAACGGTTGAATGTTTCGCTTGAGGATAAAATGTCAAGGCTTTGCGGGTCTATCGAAACGATAATTAAAAGGAGCGGAGAGATAGTTACACTTGAAGAAATAGCTCGGGGGGTGATGGATGGTAAAAGCGCGTGAATATTTTGAAAAAGAGTACCAGGATTTCAATTCGTCATATAAACAGCCCGGCGAGCTTAAAGATGTTATTCGGAGACTATCCTTCAGGTTTAATAAGAAGGCCCTGGACGGAAGATTGAACGCGCTGCTTGATCTGGCGGGAGAGAACGTCAAAGGCAAAAGTATGCTTGATGTGGGATGCGGCCCGGGCTTTTATTCTATTGAGCTGGCGAAAAAAGGCGCTAAGGTAACCGGACTCGATTATTCTAAAGGGATGATAGACGCGGCGCGGCGAAATGCCGCCGAAGCCGGGGTCGGGGTTGATTTTAAACATGGCGATTATCTGGAGGAAGAGGGACATCCCGCGTTCGATTGTGTTTTCGCTACCGGCGTTATTGAGTATGTCGATCCGCGGGAGCAGCGGAATTTTATCAGAAAAATGGCGGATGCGTCGAAAGACGCGGTCATCGTGAGTTTTCCTAAAAAGTACATATTACACGCGTTTGCGCGTAATATATGGCTGAGAATCTTCAAGAAACTTAAGATAAGTTTTTTTTCCGATAAAGACATTGCTAATGTAACACAAGGTCTTAAAGAAACAGACAGGCGTGATGTCGGCATTCTATGGGTAATAAAATTTAAGAGAGTTCAAAATGAAAAGTGATATAGTAATAGTCTATCCGCCGGTAGTAATGAAGGGAAATTATGAAAGTGTTGCTACCGGACATGAGGTGCCGCCGCAACCCCTTATTTATTTAGGTGCCGTGCTCCGTGAGAACAATTACAGATGTTCTCTGCTTGATGCCAACGCTCTGCATCTCGGTGTGGAAGAGACCATAGCCCGTATCCTGGCATTTTCGCCGAAATACGTAGGCATCTCTGCTCCCACGATGCTGATATCGGCTGCCGGAGAACTTGCCCGAAGACTGAAGGAAAAAAACGGCGACATTGTGATGATCGTAGGAGGTCCGCACATGAGCGCGGTTCCCGGCATGACCATGGAAAAATATAAAAGTATTGATGTCGGGGTGATAGGCGAGGGAGAAGTTACTATACTGGAACTATTAAAAGCATTGGATGAAAAGAAACCCCTCGGATCCGTCAAAGGTCTTATATTCAGAGAAGGAGACAGTATAAGGACTACCGCACCTCGGCCCTACATAGCGGACCTTGATACGATCCCTTTCCCGGCATGGGATATGCTCCCCGACATAATGGCGCATTATCAACAAAGTGCGGCCAGAATAGACAGGCTGCCCAGCATATCAATGGTCACATCGCGCGGATGTCCTTTTCAATGTATCTTTTGCGCGCGTAATGTATTCGGGAACGTGACCAGATCTCACAGCTCGGATTATCTTATCGGCTTGATCAAACATCTTAAAGAAGAATATAAGATCAAAAACATCAGTTTCGAAGACGAGAATTTTGTAGTGTACAGGGATAGATTGGTAGAGTTCTGTAATAAGTTCATTGACGATAAAACGGATATAACATGGGATTGTGCTTCCCATGTTAATAGCGTGACTCCCGAACTGCTGGCTCTTATGAGAAAAGCAGGCTGCTGGCAGATAAATTACGGTATCGAAAGCGGATCCCAGCGTATCCTGGATTTTATAAAAAAAGGAAGCACTTTAAAAAGGATCAGAGAGGCGCTTACAATGACACGAAAAGCCGGTATTCTTTCGAAAGGATATTTCATTATAGGCCATCCGACCGAAACATTAGAGTCAATTCAGGAAACCATAGATTTTATAAAGAAAATAGACTTGGATATTTTTCAAATGTCCCACATGGTTCCGTTCCCGGGCACTGAACTCTATGAAAAAGCCGAACAATATGGGAAATTTGTGAACAATTGGGACGATATGAATATTTGGACACCGCTATTTATCCCCGAAGGATTGACCCAAGATATGCTTGAAAGAGAGGCAAAAAGGGCTTACAGGGAGTTTTATTTCAGGCCAAGGCCCATATTGAAATACTTTTCACGGATGATGAGACCTTCATCTTTTTGTAAATATGCGAAAGACGGGTTCAAGATATTTAAATTCTTACTGCGTAAAAGCTGATTTTAATGTAAACACGCGGTAAATCTGTATTTCACGGGAATAACGGTTCAGATCCGTGGATAGGACAAAGAACGGAAGAGGTAAAAAATGAATAATTTAAAAATAGCGGTTGTCGGAATAGGGAACTGGGGTAAACATTTGGTGCGTAATTATTATGATCTGGGCGTGCTATACGCATGTTGTGATTTTGATGAAAAAAAACTTGAAACGGCAAAAAAGACTTTCAGTATACCGAAAATAACTTCTGATTTTGATTCGATCATTTCGGATCCGGATATAAACGCTGTCGTGATAGCGACCCCGGCCGTGTATCATTATGAACTGGCAAAGGCGTCGCTTGAGGCAGGGAAAGCGACTTATGTGGAAAAGCCGATGGCCCTGAAGGAGTCACATTGCGCGGAGCTTGTTAAGATCGCGGAGAAGAAAGATATTGTCCTTATGGTAGGACACCTTATGCTGTATCATCCGGCCTTTCTAAGGGTAAAGGAATATATCGATAATGGTGAGCTTGGCGATATCTATTACGGGTATTCTGTCCGGGTTAATCTTGGCACCGTGCGAAGCGACGAAAACTCACTGTGGAGTTTTGCCCCGCATGATATCTCGATGCTCCTGTATCTTTTCGGGGCTGAGGTGGAGAGCGTTTCGGCCAGGGGACAGTCCTACCTGCAGAAGGATGTTGAAGACGTTGTGTTCTTATCACTGTATTTTAAGGACAAAAAAATGGCGCAGATACAGATATCCTGGCTTGATCCGCATAAGGAAAGGAAACTCACCATAGTGGGGAGCAAGAAAATGCTTGTTTTTGACGACGTGGAAAGTTCCGAAAAAATAAAGATATATAACAAAGGTGTCGACCGGAGCGGGAAGAACGAATTCGATTCCTATGGGGATTACCTTACTTTGCGCAGCGGGGACATACTTCTGCCGTATGTTAAAATGTCGGAGCCACTCCGGGCGGAATGTATGCATTTCCTCGATTGCGTCGAGAACAATAAAAAGCCGCTAACGGATGGAAGAAATGGTCTGGATGTGGTAAAGATCCTTGAAAAAGCTCAAGAATCTTTAAGTCAAGGGGGAATACCGGTTAAGGTGTAAGAGGCATAGAGCATAGAGCAAGGTAGAAAGGAGAGTTTTGTGATGAATAAAGATTATTTTGTTCACGGGTCAAGTATTGTCGATGACGGGGCCACGATAGGGAAGGGCACAAAAATATGGCATTTTTCACATGTTCTTACGGGCTCTGTTATCGGAAAGGATTGCCGTATCGGGCAGAACGTGGTCATAGGTCCGGACGCCAGTGTCGGCAATAACTGCAAAATACAGAACAATGTATCTGTATACAAGGGAGTTGTTCTTGAGGATGACGTTTTTTGCGGCCCGTCCTGTGTCTTCACTAATGTATTCAACCCCCGATGCGAGGTGCCGCGTATGGATGAGATCAGGGGGACTGTTGTGAAAAAAGGAGCCTCAATAGGGGCTAACGCGACGATAGTATGCGGCAATTCTATCGGAAAGTACGCGTTCATAGGCGCCGGTGCCGTAGTCACAAAAGATGTTCCCGACTACGCGCTGGTATACGGTAACCCGGCAAAATTAAGCGGCTGGATATGTGAATGCGGGGAAAAACTGGACTTAATTTCAGGAAAAGCTTCTTGCGGCGGGTGTTCAAAGAGTTATTCTAAAGACGGTAAGATTGTCAGCAGAATAGGAGGATAGAAGAATGGGGAGAAAAGAAATAAAAGTTTTTAATACAGGGTCAAGCACCGTAGTCGACCGATGCCAGATATGCGATAATCCTGACCTTGAGTCAATATTGTTCTTAGGATACTTGCCGCCCGTCAATACGATGAATCCTATAGGCGAAAAACCGCACCAGCAGCCCAGCTATCCGGCGCAGCTCTTATACTGTCCGAAGTGCAGGCTTGTCCAGCTAGGTCTTATTGTCGACGCGAAGATACTTTTTCCTCCGGAATATCCTTATACAAGCAGTACGACAAAGGTTTTAAGGGACAATTTTGCCGAACTATATGCCGAATGCAGTTCTTTGCTGAAATTATCCGAAAATGATCTTATCGTAGATATAGGTTCAAATGACGGTAACCTTCTCAGCAACTTCAAGGATCACCACAGGGTGCTGGGTATAACCCCTGAAGAAATAGGCAAAATCGCTATCGAGCGCGGCATTCCGACCGTTATAGATTATTTTAACCGGGAAACCGTCGAACGTGTCTTAGGTGAACACGGTCAGGCAAAGGTCGTGACCGCTACCAACGTATTCGCGCATATAGAGAACGTACACGATATAGTCGACGGAATAACAAAACTTCTGCCATCCGACGGTGTTTTTATCTCCGAATCGCATTATCTCCTGGCGCTTGATGATACTCTGCAGTATGATACGGTCTACCATGAACACTTGAGATATTATTCCCTGCATAGTCTTAAATATCTTTTGGAGATGCACGGTCTTGAGATATTTCACGCGAAACGTATACTCACCCACGGCGGGTCTATACGCGTATATGCCGCGAGGAAAGGGAAATATCCCGCGGGAACTGCGGTTAAAGAACTTCTGGACGCGGAAAAAGGGAAGGTATTGAGTAAAGAAGATTTCCTCAAGTTTTCGGAACGGGTCGTGATGTCCAAACTGGGTCTTGCCGGGATCTTGGCCGGTATAAAAAAAGAAGGCGGACGTATAGCGGGTATCAGCGCTCCGTCCCGGGCCAGTACGTTGATAAACTACACAGGGCTTGACGACGGTATTATTGATTATGTCCTGGAAATAAAGGGATCGCATAAGATCGGTAAATATATCCCGGGCACGCTTATTCCGGTATTCGAAGAATCTAAACTATACGAAGAACAGCCCGAATACGCTCTTATTTTTTCATGGCATATAGCGGATGAGCTTATCCCTAAGATAGCCGCGAAAGGGTATAAAGGAAAATTCATTATTCCTCTTCCGGAACCTAAAATAGTGGATAACCCCGCAGGATAGAAAGCATTATGGGACTTGATGTTATAATACCCGTATATAACGAAGGTGAGAACATAAGAGGTGTTCTGGATTCTCTCGGAGAGTCCGTTAAAACACCTCTTAATATACTTATTTGTTACGACAACGACGATGATAATACCCTGGAAGAGCTTAAGTCCTATCCGAGGGATAAGTTCAGGATACTTACGATAAAGAACCGCGGAACGGGCGTTCATGGGGCTATTCTTACGGGTTTTAAAGAGAGCTGCGAAGAAGCTGTTCTTGTTATGCCCGCCGATGATACTTATAACGCCTCAATAATAGATGATATGTACCGCAAATTCACCGAAGGAAATGATATCGTCGCGGCAAGCCGTTTCATGCCGGGGGGATGTATGGAAGGCGCTCCTCTTTTGAAGAATATTCTTGTGAGGTGCGCGGCTTTTACTCTGTATTATATCGCAAGGCTTCCTGTCCATGATCCGTCGAACGGGTTCCGTCTTTTTTCCCGCAGGGTCATCGATACGGTCGATATAGAATCTACTCAAGGGTTTGTTTATTCCATCGAACTTCTGGTGAAATGCCACCGGTTCGGCTGGAAAATAGCCGAAGTCTCCGCGAAATGGTTCGAACGCACCAAGGGGAAGAGCCGGTTCAGGATCGCCGAATGGCTCCCGTCATATCTTAAATGGTACTTCTACGCATTCCGAACTAATTTTTTACGCAAATAGCTAAGTATAGATCTCAGGTCGTTAGGCTTATTCTTATCAGGGGATCAAGCTGCCGGGCTGTTGCTATACAAGCACTGTTTAACTATAGACCCGCGTTTTCGTCGTACCATTTGACGGTGGTGAATATACCGTCGCGCAGAGCGTGTGAGGGGGCGTATCCCAGTTTTTTTAATTTGGTAATGTCGGGACAGCGTCTGGAAGTACTGCCTGCGGAAAGTTTACCGGGTATGATCTCGATTTTTTTTCCGTAATATTCCGCTACAAGGTATATTATTTTATTTATGGTCACTTCTTCCGATGTGCCGATATTATAGATGTTCAGGTGTTCGCCTTTTTCGATGACCTTCATCAGACCGTCGATAAAGTCGTCAATGAAAACGAACGCGCGGGTCTCTTCGCCGGTTCCCTGGATAGGGAACCGTATCGGACCTTTGTTCTTTGAAACAAGCGCTTTCATCCTTATGGCGGATTGCGGCACTACGTGTTCGGTACCCATATCCGGTCCGTAAACATTGTGGGGCCTAAAGATGACCGCGCGGTCAAAATATTTCCGGCCATAGTTAAGTGTCATGATCTCGCTTATTATCTTACCGGCGCCGTAAGAATACCGCGGGTTCAAGGGGTCCGGTATAGAAAGAGGCACATTTTCATTTGTCGGGACAGAAGGCGGTGTCTGGTATACTTCGGAACTTGATGCCAGTATAAGTTCTTTTATGTTGTTTTCCCTGCAGGCATCGAGGACGTTCACCATGCCTTTTACCCCTACATCCAGAACGAGCTCGGGTTTGGAATAGAAAAATTCCGTTCCGTTCACGAAAGCGAGATGGCATACACTGTCCGCGCCTATCGCGGCTTTTCTGACAGCTTCGGCATCCCTGATGTCGGCTTCGATAAACTCTATCCTGTCTATTACATCCGTAAGACGTTCCGCCGAACCTCTTGACTGGTTGTCGAGCACACGCACGCGGTATCCCGTTTCGGCCATACGGCGGACCAGCGCGGAACCTATAAACCCGGAGCCCCCGGTAATAAGATAAAGTTTTTTGGTCATATCGGCTATTTATTCACCTCGATCCGTTGTTCCGATCCGTTCGATCTGCGCGCCGCGTCCAGAAGCTGCTGAACGCGAAGACTGTCTTTTAAGTCCGGTCTCTGGGGAAGGCCTGTCTCGATCCAGTCCAGGAAACGGTTCACAAGGCAGGATACAGGAGCGATACGGCTGTCCGGATCCGGCGCTGACAATGAATGCTGACAGGTTTCTTCGATCTTAGATGTCCCGCGTTTTGCCGTAAAAATTTTAAAACCGTTGATATGATCGGAAGAAGTGTTTTCCAGGACCATCGTCCCTTCGCTTCCGTAAAATTCTATCCTGTGCCCGCCGCCCGGAATAGAATGAGTAGATATAGTGACCGAAAGAGCGCATCCCGAGGCTGTTTTAGCGGAGATAATATTAAGCGTATCTGTCCGGCGCGTATCTCCGGGCGCTTTATGCATCCGGCACGAAAGTGACGTGATGGGTCCCACGAACCATTCAAGGTAATAGAATACATGAGACGCGAATTGGTTAAGTGTTCCGCCGCCTTCGTCTGTGCGGGTTTTCCATGAGTCCAGACCTTTTTTATTGGAATATGTCTCAATGTCCCACGAAACGACGATATGCCGCAGCGTTCCTATATCGCCGCGTTCCAGTATGGACTTGGCTTTTTTCCATTCGAGTATCTCCGGGAATTCAAGATCAATCATATTGGCGGTTCCGGCTTGTACGGAAGCTTCTACTATTTTGCGTCCCGAATCCATATCGATAGAAAGCGGTTTTTCACAAAAGACCGCTTTGCCCGCTAAAAATGCTTTAATAGCTATTTCACCTTGAACAGATGGGGGAACAGCGATGGATACGGCGTCAATTTCCGGTGAATTTAACATATCCTGCCAGGAGCCGAAGACCTTCGGGATACCGAGTTTTTTAGCTGTTTCCGATGCTTTTTCAGGGTCTCCTGACGCAATAGCCGCAACTTCACATCTTCCGTCCGAACGGAAAGCGGGTATATGTGTGCTTTGCGCGAACCCTCTTCCTATAATGCCGATCCTGATCTTTTTGTTATTATGATTTGTCATTCTGCGGTCAGAACTTTATACTGTCGCGGTTAAAAAGTTTTGTTTCAGGAAACCCCATACGTCCAAGATCGGTTTCCCTTTAAGGTCCAGGTCTTTATATTCTTTGTGCGGCGCGCATAACACCAGAACATCGCTTTTTGATATAACTTCTTCTAAAGGCACTAGAGACGGGTCGGTCGTTACGTGAGGATCTGTCATAAGAAGCCCTTTGGCCCGGAAGGCCAGCAGTTTTTTCAGCTTATAGCTTAAAGAAGACCTGACATCATCGCTGTCCGCCTTGAATGCCATGCCGAGAAGTCCTACGGTCGTATCTTCCAGGTCGCATTTTTGTGATAATTCCTCGACCAGATAGAGGGGCAGTCCTTCGTTGACGAGCATTGCCGCGTGTCCCAGAGAGAAGTTATTGTTATTGAATGCCGCAAGCTGCATAGTGTCCTTAAAAAGACACGGCCCAGCCGCGAACCCCGGCCCCGGAATATTTGACGCCCGGGGATAATCCTGTTTTATCCCTTCCAGTACCTTATGATAGTCTACGCCGGCCGAATTGGCCATCATGAAGAACTGGTTTGTCGCGGCGAACTGTATGTATCTGTAAGCATTGCTGAAAAGTTTGGCGAATTCCGCTTCTATAGGAGATAATCTGACCAGAGAAGGCGCTATCTTACCGAAAAGTTCCGCTGCTTTTTCTTCTGATCCAGGTGTTGTTCCGCTTATTATCTGCGGCAGGTTTTGCAGTTCTTTTATAGCGTATCCTTGTACGATACGTTCAGGACAGAAAGCTACGGACATTTCCTTGCCGTTCTCTTTGAGATATTTATCCAGCCAGGTTGTCATGCCGGGGAATACCGTTGAACGGAGCACTAAAAGCCCTCCTCGGAAGAGATGGGGGAGAAGAGGCGCAAGACAATCTTTTACGGTCTGACGGACCGGATTGAGAAATTCATCTACCGGGGTCCCTATCGTTATCACTACGGTCGAGGCTTTAGCGACATCGGCCGGATCGGAGGAAAAGGAGAGTCTTTTCTCTTTCAGGGCTTTCTTTAAAAGCGGCTCGGCATCATGTTCCATAAAAGGGAGACGGCCTTCGCTTATTGTCCGCATCGAGCCCTCGTTTATGTCGTTTATCAGGACGTTCATTCCTTTGTGAGCAAAGACTATAGCCAGAGGAAGACCTACATGTCCTGCGCCGCCGACTATACATACATCATATTGTTTTTTGTTTTCCATGGTCATTACGCCTCATATTGTGTTACGGACTATAGTCTAATTTATCGCTAATGTTAATTTACCTTTTGATACTGCCAACATAACGAGACCCAGGTTAAGGGCATGTGTAAATTTGTCTTCACATATGTATTTAGTCAACTCATCGATGGTACAAGTGATCACTTCGATATTCTCTTCACCCGAAGGAGAGCTTTTCGACAGTATAGCATTATCGGAAAAATAACACCACATACGGTTTGCCATACGGCCCGTATCCGGCATGAGGCACCCCAAAAGTTCAGCTTTTTCGATATAGTAACCGGTCTCTTCCAGGAGCTCACGCTTAGCGGATGCTTCGGGAGCTTCACCTTTATCGACATGTCCGCTGGGCAGCTCCAGCACATAAGCTTCCACAGCGGGGCGGTACTGTCTGATCAAAATAACCCGGTTATCGGTTGTTACAGCGAGGATGGAGACATAATCATCCGGTTTAACGGCGTAGTATTGGTGTTCTTTGCCGGAAGGGTCCATCCCCTTAAGATTCTTGGAAAGGACTTTGAACCAAGGGGTTTCGAATTCAACAGTACGTTTTGTGATCTCCGGAACGGTCATTTCAGCCTCTGTGTATATCTATTGAAGTAAACAGTATCATACACTATAGGTTAAAATATCGCAATTATTTTAAACCTTGGATCGGGGCGAACGCTCAGAAGGGCTCTTACTGAGTTAAATTTAAAAAAGTTTGATTTTTCATTATCGTTCATGAGGGATTATTTGATTGACAATACGGGATTTTCAAAATAATATACCTACGAAGTAACTATGTTAAAATACCTAAGTTATAATATACATAACCTAAGCGATAAGGGGAAGCTTTTTTTGGTCCTGGCGGTATCTTTCCTGGCCAGGATCATCAATATTACCATGCCGATCCTTGAAGGGACGGCAGCACGTCAGATACAAACTGCCGGTATCGCGAAGTTCTTTTACAATAACAGCTTCGATATATTGTTCCCCAGGCTGGATTTCCTGACCGGAAAAGAAAGCTGTCTTATCCTTGAACTTCCGCTGTACAACGCTATTCTGGCGTCTTTATACCGTATGACAGGCGGGGTGCATGAGTGGATGGGGCGCCTGGTGAGCATACTTTTTTTTCTCGGCGCGGGATTTTTTGTCTATTTGATAATAAAAAGGCTCTATGGCGCGGGGATAGCTCTTACGGGGCTCATCGTTTACAATCTGTCGCCTCTGGGTATAATATTCAGCCGCGCGATCATGCCGGACTCGGCAATGCTTTTTTTCTCAACGGGAGCCGTTTATTTTCTTTTTTCTTTCGTTCAGGGCGCGAAACCGCAGAATTATTGGATATCGGCTGTTTTTACGATGACCGCTTTACTGGTCAAACCGCATTCCTTCTATATCCTGTTGCCGCTTTTATACCTGGTTTTCTACAGACAGAGAATGAGGTGTTTTCTTGATGTTAAGAATTATATTTTCGCCTTGATCGTATTGACACCGGCCTTTTTCTGGTATTCGCACGGCTCTTCGGTGCATAGTTCTTTATCAGCGGGCAAGATGATGAATTTCAGTATTTCTAACTGGTTCGACCCGAAGTTATTCTTAAGTCCGGGTTTCTACCGGGATATATTTGAGATCTTTTCCGGGATACTATTGACGCCTGTCGGGCTTGTTCTTTTTGTTCTGGGCATATCGGTAAAGATGCGCGACAGGATCGAGTTCGTGCTGGCAGCATGGCTGGCGGGAGTGACGCTTTACCTGACTTCGTTTAACGCGCTTTTATGGGAACCGTATTATTATCTTTCGGTCCTGCCCATAGCGTCGATCTTCATATCCCGTGTTTTTCTTCCGCATCGGGGAGAAGGCCTTAAAAAACCGTATTTTTCGGGTAAGACCGCGAAAATACTGATCTTTACCGTTACAGCGTTATTTATAGGGAAATATGCGTTACAGGCGTATATGGTGCCGTCCGGGTACAGATATATCCCTGAAGCCGCGGAAGCGGTCAGGCGTTTAACCGGGCCCGATGATCTTGTGGTCGTATGCGAGAGGCAGGGGTCGGGAGCGCTGCTGTACTATTTTGACAGAAAAGGCTGGGTGATGCCTGTTCCTCAGGAAGAAGCCGCTTTCAAGGCCGGGATAGTGAAGGAACTGGAAAAGTTCAGATCTAAAGGGGCCGGATATTTTATTGCCGCTGACGGAGGCAGGTTCTCGGCGGATTTTCTCGGGCGTAATTTACCGGAAAGATACGAGTTGATCGAACATCGGAAAAATAAATACGTGATCTATAAATTAAGTTAATATGAAAATAGCATTGATCAATCCTCCGCCGATCCCCAGGAGTATTTCAGAAAACTTGGATATACACGGAGAGCGCATGCTTTTTTTAAGCAGTAAAACTTATTTTCGAAGGTCCAAAAAAAACAGGTGAGGTCATAGATGAAAAAGATCCTTGTTACGGGCGGCGCCGGATATCTCGGGTCGGTTCTCTGTCATAAACTTATCGATAAGGGATATTCCATAAGATGTTTTGACCGGCTTTATTTCGGAGATGGGTCCGTCAAGGACCTTTCTTCAACGGGACGTTTTGAGCTCATTAAAGGAAATATAGTCAACCTTAAGGATTTCCCTGAACTTCTTGACGACATAGATAGTGTGATACATCTGGCGGGCTTGGCTAACGATCCTACCGCGGAACTTGATACGGAGCTGACCAGGATAACCAATCAGTATGCGTCGGTAGAACTGGCAAAAGAAGCAAAAAAGAAAGGGATATCCAAATTTATATTCGCGTCAAGCTGCAGCGTTTACGGAAAAGGCCTTTCGGAAGAGATAACGGAAGAGTCCCCGCTTAATCCCGTCTCGGTGTATGCCGAGTCCAAAGTGCTGGCAGAACAGGAGATAGCGCTTCTTAAGGACGAAAAGTTCCATCCGGTGTTTCTCCGGCAGGCGACACTTTTCGGCAGATCATACAGGATGCGTTTTGACCTTGCGATAAACCTCATGGTGGTGCATGCTCTTACCAAAAAGAAGATATTCGTATGGGGCGGCGGCGAACAGTGGCGGCCATTTCTGCACGTCGACGACGCGGCGGAGGCTTTTTTGGCCTGCCTTGAAGCCGAGACGAAAACGGTTTCAGGAAAAGTTTTCAATGTCGGAGATTCAAAAGTAAATTATAAGATAATCGACCTGGCCAATTTTGTTAAGGACAGGATAAAAGGGACGGAGCTGGAAATAGTGCCGGACACCCCGGATAAACGCAGTTACAAGGTGCGTTTTGATAAGATAGGAAAGAGCCTTGGATGGTATCCGAAGATAAAGGTGGAAGACGGTATAAAAGAGCTCAGCGACTATCTGCTGGAAGGTAAGATAAAAGATTTTGACAGTCCCGAGTTCTATAATATCAAGACGATAATGAGTTTTATCGAAAAACCGGCGATAGAGGGAGGCGACCCGGTCAGGACCGAATTCCTTCCGTTCTCTCTTCCCCTGATAGGTAAAGAAGAAGAGGAAGAGGTTCTTGATACATTGAGGTCCGGATGGCTTACCACGGGTCCTAAAACAAAGAAACTGGAAGATGAGTTCAGCGGGTACCTGGGGGCAAAACATTCCATATGCGTCAGTTCCTGTACGGCCGCTCTTCATCTCGCGCTGGTCGCTTTGGGTATAAAAAAAGGAGACGAGGTCATAACCTCGCCCATTACCTGGCCCGCTACCGCGAACGTTATTGTCCATACAGGCGCGGTCCCTGTTTTTGCGGACGTTGAACGCGATACGTTAAATATCGATCCCGCCAAAATAGAAAAGAAAATAACAAAAAAGACCAAGGCGATAATCCCGGTACATATGGCAGGCCAGCCCTGTGACATGGATAAGATAAGCAGGATAGCTAAAAAACACGGTCTGTTCGTGATAGAGGACGCGGCTCACGCGATAGGAGCCGAATATAACGGCAGTAAGATAGGGGTGGTAAGCGACATGACCTGTTTCAGTTTCTATCCGATAAAGAACATGACCACCATAGAAGGAGGGCTCATAACCACGAACAATGACGGCTGGGCGGAAAATATGCGCGTTAACAGTCTGCACGGCATAGATAAGGATGCGTGGAAGAGGTACACAAATACGGAGTTCAAACATCATGAGGTTGTCTATCCGGGGTTCAAATACAATATGAGCGATATTCAGGCATCCATGGGGCTTGCTCAGCTCAGGAAACTGGACGGATTTATCGGCAGAAGAAAAGAGATCACAAGCATATATAACGACTCGTTCAGGTCTTTTGAAGAGATAATACTGCCGGTATCAAAAGGGAACATCAAACACGCTCATCATCTTTATGTGATCATTCTCGATACTGACAGACTTAAAGTAGGCAGAGATAAGATCATACAAACACTGAACAAAGAGAATATCGGCACGGGGCTCCATTTCAGGTCTTTACATGTGCAGGAGTATTATAAAAAGACCTTTGCGTATAAGCCGGAAGACTTGCCCGAAGCGGCGTTCCTGAGCGACAGGATAATATCTCTGCCGCTTTACCCGAAGATGGATCAATATGATGTTGATTCGGTAATAAGGGCCGTCAGAAAAGCGATCATTTATTATAAAGCGGCGTAACGGATACCGGCATGTAGCTGGCTGTAATAACAGATGACGGCAGTATCGACGGGATTGTCTCGCGGGTACCGCAAAGTGAATTAGCTTCGGAAGGAAGTCATGAGAAATATCGAACGCACTAGGACCATTCTGTTTTTCATACTGATAGCGGCTTTTGTCGTCCGGTTAACCGGCGTAAATTTCGGCCTGCCGTTCCTTTATCATAACGATGAGCCTATAATCGTCAATTACGCTCTTGCTTACGGCGCGGGCGACCTGAACCCTCATTTTTTCAAGATACCGCCTTTTTTGTCATATATACTTTTCTTTCTTTACGGTGTGTTCTATCTCCTGGGCAGAGTAACGGGTCTTTTCGGCGGAGTTAATGATTTCGGTTATTTTTTTCTGAACGACGTCAGCGTTTTTTATCTTATAGGAAGGATAGCCTCGGGCGTTGTTTTGGGCACGGCATCGGTCTATCTTATGTATGTTCTAGGTAAACGCGTATTTTCGAGGCCGGCGGGTCTTATAGCCGCGCTGTTTCTGGCATTCAATTTTCTGCATGTCCGGGACTCGCATTACATATACCTCGATGTGCCGCTTGTATTTTTCACGACCCTTTATTTTATAGTTCTCGGCACGCTTTACAAAAAAGACCGTCCGCGCGATTACATGATATCGGGATTTGTTATGGCCCTGGCTGTGTCGATGAAATATAACGGCATATTAATGGCCGTTCCGACCGTTCTTATTATGGCGAGAGCCCTGATAAGGGCCCGCAAAGAGATACCGGTCCTGCTTAAAAAATACGGGTTATATATTTCTTTTTTCGTTCTGGGACTCTTCCTTACAAATCCTTTCATGTTCCTGGACTGGAAATTCTTTTTTGCCAGGACCGCCAACATGCCTTTTACGGGCTCCGATCCCTGGTATCATATAAGGATATCGCTTTTGGGAAGTTGCGGGATATATATGTGTATAGCGGCGGTTATAGGCATGATAACGGCTTTCATAAAGAAAAAGGATATTTTTACAGTATCCCTTGTATGTTTTACGGCAGCATATTATTTTATTCTCACAAGGGCAAGTCAGCCTGCGGAAAGATATATTTTTCCCATATTACCGATAGTCCTTTTGTTTTCAGCGTATTTAGTAACGGTGCTTTCGGACTTGACCAGCGACAGGCGGATTAAAACAACGGTCTTAGTTTTTTGCTGTCTCTTGTTCATGGTACCGTCCGGTCTAAGAATATATCATAGCGAGAGGCTCTTCCTGGCGGAGGATACCCGGACACAGTGTTATGACTGGATAACGAAGAACATCGCCTATGGCAGCGCGATAGCTCTTGACGCTACCGGGCCTGTATTTCCTCGGCTTAAGCAGACAAAAGAACTTGTGGAAGAAAGTTTCAGTAATTTCAACAACCCCAAGTTCGCGACCCCCGAAGGGTCCATGAGCTATAAGGTCAAACTTCTGCTTTCGAACCCCGATTACCCGGAAGATACATATCGGATACTTTACCTGCGCAAGAAGATATCGAGAAAGAACCGTTTTCTCGGTCTTTACCCCGAATCGCTCCTTGATATGGATGAATTGAGAAGGCAGGGAATAGAGTACGTGGTCGCGCACAATATTCTGCTGAGTTCTTACTATAAGGATTTTCTGGAACAGCTGGAGGAAGGCTCTGTCCTGGTAAAAGAGTTCTCTCCATATAAACCCGGACGCGGGAGGATAAAACCGCTGGAAGAATCTTCTCTGGCGGCCGCTCCTTTTTCTTTCAGGGAACTTTCGGACCGTGAAAGGCCGGGGCCTGTTCTCAGGATATATCGGTTGAGGTGAAAAAATGGACCATTCGGTCGTAGTTCCGGTGTATAACGAGCAAGAGTCGATAAGAGCTTTATACGATCGGCTGAAACATGTTATGGAAAAGATGGCTTCCGATTATGAAATCGTATTCGTTGACGATGGTTCGGGAGACGCTTCTTTTAACGTATTGAAAAAAATAGCTTCCGGTGACGGTAAAGTGAAAATTCTGAGTTTTTCCCGTAATTTCGGACAGCATCCGGCCGTAATAGCCGGGTTTGAAGCGGCTTCGGGAGAGATGATACTGACGCTTGACGCTGATCTTCAGAACCCGCCGGAAGAAATACCGCGTCTTATCGAGGCAATGCGCGGCGGGCATGATATGGTAAGCGGGATCCGCTCGGCCAGGCAGGATACCGCTTTTCGCAGGTCCGGTTCTTTTTTCACTGTTATGTTCCTGAATATACTTAGCGGGAGTAACGTCAGGGACTATGGGACCATGCTGCGCGCTTTCCGGAAAGATTTCGCTAAGACCCTGGCGGAGCGTTACCGAAAAGAAAGGCTGTATATACCGGTACTTGTCAATAAACTTACGAAAAATATTCTTGAAGTGGAAGCCGGGCATGAAACCCGTTTCTCCGGAAGCTCCAAGTACGGTATGCTTAAGCTCATAAAGACTTTCATCTCGATATTCATCAGGTGGCATCATAAATTATCGCTTTTTCTGCAGTCCGTTCACATGATGAAAAAAGACGGGATACTTTATGAAATCGAGGAGAAGATAAATCTTTGAAGATATCCATACGAAGCAATAAATGGGATAGTTCCTTTTTCGGGAAAAAGATCGGCAGAATGACCTGCGCGGGCCCTGCGAAGCCGTCTCGTATTTTTTTCGCGGAACTGCTGGAGACAGCCATAAGAAGGGCCGCTTTGTTGAAATTTAACTACCTTATCTTCACCGTATCGGAAGGTCACGTTTTTTCTGTAAACACTTTAAAAGAAAAAGGGTTTACCCTGGGAGGATCGTCTGTTGACAGTAAGTTACGTCTCAAAAAAACGCCGGAAAGAACAAGAGGTCCCAGGTACGATATCGCCGAAGCCGGGAAAAGGGACATGCGTGAAGCCGAAAAAATATCCGGATATTCTTTTAGAAAAAGCAGATTGTATAATATCGAGTTCGCATCCGGGAAAAAAGTCGATCGTTATCATGCGTTATGGGTAAGGAACCTGCATGAGAACGAGAATTCGGTTGTTCTCCTCGCGAAAGACAAAAATAAGATATATGGATTTCTGGCCGGCACGATCGATATCAGGAACAGAACATCGAGGATAATACTCATGGCGAGTGCTCGGGGCAAACGGAGCAGAGGAGCGGGAAGCGACCTTATGCGCGGTTTTCTTGAATGGAGCAGAGAGAGGGGCGTTAACACCGTGTACGTTAAAACCCAGAAAGAGAACGAGGGGGCTCTGAGATTCTATAAAAAACACGGATTCAAGATCTGTTCACGGGAAGAACACTATCATATACATCTATGAAAAAGATCATACTGAGCATACTCATAATGCTGTTCGTCTTCTTATGCCTGGGGACAATGAACAGCACTTCGCCTATCTGTGACGAAGTAGCGCACCATCTGGCGAACGGTTATTCTTATGTGAAGACCGGTGATTTCCGCATGAACCCTTCCTCGCCGGCCCTTTCAAGAAGCTTAATAGGCTTACCTATGCTTTTCATGGGCCTCAAACTGCCCACAGATCATGTTTCCTGGAAGGAGAACGATAGTCCCACTTTCGGCAGACTGTTCCTGTATGAATATAACGACGATCCTGAAAAAATAGTTTTTTGGGGCCGTGTCCCCGTGATGATCCAATCGGTATTTCTTTGTTTGTTGATATACGCGTGGGGCAAACGTATATACGGCACGAACGCGGCGCTTTTTTCCGTCTTTTTATATCTATTCTCACCGGCAGTTCTCGGCAACTCATGTCTCGCTATGACGGATATTTCCGGAAGTCTGTTCATATTTCTATCGGTTTATCAGTTCTGGAGATATTTGAAGAAAAAGACGATTCCGACCATGATCCTGGCGGGGGTTTGTCTTGGTCTGGCCCAATCCGCTAAACATACGGCTGTAGTACTGGTTCCTATGTTCGTTATCCTAGGGATCATAGATGCCGCGTCGTCAAAAAACCTGAGGGAAAATTTACTTCAATTTACAAAAGACATGATCTTTATCTGCCTGGCGGCTTTTTTCGCGTTATGGGCTACATACTTTTTTGAGTTTAAACCGCTCCTTTTGAACGCGCCTGATGTCGGGGAGAAAGTACAATACATAAAAAAAGCACTGGCTTTTATTCCGTTATTGAACAAAGAACATATTGCCGGCTGGTGCATCTATTTCGCGAAGAATGTTCCTATACCGCTGAGCTCTTTCCTCGTATCCCTTCTGGGAGTATTACACCAAGGTACGATAGGGCAGGGTGTTTTCTTTTTCGGAGAGAATATTACAGGTGGATCAAGGATCTACTATGTTGTGGATTATCTTATCAAAGCACCGCTCCCAATTTTGATCTTTATAGCAACCGCTATTTCGCTTTCGATAGCGAAGAAGAAAACAAAGACAGACCTTATTACTATCAGCTGTATGGTCCTTCCTATAATAGTGATCTTTGGCTTTTCATCAGCATCCAAAGTCCAGGGAGGCATACGGTACTTGTTGCCGATGTATCCGTTCCTCTTTATGTGGGTCGGAGATATCATTAACGTTAAATTCACGGCAAATAAGAAGATGTTCTATAGGACTATTCTGGGGGTTCTATGCATATGGCAGTTATGGATAGTAATGGCCGCGTATCCTGATTATTTATGTTATTTCAACGAATCTGTCGGTGGTCTTGACGGTACGGCTAACGGTATAACGCACGATAGCGATTGGGGGCAGGATCTTAAAGCTCTCGGCAGGTATGTTAAAGAGAATGATGTAGAGGAGACAGTTCTTACGTATTTTGGGACAGCCGATCCTGATCTTTACGGTATTAAATACCGGCTCATGCAGCCTGATGAGAAGGAAACGCCGCGCAGAGAAGTATACGCGGTAAGCGTGCGGTACATAACAGCCGCGGAATGGACGAAAAAATATGAACCCACGGCGAAAGCCGGATATTCGATATTTATTTACGATTTCAGGGAACGGTCAGAATGAGGGATATTTTTAAAAAACACGGATTATTCATATCGATATTTTCTTTTTCGGTAGTCATTTTTCTGGCAGGTATCGTTTTTCTGAGAAAAGGTTTCTTGACCGGAGACAATATCAGCCAGGCATACCCCTGGCTCAAGGTTTATTCGGAATTCTTAAAAGACGGTAGTTTCCCGTATTGGGTAAAAGATATACACTGCGGGTTTCCGCTTATGGGAGAAGGGCAGGTAGGAGGGTTCTATCCGCTGAATATCCTGTTCTTTTATGTTCTTCCGTTCCGTCCGGCGTATAACTTTATAATAATTTTCCATTACATGCTTCTGGGGACTTTTACCTACCTCTTTACGCGGAAGCTGGGCGCGGATGAATGGGGCGGAACCCTTGCGGCTATTATACTCTGTTTCGGTGAAACTTTAGCTAATCTCGGATATCACGTGGCCATGCTGCGCGCGCTTACGTGGTTCCCGCTGGTCCTCCTTTTGTTCGAGCATTATCTGGAAAAAGGGCGCCTCAGGTATATGGTCATAGCCGCGTTGGCGGCTGGAACGCAGCTTCTTTCCGGTTCGGTGCAGATGGCTTCTTACAGCATGATATGTTATTTTTTCTATCTATCATACGCCGCACGTATCAGAAAAAGACCCCTTTTAAAGACGTACGTTTCTTTTGCGGGTTTCGCCGCAATAGCCGCTATCATGTTCCTTCCTCAGCTTCTGTTGACACTTAAGGTCTTGAAATATTCGGGCAGGCTCGCCTCGCTTGATTTTTCGTTATGGGGCTCTCTTAATCCGTTATCTTTCCTGACCACGGTCTTTCCCTGGCCGGCTAGGGCACACGGGCAGATAGCGACCGAGGGGATGTTCCTCGGAGTGCTGTCTATACTGTTCCTGATCGTCTCGGTCCGCCTGCTGAAAGAAAAAAAAGAAATAAGGCCGCTTGTCCTTATAGCGGCCGTGTCGGTCTTTGCGGCTCTCGGCTGGTTCAATCCCTTTTATGTGCTGGCGCTTAAAGTCTCAAAATTCTATTTTTTCAGAGGAGGCGCCAGATTTATCTTTTTCGGTCTGTTCAGCGCTTCTGTCCTGGCCGGCATAGGTTTTTCGCGTTTCTTTTCCCAAAGACATTCTGATCGTTTAAAACAGATAAAGTCTTTTTATCGATTTATCCTTTTTTGCGCTGTTATGATAGGAGGTTCTGTTTTAACTCTTATTTACGCTAAGCCGTGGATAATAAAGACCGGACATAAATTCGTCGATATGTTCATAGCGGGTATGCCATACCACCGGCGCAGTCTTGAAGAATATTATTTGAGAGTTGAAAATGTTTATCAGGGACTCTTGAGCAGTAAGGCTCTGACAAGTTCTCATATGCTGCTAGCCGCATTATTCGTGGTAAGCGCGGTGATCTATTGCGCTATAGCAAAAAAATATCTTACAGATAACAATTCTAAAAAATACAAACTCTATGCAAAAAGCGCGGCGATCATGTTGATCCTCGCCAACCTGTACGCGTATAAATATTTTCCGGGAGGAATAAATGATAACTTAGCGGGCTATAATATCTCCGAGAAGCCGGCTTCTGTCATTTACGGAAAAATAAAGGAAGATAAGGATGAATTTCGCGTTGCTCCTTATGGTATACGTTCAGGGAAACTGCCTTTCTGGATAATGCCCAATATGAACATGATCTACGGGGTCGACTCGATAGGTGTTTATTCTCCGCTTTCCGGGGAGGGTTACAAAAAAGCTCTTGAAAAAGTTCAGATGGTGGATGATTCGGTAGGGCTTTTGGATCCAAAAGAGGGGGCACTTGATGCGGATACTTTATCTCTTCTCGGGCAGATGAATGTCAAATATCTTATGGCACCCGAGGCCGTAAATGATCCCATGTTGGCAGAAGTCTCCCGCGAAAACGGAGTATACCTTTACCGGTTGAAGGATTTTCTCGGTAAAGGGTTTTTTAGCGCCGACCTGAATGCTTCGTCAGTATCCGGTGAGGGGATAAAAGTGGTCGAATATTCATCCGGATACGCCGAATTAGAGGTAGATCTTGCTTCCGGTGGTTATATTGTATTCTCCGAATGGTTCTTCCCGGGTTGGACCGCCCGGATAGACGGGAAGAACGTCAAAATAGAGCCTTTCAAGAGTGTGCTTCAAGCCGTGCGTTGCTCCAAAGGAAAGCACAGGATAGTTTTCACATACCGACCATTTTAATAAACAATACAGCTCACTTTCTATTCTCTAAACATTAGTGAATACATATGATAGCTATTGACATTTTATGACCATCACCTATAATAACAAAAAAGGGGGCCAAATGGTCAAACTACATAAAAGCACGTTTAAGGGAAAAGAGTTGATAGACGCCGCTGAAAGAGGTGCCGATGTGCTTATAAATACCTGCGGGTGTGTAAAAAGAGGTGATAAAGTATTGATCATTTTCGATAGCGTTACGACGGATGTCGGAGAATGTCTGGCAAAACACGCAAAAAAGGTGACGGATAACGTTGAACTCATGATAACGCAGCGGGAATATATGCACGGGATAGAACCGCCGCATGATATTGCCCGCAGTATGCTCCAGGCGGATGTCATATATGGGTTGAGGAGTTTTTCCCTTGTTCATACCAACGCGCGGATGAACGCTACCAAACGGGGAGCCAGGTATCTAAGCCTCCCGGATTACAGTATCGAACAGTTAAAGAGCCCCGCTATGAACGTTGATTTTTTTAAATGGAGAGCGCTGGGGGATAGAATAAAAAATATCATGACCGGGGCGAAAGAAGTCCGGATCACCACCCGTAAAGGTACTGACCTGACGCTGGACATTTCCGGGAGAGAAACTAACTTCTGGCCTTGCATATGTGATAAACCCGGAGATGTGGGAGCGCCTCCGGATATTGAAACGAATACTCCTCCGGTTGAAGAGAAAAGCCGCGGGACGCTTGTTGTTGACGGGAGTATCCCTTGCAGCGAGATCGGTCTGGTCAAAGAAGATATAGTGTTGGAGATCGAAGATGGTTCCATAAAAAAGATAAATTCGGCTTCTGATCAGGGCATGAAATTGGCGTCTTTGATGGAACTGGATACTCATCCCAAAAGAGGGATATTAGCCGAATTCGGCATAGGACTGAATCCCGAGGCTGAATTGTGCGGACGTATGCTTGAAGATGAAGGGTGTCTTGGGACCGTACATTTCGGGTTCGGGTCCAATGCGATGATCGGCGGGAAAAATGACGTTGATTTTCATCTGGATTTTGTGATAAAAAATCCCACTGTATTGATAGATAACATTCCGATAATGGATGAAGGTAATCTTTTGACGCATGAATAGCGAAATAAACAAATTCAAGGATATATTGACGCGGAACAGGGGCAATGTCTTTGTTGTCGACCCCCATACCGGCGAAGAATTCACTTACGGGGACATCGAAAGATTTTCTTTGCAGCTGGCCGGCATGTTAAGCCGGTCAGGGATCAAGAAAAGCTATAAAGTGGCGATATTTTTGCCGAACTGTGTCGAGTTTATCATCATCTATTTTGCCTGCATGCATTTAGGCGCGATCGCGGTTCCCGTGAACCACAAGCTCCATCCTAAAGAAGCGGAATATATGCTTTCCAACACCGGCGCGGAATTTTTATTTACATCAAGTTCCCTGGCGGAGGCCATGAACGGTGCCGGGATCTCCGTGAAGCATATGTTTTCCTTTACGCCGTGCAACGAAAAAGGCGGGAAAAGCCGCGAAGATACGGACGGATTCTTCAGTTGGATAAGACAGCAAGAAGCGTATGTGAACGGCGTGTTTTCCGGTATAGAAGATACCGATACTTTTGTTATCGTTCATACTTCCGGGACGACGAGAAGACCCAAAGGGGTCATGATCTCGTACGGGAATATAATCCGGCACAGCTTTACTTTTTCAAAGACACTTGCTTTCAGGCGCGGGTCGAGGTTCTATACGATCCTCGATCTGGCCTATCTAGGTGGATTTCATAACCTTATGTTTATACCGTTTGCCTGCCAGGGGAGTATAGTTCTGGATAAGACGTTCAGTCCCCGTATGGCTGTTGTTTTCTGGCCGAATGTCGCGAAATATAAGATAGATACTCTTTGGCTTGTCCCTTCGTTCCTGTCCCTGCTGTTGTCCCTGGACCGTTCCGATATGAAAGTAAAACATTCCGTGGAAAAAGCCCTTGTGGGGACCGCTCCGCTGGCGCTTTCCTTGAAAGAGAGATTCGAAAAAAAATATTCAGTTACGCTTTATGAGAATTACGGTCTATCCGAAACGTTCTTTTTGTCGACCAATGCTCCGGCTTTTCCGTTCAATAAAGGCGTGGGCAAACCTATAGAAGGATGTTCTGTCGCGATAGTGAATGAGGAAGGCAGAATGTGTGGCGCAGGTGAAAGGGGCGAGATCGCGGTAAAAACGGATTATATAATGAAAGGGTACTATGAAGACCCCGAGGAGACCAAGATGCGGTTCAAAGACGGGATGTTCTATACCGGAGATATAGGGCATCTCGATGAAGAAGGGCATCTTTTTGTCTCTGACAGAAAAAAGGACATGATAATAAAAGGCGGTATCAATATCAGCCCTAAAGAGGTAGAGGAAGCGGTAATGATGCATCCCGAAGTGAGCGAGGCTGTTGTTGTGGGATTCCCGAACGAGTATTCCGGGGAAGAGATCGTAGCTGTCGTTAACGTGAACAGAGGATCGTCTTTGAAGGAAAATGATATCAAACTCCATCTGCGCGGCCATCTCGCTTCTTTTAAAATACCGGAACGTATTTATTTGAATATGGAAGTCCCCCGAAGTGTTACGGGCAAAGTGCAGAAAAACAAGCTAAAGGATATTTTGAACCGGGAGAGCAAAGGACATAAAGGGCAAGTATGATCATACAGATCGACCATATCGCGTTATCATCGGATGATATCGAAGGGGATGTTGAGACTATGAAGAGACTGGGTTACCGCCCGGTTTTTGTCGAGAAGGATATAAAAAATCTCCGGATAAAAAGGGATCTGCTGAGCGTTTTTAACAGCAGACACGATGCTGCGTTAATGGTTTCGGATGGCAATTTCGGGGTCGAACTTATAGACCACAAACACACGGATATCCGCAGGAATAATATAATGCCTGTTTTCGAAAACGTCCCTGAAGGTTTTATTGAAGAGGTTGAGGAGAGACAGATCAACGGCGCTGTTTTTATGGAAGCGGATATGAAGGATCTTGACGCTCCGGTTTATTGCCTGAACAATGCTGAAGCAGGGTCTTTCCGGTTCAACAAAGCCGTCGTAAAGACGAGAGATGTAAGAAGGAGCATAGCGTTCTGGCAGTGTTTCGGGTTCAGGGTTATACAGCATGCGGAAGAACGCGCCGTCATGGAATTTGCCTCACCTGTTTCGAAATATGCGTACCGTATATATCTGCAGAACAGCGATAGTGTAAATGATATGCCGCTCCTTGATAATGCGGGGTATAACTGCATCGGATTTATAAGCACTGAAGCTGAAAATGAAAAAGATGTTCTGGATGGAAAAGGGTTCAGGACTACGGGAATAGAAGACGTAACCTTGAACGGGAGGACTTTCGATATCTTTTTCGCGATCGGCGATTGCGGAGAGCTCGCGGAGGTAATAAGCGTTAAAAATGAAAGGATAGCAAAATGATTTACGAGGATAAAAAGGAATGGACAAAGGCGTTTCTTAAGGATGAGGAGATGCCGTACCCCGCGGAATATGTCATACGGATATTCAAGGGCAGTTATCCGCGCTTGAACCTGGATAAAAGTAAATTCCAGGGAAAAAAGATATGTGATATCGGGTGCGGCACAGGAAGGAATATGTATTTTTTAAGAACACGCGGCTTTGATGTCCATGGTGTGGAAATAACGGAACCGATCGTAGATAAGGTAAGACAGAATCTCAAAAAAGCGGGTGTTGATAAGGCTGAAGTAAGAGTCGGGACGAACGACAACATCCCCTTTGAAGACGGATTTTTTGATTATCTTCTTTCGTGGAACGCTTGTTACTACATGGGAGATTCCGACGATTTCGGGAAGCATGTGAGGGAGCTTTCAAGGGTATTGAAAAAAGGAGGATATCTCATAATGTCCATCCCGCAGAAGACCTGTTATTATTACGAGGGCAGCGAGACGTTGAAGAAAGGGTATCGGATAATCAGGAACGACCCGTTTAATGTCAGGAACGGGGCAGTTTTAAGGATATTCGAGGATGTAGATGAGATAAAAGAGGAATTTTCCGGAAATTTTGAGAATTTTGTGACGGCAACTGATCATGACGATTGTTTCGGCCTGAATTACCATCTTCATATGATCATATGCCAGAAAAAGTAAAGAAGGTTTTTGTATGGACAGCGGAATAAGCACATGGCTGATCAGGTGGTTCGAAAATAATGCGGGAATGAGCGGACAGGACATCGAAAATAATATTGACACCAATTATTTCGAAAAAGGCTGGATCGACTCGTTTAAGTTCATAGCTTTTATTATGGATATAGAAAATAATTTCGGGATACGTTTTTCCAATGACGAATTTCAGGATAAGGGGTTTTCAACCATCAAAGGTCTGGCGGGTATTATCCGGGAGAGAATAGATGGCAGGTAAGAAAGTCATGCTCATAATGCCGACTTTTTGGGACGTTATAGCTCCTTCGGTCGGTATAGTCGCTTTAAGATCCTTTCTGCAGCAGTTCGGGCATAAAGTGAGGACGGTTAACCTCAATACGGAGCGGAAATTATGGCATACGCAGAATAAGTATTTTGAAACGCTGGGTAAATATGTCTCCTGCACGAGCCTGATACCCCGTCTGGGGACGGAGCTTCTGGGTTTTCATATGAACGCCCGTGTCTTTAAAGATGATCTGCCGGGGGAATATAGTAAGTATATAGAGACACTTCTCCGCGAGCATTTTCAGCATTTCTTGAACAATATCGCATCCGGTGAGATGGATGCATTTATAGAGGATCTGGATAAGGTAATTGACGCGCATTTCGAGATGCTGGTTGAGGCGATACCGGCGCTGATGTCCGATTCCCCGGAATATGTAGGATGTACGGCGTTAAGCAGTACGCTCGGAACGGCGATGTTCCTGCTTAAAGAGATAAAGGAACGCTTCCCCGAAGTCAAGACGGTGCTGGGCGGCCCCGGGCCATATGCCGGGATCGGCGAGGGATCCGAAAACATGACGCGTCTGGCCGAGAAATGTACTTTTGTGGATAAGATAATCTTCGGAGAAGGTGAACTGGTCTTCAAGAAATATATTGAAGAAGGACACGAAGGAAAAAAGATCATATCGGCAAAGACCTTCGGCATGGAACCGCTTGTTATGGATACCCTTCCTCATCTGGATTATTCGGACCTTAAGATGGACGGGTATTTTAACATAGGTATAGGAGCGTCAAGAGGATGTCCTTACATGTGTTCTTTTTGCTCGGAGGCCAAGATGTGGGGAAGTTTCCGTAAAATGTCCACGGAACGTATTGCCGAAGAGATAAAGGCGCAGAAAGAAAAACACGGAAAGGATAAATTCTATTTTACTGATTCACTGCTCAATCATTCATTGACCCCTCTTGTCAGGTTGATGCTCGAGGAGGATATACGTATTAAATTCGACTGTTATTTGCGTGTCGACGAACACGCTCAGAACAGCAAAATGACGGACCTGTGGGCGGAGGGAGGTTTAAGCCGGGTGAGACTGGGGATGGAAAGCGCCGCGCCTAATGTCTTGAAAATCATGAATAAAAAGATCACCCCGGAGGAACAGGCAAAAGCGCTGCGTTGTTTGGCTTCTTCCGGAATAAGGACAACGACTTATTGGATAGCAGGACATCCTCACGAGACTGAAAGTGATTTTCAGGAGACACTGGAGTTCATCAGAGAGAATAAGGACTATCTTTATGAACTTGATCTGGCCGTATTTTATTTTTACGGCGACGGTGAGATCGGTCTCAGCGGTTTCGCGCGTGATTTTGGCGGAGTAGAAGAACGTTTCGGTAGCGAGTTCCGCGACCTGTCCGTATTTAAATATTACAGGCTGAGCGAGTTAAGGCCCAGCCGGAAAGAAGCGTTCGATAGGGCAATAAGGTTCATGGAGTCGGCGAAGGAGCTCGGGATACCGTGCAACCCTTCCTCGGTATTCGATCTGATGGCGGCGGAGAGAAGATGGGAAGATCTGCGCGGGGTAAAGGGCTGTGCAAAATAGAAAAATGGAAAAGAACAAGGCATACGATTATTCGAAACAAGACATAATACACGCTTTGAAAGAGACAGGTATCTCGGAAGGCGACAGTATTTTCGTGCACAGCAATATAGGTTTTCTGGGCCGCTTACAGGACGCGGTATATCCGGAAGACCATTATGAGGTGTTCAAAGCCGCGATTTTCGAAGTTATCGGGGATGACGGCACTCTGACGGTCCCGACGTATAGTTATAGTTTCTGCCGGGGAGAGATATTCGATAAAGACAGGACGCCGGGTATGTGCGGATTTTTTTCAGAGATGGTAAGAAAAGATACCCTGGCGTTGAGGTCGGATGACCCGAATTTTTCTACGGCGGCTATAGGCAAAAAATCCGGATATTTGGTCAAGGACGTCGGTGAACATCCTTTCGGCGCGGATTCCTTTCTTGCAAGGTTTGTGGACACGGGAGGTAAGATATGCAATATAAACCTGAACTCAGCGTCATCGGTCATCCACTATGCGGAAAAATTGTTCAATGTCCCATACAGGCATGATAAAGAGTTCCGCGGCAAGATAGCGGACTGCGGAAAACTAAAAGATAGAACAGCTTATTATTTCGTGCGTGACCTTGACAAGCCGGAAAATGTTCCCGAGTTCGGCAAGTTTGATAAGAAAGCAAAGGCCTTAGGTCTGGTCAGGACGGCTGATCTCGGCAAGGGCCAGGTAGTATCTATAGGCGCGCGGGACACGGTTTTGCTGGTGAAAAAAGGGGTAGAGGAAGATCCCTTTTTCCTCATAAAAGGGAAAGCGGTTCTGATCTAATATTCAGGAGAAGAAGGCAGATGGAAATACTGTTGAAGGATCCGATACTCAGGGATATCGGCAGACAAATGTATGAGCTGATAGGAAGACTTTATCCTATCTGCAGAAGCATCACCGGCGAAGGGGTGCGCGATACGTTGGAGATCATCAGGGAACACATCCCCCTGGAAGTCCATGAAGTGCCTACCGGGACGCGGGTGTTTGACTGGACGGTTCCCGAAGAATGGAACATAAGGGACGCCTATATCAAAAATTCTAAGGGAGAAAAAATAGTAGACTTCAGGAAAACTAATCTGCATGTGCTTGGGTACAGCGTTCCCGTGCGGGGAAAATTCTCCCTGGAAGAGCTTCGGGAGCATATTTTTACTTCACCCGAACACCCGGACAGGATCCCTTACAGGACTTCTTATTACAACAGGAACTGGGGGTTCTGTATGTCGCACGTCCGGTATGAACAGCTTGAAGAGGATACCTATGAAGTAGTTATAGATTCCGAACTCAAAAAGGGGAGCCTTACATACGGTGAGATGTATATCAAAGGCGCGTGCGAGGAAGAGGTCCTGTTTACGTGCTATACATGCCATCCCTCCATGTGCAACGATAACTTAAGCGGGATAGCGCTTTTAACGCTTTTGGCAAAAAAACTTTCGGGCATAGATCTGAAATATTCCTACAGATTTTTGTTCATTCCGGAGACGATAGGCGCGGTTACATGGCTGTGTCTGAACGAGAATAATGTTTCCCGTATAAAGTGCGGACTTGGCGCTTACTGTCTGGGGGACAGGGGAGGACTTACCTACAAACGAAGCAGGTCGGGCGACGCTATTATAGATCGGATAGCGGAGAAAGTTCTGGGAGATTCGGGGCAGCCTCACAGAATAATAGATTTCAATCCTGCTTACGGAAGCGATGAAAGGCAATTCTGTTCTCCGGGGTTCGATCTTCCGGTGGGATCACTTACGAGATCACCTTCACATGTCTTTGACGAGTATCATAGTTCAGCGGATAATTTGGACGCTGTCAGCGCCGAACACCTTGCCGATTCTATGGAAAAATATATTGAAATAGTATCCGTCATAGAGAACGACGGTAAATACGAAAGCCTTAATCCGAAATGCGAGCCCCAGCTGGGTAAGAGAGGTCTTTATTCTAAGATCGGCAGCAAATACAGTAAAACGGAAAATGAAGCCGATGAAATGGCGATGTTATGGGTGCTGAATATGTCAGACGGAACGTATTCCGTGCTGGATATAGCGGTCAGATCGGGCATGACTTTCAGGGAGATCAAGAGTGCCGCGGATATTCTGTCCCGGAACGGTTTATTACGAAAGGTGGAAGAATGATGGATCCCGTAAAGGTCGTGATCTCTACAAGCTCTTTCGGGCAGTATGATGATAGTCCTGTGAGGATGCTTAAAGATGCCGGTATGGATGTGGTGTTGAACCCTTATGGCAGGACGATGAAGGAAGAGGAAATAAAGAACATGATAAAGGATGCCGATTTCCTGATAGCCGGCACCGAACAGCTTTCACGCGATGTCCTGGATTCCGCGAAAAGATTGAAAGCTATCTCGCGATGCGGGACCGGTCTGGATAACGTGGATCTCGCGGCGGCGGAACAAAATAATATAAAGGTCTTTAATACGCCGGACGCTCCTACGCGCGCCGTCGCGGAACTGACGGTCGGACTTATCCTTGCGCTTATCAGGCATATCCCCGTTATGGACAGGGATATCAGGGGCGGTGTGTGGAAAAAACGGATGGGTAATCTTCTCGAAGGAAAGTGCGTGGGTATAATAGGGTTCGGCCGGATCGGCCGTAAGACCGCGGAACTTTTGTTGCCGTTCGGGGTGAAGATAGTCTACTATGACGTAAAAGAGACGGAAAGTTCTCCGGATCATGAAAAGGTCGGATTAGACCGGTTGCTTGAAAACGCGGATATAATAAGCATGCATCTTTCCGTAGTCCCGGGCGGGGAACCTGTTATAGGGAAAGAAGAGCTTAAAAAGATGAAAGAAGGTTCTCTTTTCGTGAACGCTTCCCGCGGAGGGTCTGTAGATGAGAAGGCCCTCGCCGAAGCGATAGAAACAGGACATATCGCCGGCGCCGCGCTTGATGTTTTTAAGAACGAACCCTATGACGGCCCGCTTGTTAATATGAAAGAGGTGATCCTGACCCCGCATATCGGGTCTTATGCTGTTGAAGCCAGGATATCAATGGAAACAGAAGCGGTACAAAATTTACTAAAGGGAATAAAAGGAAGAGAAAAGTGAGATATAAATATCTTTCGTATGAGATAAAAGAGAGCATTCCCGTATACGGAAAGCGCGCCATGGTCAACATGAACCCTGTCAGGTCCATAAAAGACGGAGATACGGCTAATGTGTATGAATTCACGATGCAGAATCATTGGGGAACGCATGTAGACGCGCCGCGGCATTTCTTCGATAAAGGAAAAGGGATATGTGATTTCCCGCCGGATCATTGGATCTTTGATAATCCCCAGATCGTCGAAGTTCGATTATCACCCGGAGAGATCCTGACCAATAACGGGTGGAAGGACGATATCGATCCGGGAACCGATATCCTGCTTTTCAGGTCCGGATGGAATAATTTCAGGAATGAAGAAAAATATTTCAATAATAATCCGGGGATAGATCCCTCGGTCGGGACATTTATCCGTGAAAAATTTACTAACATAAAAGCTGTAGGCATAGACTGGATCTCCGTGTCAGCGTATCGGAAACGCGACCTCGGAAGAGAAGCACATAGGAAGTTTTTAAACCCGGAAGGGATAAACGACCCGGTCCTTCTGGTGGAAGACATGGACCTGTCCGCGCCCGGCATCTTGAACGGCCTTATCGTCGTACCGATGAGAATGGATGTTTTTGACAGCGCTCCATGCACGGTAATAGGGAGATTTGATGATCAAGACAATAATTTTCGATTTTGACGGAGTATTGGTAGAATCTCTGGATATAAAGACCGCGGCTTTTGGGAAGTTATTCGAAGATAAAGGGAAAGATGTCCGGAATGAGGTGGTTAAATATCATCTGGATAATTCAGGGGTGTCACGGTTCGAGAAAATAAAGTACATATACCGTGAGATATTGAAAGAAGCCTTAGATGAAAAGACGTTCGTTCTTTTGTGTGACAGGTTCTCCAGTCTTGTCGTAGAAGAAGTGATAAAAGCGCCGTATGTGGCGGGAGCTTTGGAACTTCTTGAAGGATACAGGCGGAAGTACTCCTTTTATATATGCTCGGGAACTCCTCTAGGGGAACTGGAGAAGATCATAAAGAAGCGGAAGATAGACGGATATTTCGAGGAAGTTTACGGTTCTCCCATGAGAAAAGAGGATATAGTGAGAAACATATTAAAAGAGAACAGATTGCGCTCCGATGAGACGGTCTATGTAGGGGATGCTATGAGCGATTACAAGGCCGCTGAAAGTAACGCGGTCCGTTTTATAGGACGCAATACGGCGGATAAAGAGGGATTATTCTCCGATATAGATTGTATCAAGATAGACGATCTTGAAGGATTGCCGCGGATGTTGGAGCAATTGGGATGAAAATAATACCGTCATGACCCATTCACCCCGCTTAAGCCCGTGCTTCAGCGCGGAAAAAAAAGGCGGAGTTCAGGATCAATTGTAGACAAGCCCGGCCTTCAAGCCGGGATATATGTGAATTGACAAGGCGGTATTTAAATAGGAGGAGATAAAGTGGAAATAAGAGAAAATGAGGTCTATACCTTAAAAGAAGCTCAGGAACTGTTAAAAGTGAGCCCGAGCACGTCGATGCGGCTTATTAAAAAGGGTATCATCAAAGCCGCTAAAGTAGGCAAACAGTACCGTATTCTGGGCAAAGAGCTGATACGTATTGTCTCACCCGAATTGGAAGACAAAGTGGGTAAGATCTACAACAAAGGCAGACACTGGCTTCATCAGGGTATAGATAGCTGATAGGGAACACTTTTTTATGTCCGATCAAAGGAGAATCTGAAGATGAAAACTATGCTTGAAAAGCTCATCATAAATAAAGACGCGTCTGTAAAGGAAGCGATAAGGGCTATAATGGAGAACGGATGCGGATGTGTCTTTTTAACGGATGAAAATGGGAGCTTTGTAAGCGTCATTACTGACGGAGATATAAGAAA
Organism: Candidatus Omnitrophota bacterium; assembly: GCA_043813915.1. Lineage (GTDB taxonomy): Bacteria > Omnitrophota > Gorgyraeia > Tantalellales > Tantalellaceae > Aadella. The sequence continues at coordinate 39,343 of JBDRKO010000026.1, forward strand.
AGCCATTCTTTCCGGAAAACAGATCGCTGATAACGCCCGGACGATATCTAACAAGGATCCTCTTTTTGTGCGGGATGACATGAGCGAGGAAGACGCTCTGGCGCTGCTCAGGAAGAAAAAGAATATAAAACATAAGGTGCAGCACGGAGGAACTCTTAAGGTCCCTGTCGTGGACGGGTCAGGAAAGATAGTCAATGTCCTTTTTGTCTCACTCAAGGAAGACGATCAGCATATAATAGAGTGTGATATCAAAAATACCGAAGAAACAAAGAAACTGACGGGAGTGAAATCGGTCCTCATAACCGGAGGAGCCGGTTATCTCGGTTCAATTCTATGCAGGAAGCTTCTTGATAAAAATTATAAGGTCAGGGTCCTGGATAATCTCATGTACGGAGATGAAAGCATCAGAGAACTTTACGGCGATCCTGATTTCGAGCTTATAAAGGGTGATATAAGGAACCTGCAGACAGTAGTAGAGGCCATAAAAGGTGTAGACGCCGCTGTCCATCTGGCCGCGATAGTGGGGGATCCGGCTACTACAAGATTCCCGCAGGAAGCGATAGACGTGAACTATCTCGCTACTAAGGTCATGGCGGAAGCCTGTAAATATTATCAGGTCAACAGATTCATCTTCGCCTCGACCTGTAGCGTTTACGGGGAAAGCATAAAAGACGGAGAAAAACTGACCACGTCTTCCAGGACAAATCCGGTCTCACTATACGCTAAAAATAAACTCGAATCGGAAAAAGCCATACTTTCCATGGCGGACGGGAATTTTTTCCCTATAGTTCTCAGAATGGCTACGCTTTACGGCCTTTCGCCGAGGATGAGGTTCGACCTGGTGGTAAATCAATTGACCGCCGAAGCCGTGGTCCGGAAAAAGATCAATATATTCGGCGGAAAACAGTGGAGGCCTTTTCTGCATGTGAGTGACGCCGCGGGAGCTTACATAAAATGTCTGGAGTTGCCGTATGGTAACTCCAAGAGCCGTATACTTAATATCGGTACGGATGACCAGAATTACCGGATAGACGATGTCGGTAAATTGATAAAAGACCTTGTGCCCGATACGGAAGTTAATATTTTGGAGAAAAATATCGATATAAGGAATTACAAGGTGCTTTTTAATGACTCTGTCAGTATATTGGGGTTCAACGCGGATATGAAAGTATCTGACGGGATCTCGGAGATCCGTGATTCCATGGAAGGCGGAAGTTATTCCGATTACAAGGACCCGAAATACAGTAACGTAAGTAAATAAAAAGGAGCGTAATAATGGAAAGGACTATGCCCAGACCCGAACTGGTGGAACTCGAGTTCTACAGCGATGAAAGGGGATACCTTGTTCCCATGAGTAACAGTCTGAGTCCCGAAATGAACAGCGCGGTAAAGAGGACTTATATCGTCGGTAATTTCGGCAAAGGTGTTATACGCGGCATGCATTTTCACAAGAAAGAGACAAAGATATTTTATATTGCTCACGGCGCGGCGAAATTCGTAGGAATAAACCCTGATTCCCCGGAAGACGACAGGCACGTTTTTGTTCTTTCCGATAAAAAGCCCGGTATGGTCATAATCCCTCCGGGATATGCGAACGGTTGGATGTCTCTTGCGGATGATACGATATTAGTCGCGCTTTCAACGTCAAGTTTCGAGGAAAGCGCAAAGGACGATAAGAGGTATGACCCTTATCAGTGGGGGGATATCTGGTCGTTAAAAGCGAGGTGATGGTACTATGGACAAAAGAATAATCCCATACGGCAGTCAGTGGATATGTTCTGAGGATATAGATTCGGTAAAAAGTGTTTTCGATACGGGATGGATAACGCAGGGCCCCAAGATCCGTCAGTTCGAGGAAGCCGTCGCGGACTATTGCGGAGTGAAATACGCGGTTGCCGTATCATCCGGGACGGCAGCTCTTCATATAGCGGTCCTGGCGGCGGGTCTGAAAAAAGGCGATACCGCTATTACGACACCGATGACCTTTTTAGCGACGTCGAATTCGGTGCTTTACAGCGGGGCAAGTCCGGTGTTCGCCGACATAGATATAGATACGGTGAATATAAGCGTAGCCCAGATAAAGAAAAAGATAACCAAAAGGACAAAAGCGATATTACCGGTGGATTTCGCGGGTCTTCCCTGTGATCTGGCTGAGATAAAGAACATAGCGGAAGAGAACGGCCTTACCGTAATAGAGGACGCCTGCCACGCGTTAGGGGCGACATATAAGGATTCCAGAACGGGTGACTGCAGGTATTCCGCTATGACCATATTCAGTTTTCATCCGGTGAAACATATTACGACAGGTGAAGGCGGAATGGTAACGACAAATTCCGCAAAACTGTACGAAAAACTGCTGGCGCTCAGGAATCATGGTATGTATAAGCATAGCAGCACAGTTAAAAAAGAAGGACCATGGTATTACGAGATGGAAGAGCTCGGTTTTAATTACAGGATAACGGATCTTCAGACCGCGTTGGGTTTGAGCCAGATGAATAAACTGGACTCGTTCCTCGAAAGGAGACGCGGCATAGTAAAGGAATATGATAAAGCGTTCGCGGAGCTCGGAGACCTGGTGATATTGCCTGAAGCAGAGCGTGATGACAGAAGGTCCGCCTGGCATCTTTATCTTTTTAGGCTGAATAAAGCCCTGAAATATATAACAAGAAGAGAATTCTTCGAAGAGCTCCACCGGAGGGGCATAAAAGTCCAGGTGCATTATATTCCGATAACGAGACAGCCGTATTACCGTAAACAGGGATTTAAGAGGACAGATTTCCCTAACGCGGAAAAATATTATAAAAGTGTAGTTTCTCTTCCGCTTTATCCGAGGATGACGGATGAGGACGTGGATTACGTAGTAAAGAACGTGAAAGAGATAATAAGGAGTTCTTGCGGATGAATATATCCAAATTGACGCTTGGTACGGCCCAGCTGGGGTCTGTCTACGGTATTGCCAATAAGACCGGTAAACCGGATACTGAGGGAGCGGCGGAGATACTGAAGACGGCGGTAAGTAAGGGCATAAACACTTTCGATACCGCGTATATGTACGGTGACAGCGAGGAAGTTATAGGAGCTTTTCTGACCTCACGTTCCGGAGGCGGCCAGGCGCCGAATATAATATCAAAATTGCCCAAGATAGAGCTGGCAGAAAATACCGGATTTGATGGAGTCTATGCTGTAGTAAAAGAATACGTTACAACTTCGCTTGAGCGGTTACATCTGCGCAGCATACCTATATATATGATGCATAGCGCTTTAAATCTGGATTCTCATAATGGGAATGTTGTGAAGAGCCTTATACGTCTCAGGGATGAAGGGCTTATAGAGAAGGCGGGAGTGTCGGTATACCATCCGCGTGAGGCGGAACGTGCTTTGGAATTCAGCGCCTTAGAAGCGGTACAGATAATGCTGAATGTTCTTGACCACCGCTTTTTGGCAAAAGAACTCCTTCCGCGTCTGGCGGCGGAAAAAACAGTGTTCGTCCGCAGTGTTTTTCTTCAGGGATTATTCTTTCTGGAAGACGGAGAATTGCCCGCGAACCTTAAAGGGGCCGCCGGATATTTAAAAAAGCTCAAAAGCCTTTCGGAAGAAGAAGGCAAGGGGATAGATGAGATAGCTATGGGGTTCGTTGCGGGTTTCCGTGAAGTGGACAGCATGGTCATAGGCGCTGAATCGGCCGAGCAGGTCTTAAGGAACGCGGAATTGCTTGATCGCGCGAAGATCAGTGATGACTTGCGCGGGAGGATAATGGAAGTTTTTTCCGGAGTCCCGGAGGAGATAGTGGTTCCTTACATGTGGAACGCTTAGGAGGGAGGAGTAAAAATGGGAATAAATACTTTATTCGATCTGGAAGGCAAAACAGCTGTTGTGACCGGAGGCACTTCTCATCTCGGCAGGGCTATCTGTGAAAGTTTGATGGGAGCCGGCGCGGATGTCGCGGTTGCCGGAAGAGACCTTGAAGCGTGCCGAAAACTGGCAAAAGAACTATCCGCCGAATATAACAGTACGGCCGCCGCCGTTAAAATAGACATATCTTCCGTGAGCAGCGTGAATAAGTGTATCGAGGATGTATATAAAATATTCAAACGCGTCGATATTCTGGTAAATAACGCGTGTTTCGGAGCCGCCGGAGGTATCGAACAGCTCACTGAAGCTAAATGGAAAAAAGGTATCGACGGTACTATAAACGGGGTTTTCAGATGTACGCAAGCGGTTACGCCGTATATGAGAAAACAAAAGGGCGGAGTGATAATCAATATCGCTTCGATGTACGGGGTCATTTCTCCGGATCCCGGCATATACGGAGACTCCGGGTTCAATAATCCTCCGAACTATGGAGCGGGAAAAGCCGCCGTGATACAATTCACAAAGTACGGCGCGTGTCATCTGGCGGACAAAAATATACGGATAAATTCTATTACCCCGGGAGCGTTCCCGTCCGAAAAAGTCCAGAAGAACAAAAAATTCGTAAACAATCTGAAGAAAAAAATACCTCTCGGACGTATAGGAAGACCGGATGAGCTTAAAGGCGCGGTGCTGTTCTTGGCATCGGACGCTTCAAGTTATGTTACCGGTACTAATATCATAGTAGACGGGGGATGGACGGCATGGTAGACGCGGAGAAAAAGCTCAAAGTAACGGCGATAGTGCAGGCCCGCATGGATTCCGCACGGCTTCCCGGCAAAGTGTTAATGGATATATCCGGGTATCCGATGCTCCAGCATATAATAGACCGGCTGGCCGTTTGCGCGTCGATAAATAAGACAGTGGTCGCTACAAGTACGAATGATAAGGATAATGCCGTCGAGGAGTTTTGCCGGACGAGGGGGATACCTTTTTACAGAGGAAGTGAACGCGATGTTCTGGATAGATACTATCAGGCGGCATCTATCCAGCAGGCCGATATAGTCGTAAGGGTAACGGCGGATAACCCTCTGATAGACCCAAAAGTAATAGATAACGTGATAGATCGATATATAAAGGACATGGACAAATTCGATCTCGCGGGAAACGCCGTCAGCCACAGATGTCCGATAGGTTTCGGCGTGGAGGTGTTCTCATTTTCATGTCTCGAGAAGTGCCGTAAAGAAGCTAAGAAAGATTATCAGAAAGAACACGTGACGGTCTGTGTATACGAGAACACCGATAAGTTCAGGATACTCAGTATCGATGACGGTCCCGACCTGTCGGGTCTGAGGCTGACCGTTGACGAAGAAGCGGACATTAAGTTCGTACGTGAGATATATAAGAGGTTGTACCGCGAAGGAGAGGTTTTCGGGCTGGAAGAGGTACTGAACGTAATAAAAGAAGAACCCGAGCTTAAAGATATAAACAGCGCAGTAAAACAGTTCACGATAGCCGGGATATGAAAAGGAGAGATGATATGCCGTCGGTATTGAGCAATTTTAACGAAAGAAGTTTTTGTTCCATGCGCCGGGAGTATCTGGAGGATATCAAGAACTGGAGAAACGCCCAGATGGAGGTTTTGAGGCAGTGGAAACCCCTTACCGAGCACGACCAGAAAAAGTGGTTTGAGCTTATAAGCACCGACGATAAGCAGATAATCTTCGCGATACTGGGTCCGTCCCTGCCGGGGTCCAAAGAAGCTTCCGGCGGGCTTATAGGGTATTGCGGTATTACCAACCTGGACACCAAGAACCGCAGAGGAGAAATATCTTTTTTGGTAGACCCAGAGAGAGTGAAGGACGAGAAGATATACAGGGATGATTTTTTGTCGGCACTGTATATGCTTTGCCGGTATGCTTTTGAAAGTATTGACCTTAACAAGCTTTTTACCGAAACCTATGTTTTCAGGGAATATCATATAGGTATACTCGAGGAGTTCGGGCTTAAGGCTGATTCGATCCTGCGTCAGCATGAGTTCATTAACGGCAAATTTTACGATTCCGTGATCCATTCGATATTATGCGATGAATGGCCCGGAGTAAAAGAAAGGATAGATAATGAACCTGGAAAATAAGAATGTTCTGGTAACCGGCGGAGCCGGTGTAATAGGCAGGGAGCTTATTTCGAGGCTTGTCTCTTCCGGCGCAAACGTGCTATGCGTAGACCGCGAGCCAAAACCGGAGGATATGTCCGGCCGTGTCAGATACCGTAAAGCGGATATCTCGGAAATGGATATGTCCCCGATAGAGGAATTCGATCCGGAAATAATATTTCATCTCGCGGCAAGTTTTGAGAGGACTATAGAAACACCGGATTTCTGGGAGACGAATTTCAGGGATAACATACTAGTGAGCCATCGTATTATCGATACCGCGAAAGATCTGAAGAACCTTAGAAAATTCGTATTTGCCTCATCTTATCTTATATACTCGCCGGATCTGTATCTTAAAAGCGCGCCCGAAGGTCAAGCCAGGCAGTTAAAGGAGGAAGATCCTTATAACACAAGGAACCTTACCGGCGGCGCGAAATACTATAACGAGAACGAATTTAACTTCATACACGATATGTACGGCGCCTTCACGCTTCTTTCGGCAAGGATATTCAGGGTATACGGAAAAGGTTCCAGGGACATAGTATCCAGATGGGTCAGGATGGCGCTCCGCGGCGAAGAGCTGGTCGTTTATAACGAGGAAAATATATTTGATTATATTTTTGCCGGTGATGTGGCCGAAGGTCTGTTAAGGATATGTGAGAGCTCGGACAAGAGTAACGTGATAAACCTGGGGACCGGTCTGCCTAAAAAAGTGAAAGACGTGGTCGCGGCTATACGGAAAGAGATACCCGGACTTAAATGGAAATATGCCCCGGATACCGGGGATTATGAAGCTAGCTGCGCGGAAACGTCAAAACTGTCCGGAATAACGGGATGGATCCCTCCGACGGAGCTGAAAGACGGCATCAAAATGATAGTTGAACATGAAAAGAAATTTAAGATAAAGGCGGAACATGCATAAAGGCAGATCCGTTGTCGAGTGCGGAGAATATAAGGTCATCGACTGCAGCGAGTGCGGGTTCAAACATCTGGACCCCATACCTTCGGAAGAAGAACTCGGCAGATATTATAAAGAACGGTATTTTCAGGAGGAAATACCCAAACTTCTTTCTCCCGAAAAAGAGGCGCGGGAATCGGAATGGTCGGAATTATGGCACAGGGACAGGTTGTTGACCTTTAACAGGTATGCGCTCGGAGAAACCCGTTCTTTGCTTGACGTGGGATGCGGGAACGGTTTTTTTGCGGATTTCATGAGACGGAACTATTGGGAAGTGACCTGCGTGGAACCGTCCGAAAAGGCCTATCTCCACGCAAAAGAACTAGGGCTCAACGTATTCAAAGGGACATTCGAGAATTTTGTAGAAGAAAAAAGAACTGGGTCTTTCGATGCTATCAATTTGAAAAGCGTACTTGAACATATGCCGGATCCGGCGGGGACTCTTGAGAATTGTAAGAGTCTTCTGAAGAGAGAAGGGATAATGTGTGTATATATCCCGAATGACTTTAACTCTTTTCAATTGCGGGCGCATAGATCAGGCAGGAGAAGGTGGTGGGTCGATTCCCCCGGGCACATAAACTATTTTAATTTTAAAGATCTGAGAGGTCTTTTGAAACGTACGGGGTTTGATATTATTTCAGAGACAACGGATTTTCCTATGGAGATATTCCTTTTATTGGGGAAAAATTATGTAGATGACGATACGGTCGGTAAAGCATGTCATGATCTAAGGATGAAACTTGAGATGAGCGTTCCCGGATGGTTCAGAAGGGGCGCATATTCCGCTTTAGCCAAATTCGGTATGGGAAGAAGCTGTATGATATACGCGAGACCGACAGGGGCGGTGTGATATGAAGGTAAATGTGTTGATAACAAGCGCTTCCAGGAAAGTATGGCTGGTCAACGCTTTTAAGAAAGCGCTTTCTACCGAGGGCAAAGGTAAGGTCGTATCCGTAGACTCAAACGGCATGTCAGCCGCGCTGCGGGTAAGCGACAGCCATTCCCTTGTTCCTTATTCATCGGATGATGATTTTATCCCGAGCATATTGGAAATATGCCTGAAGGAAGACATAAAGCTCATAGTTCCGACCAGAGATGAGGAATTACTGCTTTTTGCCGAAAACAGCGGTAAGTTCATGGAAAAAGGGATCCGCGTCATGATATCCCGTCCCGAAGTTATCAGGATATGCCGGGATAAATATGAGTTTTTCAGATTTCTCGAGAAAAAAAATATTCCTACGGTTAAGACGTATCTTCCCGGAGAGAAAACCCTGTTCAGGGATAACGGGAAATATCCTCTGATAATAAAACCGCGGCGCGGTTCCGGAGGCAAAGGAGTGTTCAAAGCCGAGAATGAGGATGAACTCAGGTTCTTCAGCGGGTATGTTAAGGATCCCGTGATCCAGGAGTTTGCCGAAGGTAAGGAATACACGATAGATCTTTTCTCGGATTTTGATGCTAAAGTCCTTACGGCCGTTCCCAGAGAGAGGATCGAGGTCTTCAGCGGCGAGTCGTATAAATCCCGCACTGTCATGGATAAAGACATGATCGAAAAGGCCGGGATCCTGGCGGAAGAACTCGGCACGGTAGGGCATATAACCATTCAGTGCATAAAAAATGATAAAGGTATAAAATTCATCGAGATCAATCCGCGTTTCGGAGGGGGAGCCGCCCTGGGTTTTAAAGCGGGAGCGGATACTCCGGCGCTGTTGGTAAAACTTATTTCCGGTCAACCCGTGAAAAGGGACCCGGTAGAGTTCATTCCGGATGTAGTGATGCTGAGATATACGGACGACATTTTTCTGGACGGAAAGACCATGAGGCAATTATGAGAAAAACGGTCATTTTTGATCTTGATAACACTCTTTATGACGAAATACAGTTCGTGAAAAGCGGATTTAACGAGGTTTCCGGGTGGATGTCTGATAAATTCGGGGTAGATAAAGAGAAGATCTACGGGTTTTTGATGGATGTGCTGGATACGGACGGAAGAGGCAGGGTATTCGATACCGTTCTTCAAAAAATAGGTCTTAAAGAGACCGGTCTTGCGGGAAAGATGGTAGAGGTGTATCGTTCTCACTATCCGGATATCAGTTTATATCCGGAAACGAAAGAGGTACTTTTGACCCTTAAGTGTTCCGGGTATAAACTCGGCATAATTACCGACGGGGATGCAGGGGTGCAGAGAAAAAAAGTAGAAGCTTTGGGTATCGGCTGTCTTTTTGACACTATAATATTTTCCGATGAATACGGCACACAGAACCGGAAACCCAGTTTTCATCCTTACATGAAGGCTCTGGAAGGACTAGGCTCTCTTCCGGAAGAATCGGTATATGTCGGAGACAACCCGAACAAGGATTTTGTTTCAGCCAGGAAAATAGGGATGGGGACCATAAGGATAATGAAGGGTGAATATCGCAGCGTGGACGCCAAGACCGAAGATGACGCGGACCACAAGGTCCGGGACCTTAACGGCGCGCTTAAAATATTAATGGATCCAAAAGGAGAATGATGGCAAGGACTGTCAGTATAGCCGGAAGGAAGATAGGCGAGGGACATCCCGTTTTTATAATAGCGGAACTTTCCGCGAATCATCGGCAGAGTTATACGAACGCGGTCAAGCTTATAAAAGCCGCGAAATCTTCCGGCGCGGATGCCGTGAAACTTCAGACGTATACGCCCGATACCATAACAATAGATGTTGATAACAGGTTTTTCAGGGTGGATCATCCCGAGTGGGGCGGTCAGACGCTGTATCAGCTGTATAAAAAAGCGTATACCCCGTGGAAATGGTTCGGGAAATTAAAAAAAGCGGCGGATGACGCGGGGATAATATTTTTTTCAACGGCTTTTGATAAGACAAGCGTGGATTTTTTGGAAGAACTGGGTGTTCCGGCGCACAAGTTATCCTCTTTTGAACTTGTGGACCTGCCCCTGATCGAATATACCGCGAAAACAAAAAAACCCCTGATACTTTCAACCGGTATGGCTACGGAAAACGAAATAAAAGAGGCGGTTGATACCGCGAAAAAAGCGGGAGCTAAAGATATTATCCTTCTGAAATGCGTCAGCAGCTACCCCGCGGATCCCGCGCAGATGAACCTGAAGATGATCCCTCATCTTGAGAAGACGTTTTGTTTGCCGGTAGGCCTTTCCGATCATGGGCTGGATATGGCGGTTCCGTCCGCCGCTGTAGCGCTCGGCGCGAAAGTCATAGAACGGCATTTTACTTTATCAAGAAATACGAAGTCTCCTGACAGCTTTTTTTCTACCGAGCCGGATGAATTGAAAGAACTTATAACTAATATCCGCAGTGTGGAGAAAGCCCTGGGCAAAGTGCGGTACAGTTTGTCCCGCGAGGAAAAGAAAAGCCGTCTCCACCGCAGGTCGCTTTTCGCGGTAAAAGACATAAAAAAAGGAGAGATATTCACCGGGGAGAACATAAGGTCTATAAGGCCGGCATACGGCATTTCTCCTAAATACGAAAAAAAGATGATCGGCAGGAGATCATCTAAAAACATAAAAAAGGGAACGCCGATCAGTTTCGGCCAGATCGGAAAAAGCAGATGAAACTGATAATTGTACCGCCTGAGGTCGATAGTACGGATGATATCAGGAAGATATCGGACGGGGAGAGTTTTATCTTCACGGCGGATCATTTATTGAAGAAAGAGCTTGTGCGCGGAAAAATAGCGCGTCCGGATAAAGTATTGACCATTAGCGACGTCGCGGATGATAGTGTTTTCGATGATGTCAACGATCTGACAAGACGCTATTCCAGAGAGTGGTTCAAAGCGGAAGAGGCGGATGAAATCCTGTCTTTCAGGGGGGTGAACCTGGCCGGACAGCTTGTAGCCGAAACAAGTTTTTATTTTATAAAAGTGTTGAGGGCGGTATGTATATCGCAGGCTATTCGCGGCTCTTACGGCGGCAAGGCGGAATTTATTCTGGCCGATGATGAAAGCATCTGGGCAAAAGTGTTCAAATATACGGCCCGGAAGAGAGGTATAGGGTTAGATATAAGAAAGTTCGCTCCCGCCAAAGGTTCGTTGGACAGCGGGATATTCCCGATCAAGGATATGATCAGAAGATCCGCGGCCAGACTTTACGGTCGGACGCGGCGGAATATTCCCTCAGGCGGTATATTATATTCGTGCGCTCCGGGTTATTTTAAGCTGTTCCGGGATATTTCCGCGACAGGGGGGACGTCATATTACTTAAGGCCTGAGTTTTCGCCCCGGACGGGGATCGAGTTCCGCGGGAAAGAAACGGTCTATCTGACCCCCGAGTGTTTTATTGAGAAAGAGGACAAAACGATATGCCGAAAGTGGCTCAAGAACAGGGATATCCGGGCGGTGCTGGACTCTCATTTTAAGGACTCGGATTTTTTTGTATATAAAGGAGATAACCTATGGGAGATCATTAAGCATGATCTTTTTCATATGCTGGATCAGGCGCTTTTTCGGGGAGCGGTATGGGTTCTCGGTTTTAACAGGATATTAGACAGCCTCAAACCGAGAACTATAATAGTGGAAGAAAATATATGTCCTTTCAATAAGACCCTTATAGAATGCGCCGACAAAAAAGGTATACCCAGCGTATATCTTCTGCACGGCCTCTTGACATATGATCTTTTTTCAAGCATAGGGTCGGCTTCTACGGTCGTTGTGCCGGGAACATATACGAAGAAATTCTTAACAGATCATGGAGTGGCAGAAAATATGATCGCGGAAATAGGGCTTCCTTATTACGAGAAGAAAATAAGTTCTATCGACAGGACCGGGAGCAGACGAAAGTTTTTCTCAAGGTACGGTCTTGATGACGGAAAAAGGATAGTGATGCTGGCTTCACATGATGTTTTCACGGAAAAACGTCCGTATTATACAGGGAACCCGCATACTCCTGAAAATGCCGAAAGAATGATGGAAATAACCTGTGAGGCCGTGCGGGCTTCAAAAAACACCAGGATGGTGATCAAGATACATCCCATGGACGGTAATCTCCGGTTTATCGTGAATGTGCTGAAACGGATGAAGATGACAGAAGATGTTCTTATTGTGAAAGACTTCGATGCCATGGAGCTTATCGCTATCAGTGACCTGGTCCTTTGCGGGTGTTCGACCGTTTATCTCGAAGCTTTACTTCTAAAAGTCCCGGTCCTGGTATTCGATGATGTTGAGAGAGGGTTTCTCCGGAAATTGGGCAGTGAGTTTGTCAGCCTGAAGGATAAAGAGAAAAGCGTAAAAAGTATTAACGGTCTTATTGAAGATAAACTGCTTAGAACGGAGCGTTTAAAAAGGCAGGAAGATGAACTTTCGTGGCATTTTGTGGATAAGAATAATGGGTCTCAGGAAAAGTTCAGGGAGCTTTTAAACAGGATCGCGATAGAAAACGGAGGACGGGTATATGAAAAGAGCGGATAAGCTGGATCACAGAAAGTATAAGTACAGTGACATGAACGCCCTTATCAGGGAAATAGAAGGGCTTTGCGACGGACTGGACCAAAAACATCCCATGGAGCGTAAGATCCGTTTCCTCTTAGACATAAGAGGGTATCTGAAGGTGAACGGTATAAGGGGAAGTTATATCGAATTCGGGTCATATCATTCGGAGATGCAGTATGCCGCGTATAACGTTCTGGATGAAACGGGTATGATGGATTCATATGTGGGCCTTGAGATCTTTTCCGGTGAGCCCGAACTGACCCCGGAAGAAAAGAAAAGTTTTCCCGCTATGTGTACGGGAGACTTCTCTTGCGATCATGAAGCTGTTTTGAGTTTTGTCGAGAACAATTTCGGAGGTAAAGGCGTTATCGTAAAAGGGGATTTCAGGAAAAAGGAGGTCATGGCCCGGTGTGACGCGCATCTTCCGCTGAGCGTAGCGGTCATAGACTGCAACCTCCTTTCTTCCACTGAATACGCTTTGAAGTATACGCTTAAGAATATGACGCCCGGAGGCGTGATATTTATCGATGATTATCTGAGTAATATGAGCGGCGGTATTCCCAGAGTAAAGGATCTTTTTGAAGCGGTTGTAAGGGAAGAAGGAAAAGAGGTCCTAGAACATAATTTTTATCCGCCGTTCGCGAAGTCCTTCATAGCTGTGGGTAAACAGGCATGAGAATAAGACGATGAATAAAATAAAAAGCATAGGATATGTGGCCGGTTCAAAACTCGCGGCGTTCGTAATGGGCATAACGCGGGGATTTCTTGTGCCCGGATATTTGGGCCCACAACTTTACGGGGTAATAGGTCTCCTTAAGCTGGTTAAGATAATACTGGGTTTTACGGCGTTCGGTATGGACCAGGCGTATTTCAGACTGTCTCTGGAATACGGCGGCAGTGACCGTGATGAAAGCAGGAAAAAGGCGCTTGAGGACAATGTGTTCACATTCCTTTTTTGTTCGGCCCTTATCGGTATGATCCTGACCGTTCTTCTGCCGTTTATCCTGAAAACGAGTGATGCCGGTCTTCAGAAAATAATGATATTCTGTTTCGCCGTGACCGGTGTGCAGCATTTTTTTCAGTTCACGGGAAATTTTTTCTTTAAGACGATGCATATTAAGAAAGAGTTCCGGTTCATATCGCTGATGAACATCGTGCAGCCTTTGATAGCGCTTATTCTTATACTCGCTATGGTGTTCCGATGGAAGATATACGCGGTGTTTATCGCGGATCTTGTAGCGGTTGCCGCGGTCCAGATATTGTATTTCCGCAATGCGGGGATAATGCCGGAATTAAGGATACACCTGAGCGAATTCCGGAAGACATTCCGGTATGCTTTACCGTTCTTTATAGCGGGTATATGTTTTTATCTGTTCCGGTTCACGGACAGGACCGTTATAGCTTCTTTTCTGACGCTCCGGGAACTGGGGCTTTACACATTCGCTATAGGGATAGCGGAGAACACCAGGATGCTGAGCGTCGCTATCGATGAGGTGTTTTCGCCTTTCATGGTAGAAAAAATAAGCAAAGCGGATAACCTTCGTTCCCTTTCAGGCGAAATAACGTCGTATACGTATACACTGCTTTTTATAACCACAGCCGTTTCGCTTTTATCGGTCTTTTTCTGTCCGTTCATAAAACTTATATTACCCAAATATGCCGACGCGCTTCTTGTTCTCAAGATACTCCTTATCAATATAATACCGCGGACCTTTATTCTCTATCAGATACTGCTTTTAAGCTCGCCCAGGGTGAACAGGCAGAACCATATAAATATCGCCATGACCGTATCAGGGATCATTAACGTTGTTTTGAGCATATTTCTGATCAAACGGGGTTACGGTATAACAGGCGTCGTCGCGGCGACCTTTCTATCTCAGATATTAATGGCCGCGTTCTATCTTATAACATCCGGTAAATATTATTTAGCCGGGAAAAAGACCGTATTCTATTTCAAAATATCCGTTACTATGGCGATCATGATCATATATTGTTATCTGCAGAGGATGGATGCCGCGGTCACTTTAAAGAACTTCACCCATGACTCCGTCGCGTTTCTCGCGCTGACCGGAGCTCTTGCATTCATTTTTAAAAAAGAAATAACCGGGATCATCTCGAAATTCAAGGAAAAAATGATTTCAACGGAAAAGAGCGGGGAAGAGGTAACGTAAGATGAATGGTAAAGATAAAAAATACGATATAGTGTTCTGGGCGTATATCGACAGCGTTGTCGACAGGTGCATTCCGCTTATGGTGAAGATGAACAAGCGGGGGTACAGGACGCTTCTCTTTTACCAGAATTATGACATGTTCGATAATAATTCCGTTGCCCAGGAGAAGTTGATAAGTAAATACGGACTGGAAGTCGCGACTTATTCCGATCATCTGAAGGTGAATCCGCTTGTCGGGATACTGACATTTTTCATTAAGAGGATACCGAACAGGTTTGTACGGAATAAACTTCGGGGGATCCGCTTCAGATTCCTTGACAAGGACGTCAATAACGAGAAATTCATAAGCGGGTTGATAGAGGATCTCGGGCACAAATTGAACGTTTTCGATATATTGGAATTCGGCAAGTATACGAACTTTCCTTACGGCAGTTATTACGTGAAGAAATTGTCCGACAAACAGGGGATCAAAAGCATTTCAATGTGCCACGGCGTAGCCGCTCATTATAAGGAACATCGCAAAGCTGACAGAACGATAGATTTTAAGACGGTGATAATATGTAATGAAAAGGAAAAAGAATATATCGCGCCCAAATGCACGGAAAGCGATGTGGATATAGTCCCTATAGGTGACCCTCGTTTTGATTCGTCCTGGAAGCCCGAGGTGAGGTCGGTATTTGCCGACGAGGCCAGAAAGATAGTGCCGGTAGACGATAAGATCAACATACTTTATATCTCACCGGGCCTGGAGCATTTTCATCTGACCGATGAAAAGTATAAGGCGCTCAGCGATATGGCATCAATAGCCGCTTCTCTCGGTTATGTCAGGCTTATCCTGAAACCGCATCCGCGTCACAGATATGAGGACCGCATAATAAAGATAATGAAGAGGAACGGTCTTAAAGATTTTATCATATTGAAGAACGACCCGATGATAGCATACGCGGATATCGTAGATTATGTCGTATCGCCCGTTTCCAGCGCCGTTTTTGACATTCTGCCGGAGATGCCGGAAAAGGCGGTCATCTACGATGGCTTCTCAAAAAAGGAGCGTCTACTTAATATTTTCGACGGACATGTGAACTTCTTTGAGGAAGCCGGAGCCTTAAAGACTTTTATTAAAAACAGCCGCGCACTCAGACAGACCGGAAAAGACGGTAATACGCGGGTTTGCAGTAAGGATATAGGAGATTTTTGTAATAAATGGGTGGCTAACGGCGAGGGGCTTGATACCATAATAGACCGGTACGCCCGGCTGATAGAGAGCAAAATAAAATACGAGGGGATAGAAAATGAAAGTTCTATTGGTGATCTATGACAACATCTCGTACATACACTGGTTCCCGCAGGGATTAGCGTATATAGCGGCAGTCCTTCTGAAGGCAGGGCATGAAGTCGAGATATATAGCCAGGATATGCATCACTACACGGAAGAACATCTTACGGAATACCTGAACAACAATAAGTTCGATGTGATCGGCATGGGAATAACGGCAGGTTACTGGCAGTACCGGAAGATGCAGAAAATATCCGATGCCATAAACAGGTCCGATAACAGGCCGTTCTATATCATGGGTGGTCATGGCCCGACACCGGAACCTGAATTCTATATAAGGAAAACAGGCGCGAACGCTATAGTGATGGGCGAAGGCGAGATAACCATCGTTGAGCTTTTAACGGCACTGGAAGAGAAAAAACCGCTTTCCTCCGTTAAGGGGATAGCTTATTCCGAAAAAGGGGAGGTCAAGGTCAACGAGAGGAACCCTCTTATTAAAGACATCGATACAATGCCGATGCCGGCGTATGAGCTGTTCCCGATGGAGTATTACAGGCTGATGAGAAAACCTCATGCTACGAACGAAGATTTTGTTATGTCGGTTATTTCAGGACGGGGATGTTTGTTCAAATGCAATTTCTGTTACCGCATGGACGAAGGGTTCAGGCCCAGAAGCAGCGAAAGTATCGTCGACGAGGTCATGATGCTCAAGGAAAAATACGGCATAACGTATATTGACTTCTATGATGAACTTTTGATGTCGTCTCCGGAAAGGACCATAAAACTGTGCGAGACTTTCATAAAAAGAAAAATGAACATGAAATGGTGCTGCAGCGGCAGGTTGAATCACGCGAAGCCGGAAGTTCTGAAAATAATGAAACGCGCGGGATGTGTATTCATAAACTACGGGATCGAGTCTATGGATAACGTGGTCCTGAAGAACATGAGAAAGGGGCTGACCGATAATATCATCATCAAAGGGATCGAGGCTACGCTTGAGCTCGGCATAAGCCCGGGGCTTAATATGATGTTCGGTAATTTCGGGGACAATAAGGATACTTTGAACAAGGCGGTTGATTTTCTGATCAAGTATGATGACGGGGCTCAGGTCAGGACCATACGCCCGGTAACACCTTATCCCGGCACACCGCTTTATGAATACGCTCTTGAAAAAGGGATGATAAAGGATTGCGAAGATTTTTACGAAAACAAACACACTAACTCGGACCTCTTATCGGTCAATTTTACAGATATGAGCGATGATGATTTCTACCGGTGTTTGATGGACGCGAACAGAAGGCTGCTTACGAATTATCACAATAAACAGATGACTTCCATGCTTAAACAGACGGAGGATCTTTATGTTAAGCGGGACGCGAGTTTTCGCGGTTTCCGCCAGAGCTGAACGGGGCCGCAACTTACGAAGTGAAGCGCCGTAAGCTCTATGGACTGATCTAAAACCGCACCCGGCGAAAGAGGATACAGTGTCATTAAAATAAAGGAGCTGGGTGCGGGGTTTAATCCGTATTTATAACTTATGCTCCTTACGGTCGCATAAGTTATGTGCTCATTAAAGGAGGAAAGATAATATGTCAAAAGTTACGGCTGTAATACCCGTCAGGGGAGGGAGCGAGAGATTAAAGAACAAGAATCTGCGGTTAATAGGAGGGGAAAGTCTCCTGTGCCGGAAGATAAGGATACTGAAAGAGTGCGGGAACGTAGAACGTATAATAGTCAATTCGGATTCTGATGTAATGCTGGACACCGCGCGCAGCCGGGGAGTAGAAGCGGTGAAAAGGGATCCGGCTTTTGCTTCTTCCGGAGCTCCCATGAACGAGGCAATACACCACGTCCTGGCCAATACGCCGGGTGAGCATATTATATGGGCGCAGGTCACAAGTCCGCTGCTTTCAAGCGCAAGGATAGACGAGTTCATAGGTATGTATTTTAACGGTCTGAAAAAAGGATACGACAGTCTCGCGACCTACAAGAACGTGAGAGAATACCTGTGGGACGATAACGGGCCCGTTAATTATGAGAAGGGCGGACATCCCAGGAGTCAGGACCTCAAGATATACAAGGCATTGACCTTTACCGTGGCTATAATAGGGAAACAGCTGGGAATGAAAAGAAAATATTATATAGGAGATAAACCTTATTTTGTAGAAGTTACTGATGAAGAGGCCGTGGATATTGATAATGAAATGGACCTGTACATAGCGAATGCTTTGCTGGCGAGAGAGTCTTTGCTGGATATCCATCTCAGTGAGGCATAGCGCGGACAGTAAGACCAAAGGAGAAAATATCATGAAGACCATAGTTTTCGGTGGATCGGGTTTTTTAGGAAGTTATTTGGCGGAAGCCTTAGTAGCCGCGGGATACGAGGTGACAATATTCGATCTGAAAGGATCAGGGCTGGATAACGTCAATATGGTAATAGGGGATATAACGGATGCCCCTAAGGTCAGAGAGGCGATAACAGGTGCGGATATAGTATATAACCTGGCCGCTATCGCCGATATTGATGAATGCGTGAAAAATCCCGTAGAAGCGGTTAAATATAACATATTGGGCAATACCGTCATACTGAATGAATGCGCGAAAGCAAAAAAACCTATCAAAAGATTCGTCTACGCCAGTTCGGTATACGTTTATTCGTCTTCAGGAGGGTTCTACAGATCTACGAAACAGGCGAGTGAATCCATAATAGAGAACTATAATAAATACTACGGCATACCTTACACGATCGTCCGGTACGGCACGCCGTACGGTCCGATGGCCGATGAGAAGAACAGCGTGTATCGTTTTATCAAAGACGCGTGCGAGAAAGGCAAGATGCAGTATGTCGGTGTCGGCACCGAGGTTCGCGAATATATCCACGCGAGCGACGCGGCGCGTCTCAGTGTTAAGATACTTGATGCCGAATACGAGAACCAGAGGGTCATGCTTACGGGTCATCATCCCGTCAAGGTGAGCGATCTCTTGATGATGATAAACGAGATACTCGGAGGAAAGATAGGGATAGAATATCTGGGCAAGAAAAAAGACGTTCCGGAAAGGCACTATACCATAACCCCGTATTCGTATAACCCCAGGATAGCGAAAAAACTCGTCGATCATTATTACCTTGATCTCGGACAGGGGCTGCTGGACTGTGTGGAAAAATTCAAATCAAAAGAAGTCGGCAAACCGTTTACGGAGATGAAAAAGTGACACTGAAAAGCAAAGGACATAAAAGATATAAGGAAGGACAGTGTGTGATCTATCTGGCTGACCTGGTCCATAATTACGCCGCCAAGGGTCCGCATACTTTTCCTCTCAATATAGGCTATATCTGCGCCTATACGAAGAAACTCTACGGCGATAAAGTGGGTATAAGGCTCTTTAAATATCCGTCGGACCTGATCGAAGCCGTAAAGCGTCAAACGCCGCATGTAGTGGGATTGGGTAATTATACGTGGAACCTTGAAATAAATAACAAGATCAGCCGCTGGATCAAATCGGTCTCGCCCGGAACCCTTGTTGTGTACGGCGGGCCCGATTATCCCGCGGACCCGGAAGGAGCCCCGGAATATCTCCGCCGGAGGCCTGACACGGATATTTATGTCATGCTGCAGGGCGAAAGAGGGTTCGCTAACGTTATTGGGAGGTTTTTAGAGTACGGTTCCATAGAAGGAGTAAGATCTTCCGCGGTGGAGAATTGCGCGTTTTATGACAGGGACGCGGATAAGGTGATCACGGCGGATACTTATAACTATATAGATGACATGGACGAGATACCGTCCCCTTATTTAACGGGGGTAATGGATGATTTTTTCGACACTTATCTTATCCCGGTCATTGAGACTAACCGGGGATGTCCTTATTCCTGCACATTTTGCGCCTGGGGTAATTCCAGCCAGCGGAAGATCTTCCGGTTCCCGCTTGAACGGGTAAAACAGGAAGTGGAATATATCGCCGAAAATATAAAGAACGCGAGCCTGCTGACGGTAGGAGACGCGAATTTCGGTATACTCGAAAGGGATCTTGAGATAGCCGAACATATAAAGAGCGTCAAGTGCCGGTACGGTTATCCGCGTCACATGGCCATAGGTTGGGCTAAAACGATAGACAGAATAATAAAAATGTCGGATGTAGTGGGCGATATGGTAAGCGTAAGCTGTTCTCTCCAGACGCTGGATGCCGAGGTTATGAAGAACGTGAAGAGGACCAATATCAGTTTTGATGAATTTAAAAGAGCACAGAGATATTTCAATTCAAAAGGTGTCTCAACGCACACCGAAATAATACTTGCCCTTCCGGGTGAAACAAGAGAAACGCATATGAAGGGGCTTAAAGACCTGTTTGATTACGGGACGGCGTCAATGCAGTGCTATAACCTGAGGATGCTGGGCGGAAGCCGGCTGAATGCCGCCAAGAACAGGAAGAAATACGGATTGAAGACAAAATACAGGCTTGTGGACGGTTGTTTCGGAAAATATGAAGATATAATATCGATCGAATCCGAAGAAATGGTCGTGGGTACCGATACCATGACCATGGACGATATCCTGTATTTCCGGCCTATACATTTTTTGATACAGTTTTTCTGGAATTATAAATACTACAAAGAACTCCTGCATTTTCTCGGAAGTAAGGACATTAACGCGGTAGATTTTATCGTCAAAGTGATAGCGAACATGGGTTCCGCTTCTCCTGCCGTAAAAGGGATATTCGATGATTTCATGAAAGAGGCGCGTGACGAATGGTTCGATACCGAGGAAGAACTTTTCGAGCATTATTCCGGACCTGAAAATTTTAAGATGATATGTGAAGGCGGTTTTGGTAAACTTAACTTTAAGTATACGTATCGTTTTCTGCTCGAATGTAAGAATGAGTGCGATGAATATGTGTTCGCTACAGCCGCGGAGCTCTTGGATGAACGGAAGAAACTGGATGAGATCTCAAAACAGCAGATGGAAGACCTTCTCCGGTATATAAAGAACAGGTTTATTGACCTGGCGACGGTTTCCGGCAGTCCGCGGTATAGAACATCCCTGGACTTTAAATATGATATTTTTGGATGGAAGAACCGGGCATGTATAGGGCCCATTCCTGCCGCGGCAGGCTCCGGGGTGAAGCTGAGCTTTATACTGCCGAACGAACAGGCTACGGCTCTGAGGAAGCTTTACAAGCAGTTCAAGTCCGATAATATCAACCAGACTTTAAGGAAGATGGTAGAATGTATCATGAACAAGGACGAGTTGTTCTATAAAGTCGATTACGCGTCAAACCTGGAGGGGAAATGAAGCTGATCATCCAAATACCGTGTTATAACGAGGAAAAGACCCTGCCCCCTACGCTTAAAGACCTTCCGAAAAAGATAGAGGGGGTGGATGAGATCGAGGTGCTGGTGATCAATGACGGATCATCGGATGCGACCGTAGAAGTCGCTAAAAGAGAAGGCGTCCATCACGTGCTGGACCTTCCCGTAAATTCCGGTTTGGCAAAAGCTTTCAGGTGCGGGCTTGAAAAGTCGGTAGAGCTTGGGGCGGATATCATAGTTAATACCGACGGGGATAACCAGTATCAGGGACAGGACATACCCAAACTTATAGAGCCTATACTGCGCCGCAAAGCCGAGATAGTCATAGGATGCCGGGACATATCCGCGATATCACATTTTTCTCCCGTAAAAAAGCTGCTCCAGAACTTCGGAAGCTGTGTCGTCCGTAAATTCTCGAAAACCGATATTCCGGATACAACCAGCGGGTTCAGGGCATACACAAAAGACGCGGCTTTAAGGATCAATATCTTCTCGAATTACACGTATACCATAGAGAGCATTATACAGGCGGGAAGAAAGGATATACCGATCACGCATGTTAATATATCCACTAACGGGAAATTAAGGGAATCACGTCTTATTAAGAACATTTACTCGTATATGACCAGAAGCATAGCCACCATGATGCGCATATACCTCATGTATGAACCGTTAAAGAGCTTTATCAAGATAAGCCTAGTGCCGATATCCCTGAGTGTTGTCCTGATCACGCGTTTTCTGATCGCGCATTTTACGCGGCACCAGGGCGGGCATGTGCAGTCTCTTGTGATCGCGGCAGCGGGTCTTATCCTGGGGTTTATAATCATCATGATAGGGCTGTTGGGAGATTTAATTTCGGCTAACAGAAAGTTGAACGAAGAGATACTGTACAGGCTCAAGAAAAATGCACTTAACAGCAAGGGCAGATAGGGTGAAAGAAAAATTCAGACATAAACTTTTCGTAGAGCGGAATAAAGACGCGGAGCAGGCGTATATAGACAACAGGATGCAGAAAGCCGCTAAGATCAAGGCCGTTCTTAACGATTTCGGTAAAAGAACGGGAGACCTGCTGGACATAGGCTGTTCTCTCGGTATAATTTCAGAATCCTTAAAGGATGAATTTAAGGTGACGGGTATAGATGTCGATGCGCAGGCTGTCGGTTATGCGTCCGATAAATGGTCCGGGATAGATTTTTTTATCCGTGATGCCGAAAGAACGGATTTTCCGGACGGATCGTTCGATGTGGTGATATGTGCGGGTATATATGAGCACGTGAATGACCCGAAAAATCTTTTAAAAGAGATACACCGTGTCCTTAGAACAGGAGGGGTATGTTACTTCACGGCTATGAACCGGCTTATACCCGTGGAACCGCATTACGGACTGCCGTTCCTTTCATATCTATCTAAACCACTGGCTGACATTTATTTGAGAGCAAAGAACGGTAAAACATATGATGTTAAGGCCTTTTGCCTGCCGGGGCTAAGACGCCTTGTATCGGATTTTAAGGTTTTTGACTATACTTCTAAGGTTATTATGGATCCCGAAGGTTTTTATGCCTCGGATGTGGTGAAACCCGGATCTTTGAACCAGAAGATAGCGTCCTGGGTCTCAAAATACCTGTATTGGATGGTGCCTACCTATATATGGTTATTGCAGAAAGAGGATAACGCAAAAGTTTAAGGTGTCAAAACAATGATAAGAGGACATAATATCAACGAGACCGATAGGGTCACCAAAAAGGCGTGGGGCGAGAACTGGGAAAAGATAGATATCCCGACTATACTCGGGATATTTGAATATCCGCGGGTAAAAAAACTTATGAATATTGTTACCGGCACGCTTCCGGGCTCCGGACGCGTACTGGAAGCGGGATGCGGTCTTGGGCCTTGGGTGATCAAGCTCGGCGAACTAGGGCACGATGTGGTAGGGATAGATTACCAGGAAGAGTGCGTGAAAAAGATAAACGATCATTGCGGAGAGGAAAAAGCCTTTACCGCGGATATCAGGGATATACCTTTTGGAGATAATACTTTCAACGCGTATCTGTCGTTCGGCGTAATAGAACATTTAGCCGAAGGTCCTGAAGAAGCTATCAAAGAAGCGCACAGGGTGCTGGCCAAAGGGGGAAGATTGATCCTTTTCGTACCGCACCTGAACATATTCCTGAGGGCCAAAGCGCCGCTTAATTATCTTAAGCGTAATTCCTTGGTCCGAAGATTGTTCAAAAAACCTCTGAAGGATCATTATTATCAGAAGTATTTCAAAGTAAGCGAGCTTGAAAGTATCATCACAGATCACGGATTTGTAATAGAGAAAACGATGCCGGTGGACCATATATTCAGTCTGGTGGGATTTTCGGACATTTTCAGGGACAAGGATAGTTATGACGGCGAGAATACGCTGGCGGTCATTTTAGGCGGAGTTTTGGAAAAGGTCCTGCCATGGGCAGGAGCCGCTTCTATGCTTGTGGTGGCTAAAAAAGGATAAGCGGTCTAAAAAAACGTAAAAGTGAAGAAAAAAATACTTATAGTCACAAGCACTTTTCCCAAGAATGGGGAAGATATACGGACCGCGGGATTCGTCAGCGATCTGGCTGTTTCGCTTACGGAATATTACCGTGTGCATGTCCTTGCACCTCATTCGTCCGGAGCGAAGACAACGGAGGTGAAGCGGGACGTTACGGTGCATAGGTTCAGGTACTTTTTCCCGGTCCGAGCCCAGGCTCTCACAAGCGGGAACGGAATGCTGAACGATATTAAAAATAACCCGCTGGCCGTTCTGCAGGTACCGTTCTTCATGCTGTTTGAATTCCTGGCGGTCCTGAGGATAGCGAGGAAAGAGAAAATAGATATAATAAACTCACACTGGATAGTTCCCCAGGGACTTATCTGTTCGGTCGTTAAAAAACTCACGGGCACGATCCATGTGGCCACGGTCCATGCCGCCGGCATATTCCTGCTCAAGAGGATGGGGCGCATGGGAGGCATGATTGCCCGTTTTATAGACAAGCGGTGCGATGGGATGCTGCCCGTAAGCAGGTATATCGCCTCAGAGGTCACGTCACTTACCGGTAACGCGGATCATTCGGCGGTGATACCCATGGGTGTTGATACGGAAAAATTCTCTAAAATATGCGATAAAAAAAACCTAAGAGAAAAGATAGGGTTTAGCGATAAGTTCACATTTCTTTTCGTAGGTAAATTCGTGGAAAAAAAAGGACTGTTCGTTCTTTTCGATGCCGTAAAAAAGTTGAAAGATAACGGCGCGGATTTTAAGGTTGTTATCGTAGGGGGCGGGCCGTTGGAAGAACGCCTTAAAAATGATGCAGCCGGCAGAGGTCTTACCGGTCTTATAGAGTTTGCCGGGTGGAAAAAGAATGACGAGTTGCCGGAGATATATTCGGCAAGCGACGTTGTGGTCGTCCCCTCGGTATTCGACTCGAAAGGGGAAAGTGAAGGCATGCCGGTCGTGATAAATGAAGCATTCGCCGCCGGTGTTCCTGTTCTGGCCAGCGGGATAAGCGGCATTACGGACCTTGTTGAGAACGGCAGGAACGGATGGCTGGCGGAAGCGGAAGATGCCTCGGACCTTGCCGGAAAGATGGGTCATATCATGGGCCTTCCCGATCTTGAAAGCTTCTCGAAGGAAGCTTCCATAGCGGCGGCCGAATGTTCTTATACCCGTATAGCCGAACGCTATAAGAACGCTATAGACGAATTCGGGAAGAAGAGCGCGTTGTATCCGGTCCGGTCTAAAAACCATTTCTGTATGACATTAAACCTGCATGAAAAGATCAAGATAAACATTTATTCGGGGCACAGGTTCTACATAGACCATTTTAAGAAAGAATACCCGGATATGTTCTGTGAGGATACTCCGGCGCAAGACGCCGATATAAAAGTTTTTTTAGATGAATATTTACCGGAGAGGAGAGAGGAAGACGTTTTTCTTGACGAAAGATTCAAGAAAATATATCACTATAGGTGCCTTATAAGAGGACTTTCGGGGGATAATACGGAGGTTTATTTTAAAACCCCGGCGGCCGCGGTCTTTTTATGTCCTGCTCTGGCCGCGGTCTTTTTTCAGGCGGAGATACTCGAACCGCTCATATATCTTAAAGCGTTAAAAGAAAATATGATCATGGCGCATGCCAGCGGTGTGTTTGACGAAAGAGGGGCGTATCTCTTTACGGCCGAAACCGGTACGGGCAAGACCACAACGGCTTTTCATCTGGTATCGAAAGGATTCGGTTTTCTAGGCGATGACCTGGTGTTCTTATCTAAAGAGGGGGAAATATACTCATACCCCAAAAGGGTACATTTCTTTAATTATCTCAAAGAGAAGAACCCCTTTCTTAAGATACCCGCTGGGATGTTATGGCAGGCGGAGTTCAGGCACCTGGCAAGAGTGTTCTTGAAATTGTTCACAGGTAAACATTTCTATTTCAGTACGCGTCTGGATATAACAGAAATACTGCCTTCGGTGCGTGTAGGGAAAAGCGTTTCCATGAAAAAGCTGTTCCTTCTGCGCAAAAAGGGTCAGCTCTCGGGCGCTATCCCCGAGAAGGAGAAACATTTTCATATGGTCAACAC
Organism: Candidatus Omnitrophota bacterium; assembly: GCA_043813915.1. Lineage (GTDB taxonomy): Bacteria > Omnitrophota > Gorgyraeia > Tantalellales > Tantalellaceae > Aadella. Next base: position 65,097 of record JBDRKO010000026.1, read on the forward strand.
CTGTGATACGAGGGAAAGCCTTATCCGCAATATTTTGAAGGACAAACGGGAGATACTGGAGAGAGTATTTGAAAAAGAAGCGGATATAATAGGCAGGATAGCTAAGGACTTCGCGGTAGAAGAAGTTCTTATCGATGATATAGCGGAAGATAACGATGAGATCGTCAAAATGATAAACGGAGTAAAATGAAAAAGTATATAAGCGCCGTAATAGCCGTAGGTACGCTTCTTTTTATTATTTCTATCGTAGCCGGGAGATTCGATATCGTAAAGGAAAGCTTTCTGCAGCACAAGGCGTATTTTTTTCTTATTGCATTGACTTATGCGGGCGGCAGACTCCTTGACGGTTTGAAACTCAAGGTCCTTGTGGCAAAACACGGCCTGAAAGTCAAAAAGATCGAATGCTTCGGATTGAGTTTTATAATGCCGCTATACAATCTCATGTTTCCCAACGCGGGCCAGGTCACGAACGCGTTATACCTGAAGTCAAAATACGACTTTAAATTCAGGAACTTTGTATCCGTAGGACTGGTCCGTACGATAATTACGGTAACCTCTTCCGGCATTATAGGTATATCGGCCGGTATCCTTTATATGTTTCAGCATAAGACCTTTATCATGATCTATCCGATAATTCTTTATTTTGTTCTGATATGCGCGGCATTAGCGCTATTTTTTATCTTGCCGGAGATCAAAGGCATGAAAAAATATCGTTTTCTCGAGAGTATGAGCGGGGCTTTTGAAGGGCTCAAAGAAGTGAGGAAAGATCCAAAGCTCATAGGGGCTCTTTCCGTGTTCCAGACGGGTATAATATCGCTTTTTATTTTGAGATATTACATTGTTTTTAAAGCTCTTTCTTTCTCGGCGTCACTTGCGGGTATTGCCGCAGTGATACCTATGACCGCTATCTCAAACCTTATTAATATCATACCTGCCAATCTGGCCATAAGGGAAGCGGTGGTAAGCGCGAGTTCCATGCTTATAGGGTTTACCCCGGAGCAGGGCATACTGGTAGCGGCTATTGACAGGTCGGTAATCTTGATCACATTATTCTTTACAGGAGGATGGTTCTTTATAAGGTTGAGATATTTTGATAATCTTATCCTGAAAAAGAACATCGAAGGAGTCGGAGCAGGAAGTGATGATGTATAGAGATTTGAGAGGAATAAAAATATACGCGCCCGAAGAATTCTTTCCTTCCGAGAGAGCGGTAGCACAGTTGGAAAGGATCAGCCGCGATGAACGGGTAGAAAAACCTGTTATAGGCCTGGTGGATATACATGACAAAAAGGATAATGATTTTCCGACAGGCGTTGTCGTAGCGTCACGCAAATACATTTTTCCTCAGCTTGTCGTTTCGGGTCCGAACTGCGGTATGCGGATGATGTCGCTTCCGCTTTCGGCGGGTGATATGAAAGATGGCGACGTGGACAGGCTTTTCCGGGGGTTTTCACGGGATATTCATCTGAATTCTTTTTTCGGAAGCGCTCTTTCCGAGGAAGATATCATGGGTATCATGAGACGGGGCGCAGGCTGGATAAAATATAGATTTCCGGACGCCGAAGACGAGATAGGACATATCGAGTCCGGCGGGAACGCTTTCGGAAGCAACTTGCCGGATGACCGCTTGATACGCAGGGCTATCCCGAAAAGTATAAGGGAACTTTCGAAATACAGGATGGGGATACTCGGCAAGGGGAACCATTTTCTTGAACTTCAGGAAGTGGAAGAAGTATTCGATCAGCAGAAAGCGGAGCATATGGGTCTCAGAAGAGGAGGATTATATCTTTTTATGCATTCGGGTTCAGGCGGACTCGGCGCTATGGCAGGCAATATTTATACTCCGAGAAGCATATCTTCCAGAGGAAAAAAAATGAGCGCGTATGTGGCCGCGGAATGGTTCAGGTCCATGTTCGATCCTGTGAGACGAAGATATATAAAGAAAGTCGTTGATCATATAATTAACGGAAAAAAAGGATTATTCGGCCTTGAAGCGGGCTCCGAAGAGGCAGAACTTTATCTCACGGCTATAAGGGCTTCAGCTAATTTTGCTTACGCGAACAGGGCGTTCATAAGCAGGAACATAAGAAGATCAGCCTCGGAAAGCCTGGGGATCGAGCCGAAGGAGATAAAGACACTTTACGATCTTTCCCATATGTCTATAGAGAAGGAGACGTACGGAGACGGCGCCGTATGGGTGCACCGTACAGGCGGGGTCAGAGCACTGCCGCCCGGTCTTTTGCCCGAGGGGAGCGTCTTCAAGGAAACGGGCACACCGGTCTTTCTGCCGGGTTCTATGGGAAGCGCTACATACATCGGTGTTGCGACAGAAAAAAATAAAGAGACATTCTATTCGGTCAGCCACGGTACGGGACGCCTGCCCGAAGATAAAATAAAGGCAAGAGCGGAGAACAGGGAAGAGCTTGTAAAATATCTGAAGGAAAGGTCGATCACTTTATATAAAGGAGAGCAAAAACGGATCGTTAAACAAGACCCGCGGTGTTTTAAGGACGTAGACAAAGCCGCGGGATATCTTGAGGACAGCCGATTTCTTAAAAAAGTCGCTAAAATGAGGCCTATAGCCGTATTGAAAGGATAGTGAAATATGAGCAAAAGATCTTTGTATATATGGGTGTTCGTGTTTTTCGCGTGCATATACTCGTTTTTCTCTATCGGCCATTATGGGGGAGACGGGTACGAGGATTACCTCACGGCCGAAAGCCTCGTTCTTGACGGAAATACCGCGTTATATGACAGGCCCGATGATCCCGATGAATTGGAATACAAGACGGGGGCGGGCATAAAAGGCAAGGACGGCAGAATATATTCTTCAGGAAGGAAGTTGGGCGTTCCGATCCTTATCGCCCCTCTTTACGGAGCGGGTCATCTCGTGTCTTACGTTTTTAAACAGGCGCCCCATGATCATATAACGATGATGTTCGCTTCCTTCTATAATCCTCTGGTAACGGCCGCCGGTGTTCTTCTCGTTTTGATGATATCCATACATCTCGGGTTTAAACGCAGACTTCTTGTGGTTGTCGCGTTTTTATACGGCCTCACGACCATGACGATGGTCTATACAAGGACGGGGTTCGCGGATCCTACCCTGGTGGTATTCCTGCTTTTAACCGCGTATTTTCTGATAACCTATTCCAAAAATCCCAGGATGGTGTATCTGGCTTGGGCGTCCCTATCCATGGTCTATTGCGTGCTTACGAAGGTCAACGGGCTGATATTCCTCCCATGCTTTATCGTATATCTTATGTGGGTAAGCTGGGAAAAGGGTCAAACTGTTTCAGAGAGATTGAAACCCGTTCTATTTTTCGTTATCCTTACGTCTTTGCTGACAGCGTGCGCATTGAAATTGGAAAGTATGACCTTCGGCGGTATTTCCAGCTTGGACAGGGCGCGTGCGGCGGGAGGCGCGATACGTATTCTGGAGGCCGATCATTTTCTGAAAGGGGTTTATTATTATCTGTTCAGCCCCGGTAAGGGGTTTTTGATATACAACATTACGCTTATACCGGCTTTTTTCGCGGTAAAAAAGATTTTCAAATTACGGAATAAGGAGGCGATACTGTTCTTCCTTATTTTTATCGTCAATCTTGTTTTCTATGCCAAATCGTTCAGGCGCGGTTCGCTTTTTTCCTGGGGGCCGAGATATCTTCTTCCTTCGGTGCCTTTTATGTCGTTCCTTGTCGGATATTTTCTGGAAGACGCGAAAAGCGTTTTTAAAAAGACCGTTATGTGGCTGCTTTCGCTGACAGGTTTTGCGATAATGCTGCCGTGCATGATGGTCAATCAGTCAAAGTTCTATTTTTTTGTAGTGGAAAAACTGAAACTGGACGAATACTTGATAAACTTTATCCCCGATCTTTCGCCGATAAAAGGAGCATGGTCGATGCTCATATCACGGCTTGCTTATGATCTTGGCGGTGCGGAACTGCCGTTCGTGTTCGATCCGGATTACAGGCTTGTCGGTGATCCCGTTACTTATCTTATGGAGGGCTATAACTATCTGGATCTGTGGTCCTTAAAGGTGATACAGCTCGCGCCTGCTTTCGGTCCCTATGTAAACGCTGTTCTGGGGATACTGATATTATCGGCATTCGTGGCTTTATATAAGATATACAGAAACAGGGATGCCGTATTTGCTTGCGAGGCGCCTAAAGAGGATCGATATGTTAAAAGAATTCGGCCCTGATAATTTTAAAGTAAGAGAGAAAGTGGCGGACAGACCGTCGATGGGAAGATACGCTTCTTCCTGCGCGTGGGGGTCCGACATTTTTCATCTCAGGATAGATGCCGATGAGTATACGGAAGCGTCTTTCAGAACATATTATCCCGTATTTGAGAAGCACGCCAAAGCGTTAACGGTATTTTTTAACGCTTGTTCTTTCAGAAACTCTGAAAAAGAGGTACTGAAGTGCCGGGACTTGGGGATAGATATACAGTCGCATGCTTTCTATCATTATACGTATAATGACTATGCCAGCAACAGACATAATATACATCTGGCAAAAGAGTTCTTTGATTCACTCGGGGTAGAGACAATAGGTTTTGCCGCGCCGACGGGAAAATGGAACGCGTCTCTTATGAAAGCGTTGGAGGACGAGGGATACAAATACTCATCGGATTTTTCTTATGATTACATGGCTTTCCCGAGTTATCCTTTGCTGTGCCGCAGGCCTTCACGTGTGATGGAGATACCTATCTTTCCTGTTGCCCCGGAACTTTTTTTTCAGGGTACGCCTTGCGAAGAGGAAATTGTTCTCGAATATTATAAGAACGCTATAGACGGACTTATAGCGGGAGGGTTACCGGTAATAATTTATGCGCATACCAGCCCGGCAATACGTGAGGTGCCTTCATTGCTTGAGGAAATAGCGGACTACGCGGTCGGAAAGAAAGGTCTGAGACCGGTCTCTATGACCGGCCTTTTTCATATGACGGACGGGAAAGCTCCTGTCCGGGAAAATGTATCCCTGCCCGGAGAGACGGGAAAAATGCCCATGGAAAACTTTTCAGGCAGACGTGTCCGGCCTGGGATCTTCTCTGCCGTGAAAGACGCCCTGAAAGAAGCTATTGATTTTGAGAGGATAACGCCGGAAGAAGAACTTAAATGCGGGCATGTTAAAAAAGCGCTTAAACTGCTCGCCAGAAAAATGACTTGACCCCGATCGAGGGTGAGGACGAACAATGGAACATGATATAAACAAACAACTTATAGACATGGCCGGAAAAAAGAACGGATTGGCCGATGCGCGCTCATTTTTTCTGGACCAGGCCGAGAACGGGTATAACATGCTTCTGTGGAAATGTTATCTTGCGCGGGTCGCGAACCGCAAAGAAGGGATCAATAAGACCGAAAGGATAGCTATCCTGGGATCATCTAACGTAACGCCGCTTAAAGATAAACTTAAAGTAATGTTCCACGCTCATGGAGTAGATACGGAATTCTATATGGGGGAATATAATAACTGGTATCAGGAACTTCTGTTCGATGAAAGGTCCGGTCTGTATGGGTTAGGCCCGTCGATCGTGGTGATGATATTGAGTTTTCAGGATATTTTTCAGGACTCATATGAGAGCTTACTGTCTTTTTCTCAAGTGAAAGTGAACAGGATCCTGAAAAGAACGTTGGGCCATATTATAGACGCGGTTAATTATTTTTGCTCAAAATTCCCTGAAAGCGCCGTATATCTCTCTGTAATACCTCCGGTAGAAGACCCTTCCAGCTACGCATATTGGCCGGGTACTGTGCATAAAAGCCGCGGATATTTTCATAAATTTTGCGGGACAATTGCGGATTATTGGAAAGAAAACGATAATATTTTCATGCTGAATACCGGAAACATTATTCAAGGATATAAAAAAGAACAGATAGCGGATAAAAGGTATTGGTATTTGGGGAGAATAAGATACACGGACCTGTTCTTCTCGGAACTATCAAGAGAGCTAGTTAAAGTGTACAATATGGCGCATTCCATTCCCAAAAAATGTCTTATTGTTGATCTGGATGGAACGCTTTGGGGCGGGATCATAGGAGAAGACGGACGCAGTAATATTATCCTGGGGCAGGACGGTTTGGGGCAGGCATATCAGGATTTCCAGAGGGAGATACTTAAATTATACGAAAAGGGCATAATACTCGCGATATGCAGTAAAAATAATGAATCTGATGTGGATATATTATTACATATGGATAAAAGAATGTTGCTGAAGGATGAACATTTCACATCAAAACGGATAAACTGGAATGATAAGGCCTCCAACATAGAGGAAATAGCGAAAGAGATAAACATAGGGCTTGATTCCATAGTATTCCTCGACGATAATCCTGTTGAGAGAGAATGGGTCAGGGAAAACCTTCCTGAAGTGACCGTTCCTGAGATGCCGGAAGATCCCTCTAGGTATGCGGAATTCCTGAAGAATTCAAAATGGTTTAATTCGTATAATACAACAAAGGAAGATCGTATAAGGAACATTACTTATAAAGCTGTTGCGAAAAGCAAAAAACTTAAAGAAAAGTCGAAAAACATTAATAGTTTTATTAGAGATCTCAAACAACAGGTTATCATAGAAGATGTTAATACATCTACTATTTCAAGAGCCGTACAATTAAGCCAAAAGACCAATCAGTTTAAGATGAATCATAAAAGATACGAATTGTCTGAAATGAAAAATATGATCAAGGATAAGGACTATAAGATATACACACTCAGTCTAAAGGATTGTTTTTGTGATTATGGCATAATCGGACTTATGATCATGAAGAACGATCATATTGATGATTTCATCTTAAGCTGCCGAGTTATAGGTAGAAAGATAGAAGATGTAATTATAGATTGGCTGAAGAAAAGGTTAAAGAAGGAGGGCTACAGTCACATATATGGTAGATATAGAACCAGTACTAAAAATTCTGTCTGCAAAGATGTATATAAAGAGAATGGGTTTATATCAAAGGAAGAGGGTGTGCTGAATACCGGAGGTGCTAATACAATTAACAAATATAATTTGAAGGGTAAGGTTGGATTCTCATCTTTCAAGGATATTATTAAGGTGAAGTATGAAGGGAAAAGATGAAATGAAAGAAAAACTTAAGTTCATAATAGCTAACTGCTGCAGTATAGACACTTCCGCGGTAGATGATAACGCTAAGGTGAATGAGACACCTAACTGGGATTCTTTCGGGCATCTTCAGATAATGTCATGCGTCGAACAGGAGTTCGGTGTCTCCTTTGATACCAGGACCATCTCGGCTCTGCTTTCATATAAGGATATACTGGGGTATCTGAAGGAGAACACTTAGACCGGACCGGTATCATATATCATGGAGAGAAATATAAACATACGAAACTATAGAGAGGAAGATACACCGGCCGTGGTGGGACTTCTTTCCGGATTTTATGACAACGTAAAGACGGAGGAGGACTGGAGGCGTCTTTACCTCGATAATCCGGCGGGAAGCGCGGTAATATCACTTGCTGAAGAGACGTCCGGGAAGAAACTGATAGGCCATTACTCGGTGATAAAGATGGAGATGTCCGTTTTCGGCGAGAAACGGTTTTGCGGAAAAGGGGAAGGTGAGATATTCGATCTTCCGTTCTTAATAGGACTTTTGAAAAGAGGTGTAAAAATAGAGCCTTCTTCGGAAAAGCTTATCAGGCACACTATGAACGCGGCGCTTGCCTGTGGGCTAGAGATGGTTTGTACCAATCCGAACGATCTGGCTCTCAAGTCTCATATCGCGGCGGGATATGACAGTTTGCGTCAGGAATTCAGCATATTTGTTTTGCCGCTAAAAAGCCGATATCTTTCTCATGTATTAACGAAAAAAAAGAACTTGGCCGGCACGGCATGTTTCATAAGTTCTTTAGTAGCACCACTTATACACTTTCTCTATTCCGTAAAAGTGTTATTCTTCGGGAGAACCGGGGTATGTCTTGACCCTATCGGGTCTTTCGACAGCCGTACGGATATCTTCGCGGAAGCATTAGGGAAGGATAAGCATGTTATCGCCATAGACCGAAGCGCGGGCCATCTTAATTGGCGTTTCGGAAAGGAAGAATATAAAAAATATGTTATACGGGACGGCGGTAAGGATATAGGATATGCCGTTTTGCATGTTTTCATCAACCCTAACGGTTTTAAAGAGGCGTGCCTTGTGGATTATCTTTTTCTGCCGGAGGGGTGGGGAAAGTTTAAAGGTACTATTGTCAAAATAACGGAAGAAGCAAAGAAGTATGATAGCGATCTTCTGCGTGTTAACTATATGCATGACAGGAAAGAAACGTTCGGACTGGCAGGTGTATTAAAGGAACTTTTTTTTACGAAGAGGTCCGACAAAAGGAACATCACTGTCTTTCTGTCTTCACAGCTCGAAGATGAAAAAGAAAAAATATTGGATATAAAAAACTGGTTCTTTACGGATCTTTATTTCGAGGGATATTAAGTGCAGATAAAAAAAGTGAACATAATTATCCTGAATTATAACGGGAAGGACCTTCTGGCGAAATATCTTCCTTCTGTAATAGAAGCGGGTGATCTGTCCCGGCATGAATGCAAGGTGTCGGTTATCGATAATAAAAGTTCTGACGGTTCCGTAGAGTTCCTGCGTTCCGATTTTCCCGGGGTCGATATTTTTGTCGCGAAAGAAAACAGGGTGCTCTGTTCATTTAACGAAGTCGTACGTTCCGTGACGGAAGAGATAGTTATATTCCTGAACAACGATATCGGACTGGACCCCGGTTTTGTAGACCCGCTTATCAGCCATTTCGGTAATGATGGGATTCTTTTTGCGGCGCCGAAAGAATGTTCTCCCGACGGCGAATTCCGTGGCGGGGTCAATCGCGGTGTTTTTAAATTCGGGTTTTTCAGGAACCTTGTCAAAGAGGGGTCCGAAGATACCTGCCAATATTCCATGGCGGTCCATGGCGGTGCGTTCGACCGTAAAAAATTCAATGAACTCGGCGGGTATGACGATATGTATCTTCCGGGTTATGTTGAGGACCTTGACCTGTGTTACCGGGGCTGGAAACGCGGTTGGTACGGGTTATATGAACCGCGGAGCGTTATGTTCCATGAAGGATGCGCAAGTTTTAACAAAACATACGGGCATGACAGGAAACTTACGATAGTGCACAGGAACACTTTTCTTTTCTTCTGGAAGAACGTCACCTCTTTCCGCCAGATATTTCTGCATGTTCTTTTTATTGTCCCGCGGTTGGTCCTGTCTCTGGTGACGGGACGTCTATCATTGGTGTTGGGGTTTTTTCAGGCTCTCAAACGTATCGGCCGGGCTTTAAAGGGGAGACGGGATGTGCGGGGGACATTTACCTTAACTGATGAAGAAGTGCTGCGCCGGATAGAAAGCGGCTTTACGGGAATTGAAGAGGAGAAGATCACGCAGGAAGAAGTCCTGTCGGCCAACGTTGAATATCATAACAAGATCGCGGCGCGTTACGAAAAGGACGCGTCGACGCGTCTTTTGTTCGAAGAGAGCCCGAATTCTGGACGGCGCATAGAGGGTGTGATGAAATATCTGGAAGAAGAAACTGCGGGCGAAAAATTCCTTGATATAGGATGCGGGACAGGTAATGTCCTGAGCCGGGCGGCTAAGCGTTTCAAAGAAGCCGTAGGAATAGACGCCTCGGCTGAAATGCTCAAGATATCCGAAGCAAAGGGCCTGAATGTCGTGCAGGGCGACGCTCTCGCTCTTCCTTGGCCTGCCGGTACGTTTGACGCCGTAAGCGCTTTTTCGGTTGTGCATCATTTTCTGCGTCCCGGGGATATTTTGAAAGAGGCATACAGGGTACTTAAGGACGGCGGATACCTTTATACCGATTGGGATCCTAACGCAAAGGCCGCTTCGCTTTTCGACGCCGGCAGCCAATCAAAACTTTTTACCTTTATTCACGGATTTTATATGTCCGTGAAGAGAAAAGTCCGCAGTTTGCCTGAAAACGTCAGAAGCGAGTCGGATGAGCTCGAACAGCTCGCGAATATAGCAGAGTACCATCATAAAAAAGGGCTGGATGCGGGAAAGATCTCCTCAGAACTCGAGCACATAGGATTTAAAGACGTAAAAGTGTATTTCCATAACAATACGGACGATCTTTTCCGCCCGGAACGCCTGAACCCGTGGGAGATGACCAAAATAACCGCAAGAAGAGCCCTGAACTATGATCTAGGCGTTCCGCGCCCCGAAAATATCTGCTCTCAATTCGCTATCTTAGCCAGAAAATGAAAGATCGTTTTTACGGACGTGACGGCTACCGGGATCGGTCATGCCATGACCGATCCGCCGCAGACAAGCATCTGGCTTCCCACAACGTAATCCGTGTAAGATGAAGCCATCAGAAGCACGACGTTCGCCGTGTCGATCGGTTCCGCGTTCCTTTTAAGGGGAACATCCATAGCCATCTTCTTTTTGAACCATTCGGGTATATGCGCTCCGAGATCGGTGTCCGTGAAACCGGGGGAGACGACATTGAAGAAGATGTTCTTAGAGGCGTATTCCACGGCAAGCGAACGTGTAAGGCCCAGAAGAGCGGTTTTAGCGGTCACATATTTCGTGAAGCCGGCCGGCGGGGCGCTGTTGGTATACACTGTGGTGATATTGACGACTTTACCGTAGCCGTTCTTTTCCATTACGGGAAGGACAGCTTTCGTGCAGTTGAAAGCGCCTTTTACCGCTACATCAATATCTTTTTGAATATCTTCCCATTCGAGTTTTTCAAATTCAACGGGTATAGCATCACTCATAGCGTTATTTACGAGGATGTCGATCTTACCGAACTCCTTCAACGCTTTTGATATCATTTTGCTGACTTCGTCTTTATCTGACACATCGGCTTTAAGGGCGACGGCCCTTTTTTTTGAAGATACAATATCTTTCACGACACGATCGGCATCTTTTTTGCCGAGCCTGTAATTGACTATCACGTCCGCTCCGTGATGCGCGAAAAGTTTTGCTGTGGCCTCTCCGATCCCGCGGCTTGCGCCGGTTACAAGAACGACCTTACCCTTAAAATCCAGATTCACGGCTTTTTTTTTAAGTTCCTTCATTGTTACACCTCTTTTTGCGGGTGGATTCACCAGGACACCTACGGTTCCGGTGATAACGGTCTCGTTTTTCTGGTTGGTTATGGCGATAACTATATCAATTTTACCCGAAATGTCATTTTTTGATCTTACGTTACCGGTTATCATGAGGATATCACCGGCCTTGACGGGTTTAAGATATTTAGCGGAATGATCAAGGATAAGGGCGTTCTCCCCGGGAAGGTACATACCGACAAGTGTAGATACGTAAGAATAGGCTAAAAGACCGTGCGCTACACGGCTCCGGAAACGCGTTTTCCTGGCGAATTCTTCGTTTACATGAATAGGGCTGTGGTCACCGGTCAATTCCGCGAAATGTGATATGGTCTTTTCGGTGATCCCGGCCTTGAAAGAGGCCTTTTGCCCTACGGTGATCTCGCCTATAGTATACTTTTTAGCGGCTTTATTCATATGGACTTATGGTACGCTATCCCGCATACATTGTCAAGCGCTGCAAGGTTTTACCCGGTATGTTTACATCCGATCCGGAGGGGATATCACGGGATACAGGATCGGACAAGGTTCTACGCTAAAAGAGCAGTATTTACTTGCCCTATAAGGTATTTATATTATAATATCAGTCTGACACACACTTTACAAAAGGAGTTGGATATGGCTGGATTCTATAATAATAAAAGGGTGCTTGTTACAGGCGCTGACGGTTTTATGGGGTCGCATCTTACCGAAAAACTGCTTGCCGAAGGGGCAAAAGTGTCGGTTTTTGTCCGGGGAAGCTCGACGATAGGCACCACCCAGTACGCGCTTAGGAATATTAAGCATATAGAGAAAAATCTGGAGGGGATAATTACCGGCAATATAGCCGCGCAGGACGCCAAGGACCTGGTGATAAAGAACAGACCCAGCATAATATTTCACCTTGCCGCGGACGCATATGTCCCCAATTCTTTCGATCATCCCATGGAGGTCATGGAGACGAACCTGATAGGTACGCTGAATATGCTCCATGCGGTAAAAGAGAGCAAGGGAATAAAAAGGATAGTTTGTACGTCTTCCAGTGAGATATACGGCATGACCATCGGCGGGTCCATAAATGAGGACCATTTGCTTTATCCCTCATCTCCCTATGCCGCGAGTAAGGTAGCGGCGGATAAGTATTGCTACTCATACTGGAATACGTATCATCTGCCGGTAGCTATCATCAGGCCGTTCAATACTTACGGCCCTCGGCATACCTATGACGTAATACCGAAATTTATAGACATGGCGCTTAAGAACAAAACTCTTACCGTACATGGTACAGGCCGGCAGTCGAGGGATTTCACGTATGTAGACGACATGATAGACGCTTTCATGTTAATGGGCAGGCATGAGGACGCTATAGGCAAAGCGGTCAACTTCGGTACCGGTGAGGCTATAACCGTAAATTACATAGCGAAGAAAGTGAAAGAGCTCTCCGGATCAAAGTCTAAGATAGTGCATACGAAAGACCGGAAGGCGCAGGTGCCGAAGCTTTTATGCGATTATTCGCTGGCTAAGAAATTATTCGGATGGAAACCGAAGATATTTATTGATGAGGGTCTCAGGAGGAACATAGAATGGGAGAAAGAGAACCGGGTGTAAAGATACACCCCACAGCCATAATCTCTGATAAGGCCAAGATAGGCAAAGGGACGGTTATATGGGCTTACGCCCAGGTGATGGACGGCGCGGAAATAGGCGAGGGGTGCGTTCTGGGAAACGGCGTTTATGTGGATAGGAATGTAAAAATAGGTAGTAACGTTAAAATACATAACAAGGCTTCTGTTTATAACGGTACGGTTATTAAGGATAATGTTTTTGTAGGACCGCATGCATGTTTTACCAATGATAAACATCCGAGATGCGATAAAACGAGAGATATGAATGAAGTATCGTGGTATGTAGGCGAAGGCGCTTCAATAGGGGCAAACGTAACGGTTCTTCCGGATGTAAATATCGGACCTGGTGCTGTAGTGGGCGCGGGGTCGGTAGTGACTAAAGATGTACCGGAAGGCGCGGTCTGTTATGGGAATCCGGCGCGGGTGGTTGAGGGGGGATAGAGAGTGTCAAAGTGTCAGAGTATCAGAGTGTCAGGTTGGACCGATGCGGGAAGAAGGGACAGAGGGAAGAAAGACGAAGGAAGAAGGACGAAGGAAGAAAGACGCGGGCGGACGTGTAATGTTTTATGTGTGATGTGTAAGGACGAGATTGCTTCCCCCCGTCGCTTTGCTCCGCAAAGCGGAGCAGCGGGGGTCGCAATGACGGGTGGGAGGAAAGGTTGAAAGGGCGAATGATTCATAAAACAGAGAATGTATTAAGCGAGGAAATAATCCTGGCAAAAAACTGGATATTGAATTCGGGGATACAGAATACAGACGGCAAAAATCAAGGGGGGTTCAATTCGTGGTTTGATGTAGGATCCGGGGGGTATCCGTATGTTTATTCCGAGATAACGGGATACGGGATAACAACGCTTTTGTATTTGAAACTATTTTTTGACGGTCAATTTTTAGATCGAGCGAGGTATGCGGCGGATTGGCTCATAAAAAATGCCGTCAGTGAAAACGGCGGGGTGAGAACAAGGGACTATCAGCAGGATATGTATGAGTCGGAGGCGTATTCTTTTGAAAGCGGTAACATATATACTTTTGACAGCGGAATGGTCCTATACGGAATGATCAGTCTATACAGGGACTGCAAGGATAATAAATATCTCGAAATATCAAAAAAAATAGCTTCATTTTTGATGAACCATATGCGGAAGGAAGATGGGTTTTTCTACGCGTCATACGATCCCGCTACTAAAGAAAAAGCGGATTCTCCGTGGAAATGGTCTACGCAGAGCGGTAGTTACCACGCGAAATTAGCTTTGGGATTTACCGATCTATATGAGGTAACCGGGGAAGAGGTCTATAAGGACGCCGCGCTATCTCTTTGCGGCAAAGCAATGGACTTGCAGGATCCTTCCGGAAGATTTATAACATCCCGCGCTGATAACAGTACTCATATGCATCCTCATGCGTATTCAGCCGAAGGGCTTTTGTACACCGGTATACATTTTGAAGAGGACGATCTTATTGATTCCGCCGAGAGAGCGGTTAAATGGTCTTTAGATAGCCAAAATCCGGACGGAGGGATACCCAAAAAACATAACGGGCAGGACTTTATAAATTTGTACAGGGCCGATATACTTGCTCAGATACTCAGGTTAGGGGCTCTTTTAAAAAGTTTGGGAAGATTGGATGAAACATATTCATCTAAATTGGAGAAATTACGCAATAGCTTGCTTTCTTTTCAGTATAAAGAAAATGATCGGCAAAAAGGCGGATTCTATTATGGGTTCACCTTGGACGGAAAGAAGAAAGAACATATCAATTCATGGTGCAGTATGTTCGCTTTACAAGCTCTTATCATGTACGAGGAAAGCCTAGGGAGAGACTTAAGGAAAAGTGTCAGAGTGTCCCCGTACCAGTCTCTTCGTTCCGGTACAGGACAGGCGGCGTGTCAGAGTGTCAAGAAAGATAACACTAACATAATGGAGTATTTTGTATAAATGAAGAGAAAAATAGCTTTTATTTTTGGAACAAGACCCGAAATAATAAAAATGAGCCCCATAATCCGGCAATGTATCAAAAATAAAATTCCTTTTTTTATGGTGCATACCGGACAACATTATTCGCACAGTATGTCTGATCTTTTTCTTGAAGAGCTTAAATTACCGGAACCGGATTATAACCTCAAGATCAGATCGAAAGCTCCGCATCGGCAGGGGGAACATACCGGGAAAATGATGGTGAAGCTCGATGAAATATTACTTAAGGAAATGCCTTCGGTAGTATTGGTTCAGGGCGATACGAATTCGGCTTTAGCGGGAGCATTAACTGCTTCTAAAATATCGACTACCAAAGCATTCACCGGGTTTGAGATAAAGGTGGGACATGTAGAAGCCGGGCTTAGGAGTTATGATAGGACTATGCCCGAAGAAATAAATAGGGTCATTATTGATCATTTATCCGATTATCTTTTTGTTCCCTCAGTTGATGCTAAAAAGATAGTTCTTTCGGAAGGGATAAAGAAAGAAAAAATATGGGTAACCGGTAACACTATAGTAGATGCTGCATATCATGCGAGAGACTTAAATGCAAACACGAGGGACAAGAGGCGATGGACGAAGGGCGAAGGATATATTTTGTTGACACTTCATCGTCAGGAGAACGTTGATGATAAAATTAGACTTAAGAAGATCCTGCAGGGGGTAGAACAAGTTTCAAAAAAACACAAATTGACCGTAATATTTCCTATTCATCCCAGAACAATGAATAAAATAGAAATATTTAAGATCGCTATGCCAAGATCTGTGGATATAGTTAAACCTAAAGGGTTTTTAGATTTTATCCGGTTGGAATCAAGAGCGGATCTTATTTTGACAGATTCCGGCGGGTTACAGGAAGAAGCATGCGCTCTTAGGATCCCTTGTGTGACGCTTAGGAATTCCACGGAAAGACCCGAAACTGTGGATGCAGGGGCAAATATGGTAGCGGGAATAGAACCGGAGAATATAGTACGGTGCGCTGATAGGATGCTTTCCGCGAAAAAGAACTGGGGAAATCCTTTTGGCAGCGGGAAAGCGGCTATTAAGATACTGGATATATTGAAAAAGGATAATAACATATGAGAGTGGCTTTTTTTGTTTACCCTTCGGCTTTTCAGAATAAAGGCGGAGGAGAGATACTTCTGGAAAAAACCGAAGAATATCTGATAAAAAAAGGTATCGAGGTAAAACGTTTCGATATGTGGTCCGATAAGATCGAGAACTATGATATTCTTCATGTTTTCGGATCGGTTAAAGAATGTTTGGGTCTGATGCTGGTGGCAAGATCAAGAGGAGTAAAGGTAGTGCTTGAATCCATATTCTGGTCGGATATCAGGCGCGCATTCTTTGAATACGGCTCACTTTCGGAAAAAGCGGCCAAAGTGATGCGTCATACTATGAAACTTTTATGTCCAGCTTTTCCGTCGTCGCGAAGAAAAATGTTCCTGGCCGCGGATATGATATTCCCGAATTCCGACAACGAAGCCCGGCAGATATCCAGGTTATTCGGTATAAAAAAAGATAAAATGTTCGTTGTCCCTAACGGGGTGGATGCTATCTTCGCCGCCGGAAATGCGGCCGATTTTACGCATAAATACGGATTAAAGGATTTTGTTCTTTATACGGGAAGAATAGAGCCCCGCAAGAATCAGCTCAATCTTATCCGGGCCATGAAAGGTGTCGACCGTGATCTGGTCCTGATCGGTGATCGGGTTTCCGCATACGGGGATTATTATGACAGGTGCAGAAAAGAAGCCGGCGAAAGAACACATTTTATTCCCAGGATGGATCATGATTCGGACCTCTTTAGGGCCGCATACGCGGCGTGTGAAGTTTTTGTATTGCCGGGCTGGTTCGAGACTCCGGGCCTTGCGGCTGTGGAAGCCGCTCTTGCCGGAGCCAAACTTGTAGTGACGGACGGAGGGAGTACAAAAGAATATTTCAAGGATAAAGCTTTGTATATAGATCCCGGCAGCCCCGCGGATATAAATAAGAAGATACAGAGCGCTCTTCGGGAAAAAAGGAGCGATGCTTTGAAAAACATGATAACAGGATCTTTAACCTGGGAAAAAGTAGCTGAACGCATGATAGAAGGATATAGAAAGGTATTGGAACGATGAAGTTATCTATACTTTTGCCGGTCTATAATGAGGTAAATACCCTGCTTGCACTGCTGAACAAAGTCGGCGGCGTGAATATGGAAAAAGAGATAATACTCGTAGATGATCGTTCGACGGACGGGACCAGAGAACTCCTGAAAGAGAAAATAGACGGTAAGATCGCCGGGATAAAAGTCTTTTATCACGAGAAAAATAAAGGTAAAGGAAGCGCGGTCCGAACGGCGCTGGAACACGCTGATGGGGATTATTGTATAATCCAGGATGCGGATCTTGAATACGATCCCGAAGATTATATATCGCTCATCGCCCGCGCAATGGACGGCAAAGAAGATGTTGTATACGGATCGAGGTTCCTCAGGACTTGGAAAACCACTTCATTTACCCATTATATGGTCAACGGATCGTTGACCTTTCTCACTAACCTGCTTTTTGGAAGCGGTCTGACCGACATGGAGACCTGTTATAAACTTGTGCGGACGGATGTCATGAAAAGTCTGGATCTCAAAGCCGACAGGTTCGAGTTGGAGCCGGAGATCACGGCTAAACTCCTGAAAAAAGGCCACAAGATACCCGAGATACCCGTATCATACAAGGGCAGGTCCTACCATGAAGGCAAAAAAATAGGGTGGAAGGACGGAATAGAAGCCGTGATAACTTTATTCCGTCTAAAGTTTTCACGTAACAAATGAAAAATGACATCATTTTGATAACGGCAATAGCCGCTGTGGTGCTGCTGTCCGGTTTGGGGTCCGGCAGCCTGAGCTCCTGGGACGAGGCTTTTTATGCGCAAGTATCCAGAGAAATGGAGATGTCGAATAACTGGATAGACCTTACCTGGGGAGATGCTCCGTGGAGCGATAAGCCTCCGCTTTACATGTGGGGAACCGTACTTTTTTATAAAATATTCGGTGTGAATGAATTCTCGGCGCGTTTATTTTCCGCACTTGCGGGCATATTTACGGCTCTCGTGACATATCTCTTGGCGAGAAAGCTGTTTTCCAGAAGAGAAGGCATACTTTCGGCTATTATGCTCTTAAGTACTTATCATTTTTTCTGGTTCGCGAGATCGGGAACTTTGGATGTTACCTTCACCCTGTTCGTACTGCTCTCGGTATACTTTTTTATGTCGTCCGATACGGACCGTCGCAATATCATATACTCCGCTTTGTTCTTCGGCCTGGCTTTTCTTACCAAAGGGATAGGCGCTTTTATCATACCGTTAATAATGATCCCCTATATCGCGATAACGCGCCGGTGGGATATGATATCCGATCGTTATACTTTAATGGGAGCCGTTCTGTTCGTTGCGACGGTGGGGATATGGTATTCAGCGGCGTTCATGCATTACGGCGCGTCGTTCTTTGAGGGCAACATCATAAAACATCTTATAACACGCACTACCGGGACAGTGGACGGGCATTACGGGAATTGGCTCGCATATGTGAACACGGTGTTGTATAAGGGGAAGCCATGGGGAGCCGTGGGCCTTATGGCTCTTCCGTTCTTTATATATGGGAGCATACGGGAACACAAGGCATCCGGGTGGATCCTCATATCCTGGATATTCATGACTTTGCTGGTCTTCAGCTCTATACGCACAAAACTGCATTGGTACATCATGCCCGTATACCCGGCCGTTATAATAGTGGCCGGATGGGGTGTGTCACGGCTGTTGAAGAAACGCGCGTTGTTCACGGTCGCTGCATGTGCCGCGGCCATGATCCTGTATTTTGGATCGAAAAAAGGTCTTTTTGCCCTTGATTTCAACCCGGAAATAAAGGCTTTTTCCGTTGCGACCGCCGATAATATAGCGGACGGCGAAAAGATGTATCTTTACGGTGTCGGAGACCCAGGCGTCAGATTCTATTTAGGAGGGCACGGTAAAAATTTAAATTCGGAAAAAGAACTGGAACAAGCGCTGAGCGAAAACAGCGGTATTGTTATTGTGGGGGAAACTTCCATGTTCGAAGAAAAAGGCCTGCGCGGAGAGATACTAGCTATGGGTCCGGGCAGGATAAGAGCTGTCCGGATGGAAAGGTGAAAATGTATATCTACGAAAAAAAAATCCTGATGGTCATGTTCTTCTTGATAGACGCGGTCGGATATTTATTTGCCCTACCGCTGCGTATCTTCCGGAAAGAAGCGGTACTTGTTCCTAAAAAGATACTTATCATACGGCTGGATCACATTGGAGATGTTGTCGAGGCGACAGTTGTTTTGAAGCCGTTACGCAAAAAACTCCCGGATGCCGAGATAGTTTTTATGGCACATTCCCGGTCAAAAGACATCCTGGAAAAGAACCCGCATATAGATAAGGTTATTTCTTTTGACGCGCCATGGTTTGACCGAAAGTCCCATAAGGCAGTTAGGGATTTAAAAGCGCTGGCACAGATGATAAATACGATACGGACCGGAAGTTTTAATGCGGCTGTAGATCTCAGGGGTGATGTGCGCCATATTACGGCTATGTTCTTCGCTGGGGTAAAGAGCAGAATAAGTTACGGTATAACCGGAGGAGGATTTCTCCTTACGCATATTATTCCGTATAGAAAAAAGTCCCATGAGACAGAAAAGAACATAATGCTTTTAGGACCGTTCGGGATAACTGCGGGTTCCTTTGGAACGGAACTCTATTATTCCGAAAAAGACGCGGAAAAAGCGGAATCCTTAAAGAAAGACGCGGGCATTTCAGACAAGTACGCTGTGATGCATGCTTTTCCGGGCCATTCTTCAAAAAAATGGAATGCTGATAAATTCCGGGCGGTCACGCGGTATCTGCGAAGTGAGAAGGGCCTGCAGGTCGTTATCGTGGGGACGGCAAGCGAAGAGGCGTATATAAAAGGCCTGAAGGGGCCGGAAGAGGATGATGGGGTCATTGATATCTCGGGTAAGACCGGTCTTGGAATGCTTGGGCATATCTTAAAAAAGGCCTCTATTTTTGTCGGGCTAGATTCAGGCCCTTCACATATCGCCGCCGCGGAAGGTGTTCCCGGCGTGGTGCTGTTCAGCGGAGTGAATGACCCCGGTCAATGGGCTCCGCGTTCGGAAAAGATCAAGATCATTTATCCCGGGGAAGGTAAGGATCTATCAGGTGTATCTACGGAAGAGGTGTGCGGAGCAATAGACGAAGTGCTTGATAAGAGTCAGAAGTAGGGGAGACGAAAGACGAGGGAAGAAGGACGAGAGACGAGGGAAGAGGGACGACTGTTAAGTATCAAGGAGAATAGTTTAAAAGTTAAAGTTCTGTGGACACCTTTCCCGGGGTAGTGTAAACCCGACCCTCAAGATGTCCCCAGAATATATTTTTACTGGTTACAGGTAACAGACAAAGGGCGTAAAGCCTGCCTGTCCTGCCTGCGGCAGGTAAACCGGCAGGCAGGGAGTCACCGCGCTTCGCGCTAGAGTCATCATTCGCTACGCTCATTAGGGTCAGAGAGTCAGAGGGGAAGAAAGACGAAGGAAGAGAGACGCGGGAAGAGTCGCGGAGAGGAGCACGGTTAACTTGCATTTATATTGAATCTATGATAAACTATACTTTATCATAGATTTGTTAAATTGTTGAAAAATGGAGTGTGTTTTATGTCTAAACTTTACAAGAGAAGAATAATCGATGAAATACAAGATTATCTTTTTACGGATGATATTATTGTTTTGCATGGGGCAAGACAGGTGGGGAAAACGAGTATTCTTTACTGGCTTAGGGATCTTTTATCCAGGGAAGAAAAGATAGTTTATTATGTCGATCTCGAGGATTCTCGTTTTGTTAGGATATTAGACCAGGGGATCGACAGTTTTGTTGACCATTTAAAAGAGGAGGGGATCTATAGCGAAAAGGAAAGCGCGCATTCTGAAAAAGTTTATGTTTTTATAGATGAGATCCAGTATTTAAATGACCCTTCTTCTTTTCTAAAATTAACAGCGGATCACCATAAATTTTTGAAATTGATAGTTACGGGTTCATCAAGCTTTGATATCCAGAGTAAATTTAAGGATTCCCTTGTTGGAAGAACAGTCGATTTTGAGATATTTAATTTATCATTTAGTGAGTTCCTTGAGTTCAAAGAGTATGTTTTTAATGAAAAGAATGTTTTTTCGGATAAAAAGGTAGAAGAATTACGGGGTTTGTTCTTAGAATATGTTCTTTATGGGGGGTATCCCAAGATCGTGTTATCTCCTGAAGTTCATAGAAAGGAAAAATATTTGCAGCAGATCATAGATACGTATGTCAGAAAAGATATTCGGGACCTTGCCGATGTCAAAGATATCGATAAATTTAACAAATTAGTAGAGATCCTAGCCGCGCAAAGCGGGAATTTATTGAATATAACAGAGCTATCAAATACTTGCGGAATAGCAAAGCAGACGGTTGAGAGATATTTGTTTATTTTGGAGAACACTTATATTTTAAAGCAAGTAAGACCCTATCATAAAAATATACGCTCAGAATTATTCAAAGTCCCTAAAATTTTCTTTTATGATAGCGGGTTAATGCAAATGCTATGGCTTAAAAAGTTACAGAAGGAAGTTCTTGGAAGCGTGTTTGAGACGGCAGTTTTTTCTGAGTTAGTTAAGAAATATCACAAAAACAGTGTTTTGTATTGGAGAACCGCTGATAAAAAAGAGATAGATTTCATTTTGCGGGATAAAAACGGGATCTTGCCTATAGAGGTTAAGTTGAATTTTCAGCAATTTAATTCGTCATCTATCAGGTACTTTAATAAAAAGTACGACAATACAAAATATAAAGTGGTTGGTCTAAAAGGAGACTGCGAAGAGGGATCTTATGTTTATCCATGGCAGCTTTAATCGGAGAGAACAGTTTAAAAGGTTAACCCATGCGCCCCGGCGAAGCCCCGTGCTTCAGGGCGGGGAAAATATCCGGGGCTCAGGATCAATTGGGAACCCTTCGGCTTCGCTCCCCTCGACAAGCTCCCCTCGGCCTTGCTCGGGACAGGCGGGGCAGGCAGGGCAGGCCCCGGTCTTTAGACCAGGGTATCGGTGAATTCAGAGCACAGGGCATGGCGCATAGTATTAAGAGAGACGAAGGAAGAGCTGTTCCCTTGTCATCCCGACCGAACGAAGAGAGCGGAGGGATCTGGTTAAAAGAACATCGGAATCGGGAGATTCCGATGCACCTCGAACATTACGTTCTCGGCGCCTCGATTCGCCTTTGGCTCACTCGGGATGACAGGGTAGGGACATTTTACGAATCACCCCAGCAGATTTCTTCGAAATCTAAGCGCTGGGGCAGGCGAATTACGAAATCATGACACATAACACATTACACATGACACATAACACAATTTTGCTAACGTTGCTTTTGCTGGCGGGAATACTGCTCTTCACCAATCTTGGCAATCAGTATCTTTGGCAGGATGAGGCGGAAACAGCGTGTTTGGCGAAAAATACTTTGAAGTACGGCTTTCCAAGGGCATTTGACGGTGAAAACACCGTAAACCCAAGGATAGGGGAACACTCTCATGTAGGGTTCGGTAAAGATTTCGCATGGCTTTATCATCCTTGGATGCAATTCTACATTACCGCCGGTTCTTTTTTTCTTTTCGGAATAAGCACATTTACGGCGCGTCTTCCTTTTGCTCTCATCGGACTGTTTAATTTGATACTGCTTTATTTCTTGGCGCTTAGAATAACAAAAATAAGATTTGTCGCTGTTTGTTCGGTGCTTTTAACCGCGCTTTCCGTCCCGTATCTTCTTATGATGCGGCAATGCAGATATTATGCTCCGTCGGTGTTCTTTGTGCTTGCCGCTCTTTTTTTCTATTCCCGGTTCAGAGAGAGCAGATCCAACGGGGATCTGGCGTTAACTGCAACGGCTCTGATAGCTCTGGGATATACGGTGCACGGCATTTTCGTGCCGGTCTATGCGGCTATCGGCATTCATTATATGTTTTTCTCTTTCGACAAAAAGACCTTTCCTCGGGTGGCGGCGGCGGGAATGTTCACGCTGGCGGCCGTTTTCTGGTGGTTCCTGTTATCCCAAAGTTCGGGGCATATCGCGGTTATTGCTCCGGATAAGATATTCGGCAATCTTGAGTTTCAGATACGGATGATAAATAAGTATATATTCCCGGTGATGTTTTTCGGGGCAATTTACTGTATCAGAGCCGTCTGGAAGAGGAAGATCGGAATTGATCTTATGTCCGAAGAAAAACAGGCTATCAGTTTGATAGGTCTGGTTGTTTTAGTAAGTATTATAACGTTCTGTTTTGTAGAACAAAGGCATCTGAGATATTTTGTGTATTTTATACCGTTATTGGCCATGGTACAAGGGCTGATATTGTTGCGTTTAGCCAGGCGGAGCAAGGTGCTTTTGGCGGGATTCCTAGCGGTCTCTGTTATCACCGGTACTTTTAATATGGGGTACCCGAACTTTCTTTTACCAAAATATATTTACGAGATAACCCATGATTATGACGGACCGATAGAAGGCATAGTCAAGTTCCTTGAAAAGAACGCGTCTAAAGGAGATACGGTAAAGATCATATACGGGGATCTGCCGTTGATATTTTATACAGGTCTTAAAATAGATAATTCCTGGGTCTATGACGATGAGCATATGCCTAGGTGGATAGTCTTTAGACGCGGATGGCATGAGCAGTTAACTAACGATTATTACACGAAAGTAACTAAAAAATACAAAGAATATGTCCTGGCGTATCCGGATATTTTGTACGAGAACCGGCCGGGCGACCTCGGTTACCACAAATTCGCGACGGACAAGGAAGCGCCGGGGGTAATAGTGTTCGGGAGGAAATAGAAATAATTGTGTAAGGTGTTATGTGTAATGTGGGGAGGAATTAGTTAAAGGTTAACAAGGGCATAGAGCACAGGGCAGAAATGGAGATAGAGGATAGAAACTAGAAACTATATTGGACCATAGACTATTGGATAAAGTTACCAGAAACCGGTTACCAGTTACCAGGGGAAAAGACGTAGATTACTGGTTACAGGTAACAGGCAACTGGTTATTGTTAGTAAGGTACAAATCACCCCCTGCAGATTTTTTTGAAATCTAAGCGCGGGAGCAGGCAAGGCGCCGAGGACGAAATGTTCGAGGTGGGCAAAACGTCCCCGTTTTGACGGAGGTTCCGTTTGCGAGGGAAGCAGTCTAAAAGTCGAAGGTGGAAGTTCTGAGGACACTCTTCCCGTGGGAGTATAAGCCCTGGCCGAAGAATGTCCCCAGAATATATTTTTATTTCTGTTCACGCTATACGACATTCGCTATACTCTACACGATATACAAATTAACTGCCATGCGCTGTGCTCTATGCTAATTGTCACTGTTCACTGCAGACGAATAACACAAGAGGAAAAATGAAGATCGGATTTGATGCCAGAATGATAACCCACCCGGGCATAGGATCTTATATCAAAGGCTTGGTGCCTGAACTTATCCGTCAAGCGCCGCAAGATAAGTTCGTTATTTTCGGGGATCCCGAAAAGTTAGCATATATCCCGGAAAAGAGGAACGTAGAATTCATCAAATGGGAGCCTCCCATCTACTCGCTAAGAGAACAATTCTCTCCTTATGACGGCATGGGATTGGATATTGTGCATATCCCGCATTTTAACGTTCCTGTCTTTTGCCGCACTAAGATGGTAGTTACGGTGCATGATATTATCTATTTACTGATGCCGCGTCCTATTTCTTCTCCGATAGCAAAGTTTTACGCAAAATTCATGATAGGACATGTCCTGAGAAGAGCGGGCAAGGTGATATCTGTTTCAAAGAGCACGAAAAATGATCTTTTATCGGTTTTCGGGAAAAAGTATTCCGAAAAAATAGATGTTGTTCACGAAGCGGCGATCGGCGCTTTTAGAAAGATCACCGATACGGATACGGTGAATATAGTGAAAGGCAAATACGGTCTTTCTGACAAGGTCGTGCTCTATGTAGGCAGTATTAAACCGCATAAGAACATTGATACGCTAATAAAAGTATTTAAGGAACTAAAAAAGAAGGGTGCAGCTCATCAGCTTGTCATAACGGGCAGGTGGGACAAGAAAGAAGATCATTTACGGAAGTTTATTGACGGCAAGGACATAAAATATATCGGAGAGATCTCTACCGGGGATCTGGTCCTTCTATATAATCATGCCGAGGTGCTTCTCCACCTTTCTGAATATGAGGGATTCGGCCTTACCATCCTGGAGGCTATGCAGTGCGGAACCCCGGTAGTCTCATCGAACACTTCATCTCTTCCTGAAATAGCGGGTGACGCGGCGCTTTGTGTTGACCCTCTTGATATTGGACAAATATCGGATACCGTGTATAATGTGATAAACGATATTAATATTAAAAAAGGGCTGATAGAACGCGGATTGGAACGGGCCGCTGAGTTTTCATGGCAGGAAACTGCCCGAAGGACCCTCAAAGTATATCACGAAGCGTGATTTTATGCTATAACTCTTTTATCCAGGATGTGTTATGAAAGACATCAAGGTCGCTATTACGCACGATTGGATCACAGGCATGAGAGGCGGCGAGAAATGCCTGGAGGTTTTTTGTGAACTCTTCCCGGAAGCTACTGTTTTTACTCTTCTTCACAAAAAGGGCAGTGTGTCTCCGATCATAGAGAAAATGGATATCCGGACATCCTTTATAGATAGATTCCCGAATATATATAGTAATTACAGGTGGTTTCTGCCTTTATTCCCTAAAGCCATAGAGAAATTCGATCTTACGGGATATGATCTTGTTATTAGTTCCAGCCATTGCGTAGCCAAGGGAGTAGGGGCCAGTCCCGGCGCATTGCATATATGCTATTGCTATACACCTATGAGATATGCCTGGAAGTTTTTTGATGAATATTTTTCTAAAGGAAGATTCCTCGAAAAGGCGGCAATATCCGAGATCATAAAAGCTCTCAAAGGATGGGATATTACTTCAAATAAAAGAATTGATTATTTTATAGCGATATCGGATAATATCAGGAATCGAATTAAGGAAATCTATAATAGGGACGCAGATGTCATATACCCGCCGGTAAATACAAGTTCCGATGAAATGAGTGTTGAGGACAACGGAGAATATCTTATTGTTTCGGCCCTTGTCCCCTATAAACGGATCGATCTTGCTGTAAACGCCTTTAATGAAACAGGAAGAATCCTTAATATTGTAGGTACCGGCAATGATCTTAATTATTTAAAGAAGATCTCAGGCGAAAATATCAGGTTTTTTGGATGGATAACCGAGGACGAGCTTAAAGGGTTTTATAAGAGATGTAAAGCCCTGATCTTTCCGGGGGAAGAAGATTTCGGTATCGTCCCGGTCGAGGCTCAAGGATATGGAAAACCAGTGATAGCTTATGGTAAGGGCGGCGTTCTCGAAACGGTCATACCGTTTGGTGAAGGCCCCATCCCTAGAGTACATCCTACGGGTATATTTTTTCATAAACAAACCCCGGACGCTCTAAATGGAGCAATAGATATATTCGAAAGGAACCAAGATGAATTCAACCCTCAAATAATCAAAGAAAATACTGCCAGATTTAATAGGGAACGATTTAAGAACGAGATCAGGGAATATATCAGAGATAAGTGGGAGAAGCATGAAAATACGCGGTAATATTATATCCGAAGTCGTATCGCTTATGAGGGACATTATAAAGGGCAGTATAAAGGGCCTTTTAAAGGGTATATGGTCCATCAAGTTCAGAGTTATATTGTTTTTAGGTGATATATGGTTTATAGGTCTCGGATTTTATTGCGCTTATTGGATCAGGTTTAATTCAGGATTTTTCAGTATTCCTTTCGGAGTGCCGCACATCAACAATTATTCTAAAGCTTTGCCGATATTAACAGCCATAATGATATTTTTTATGAACTCAAAGAGGCTTTATTCAACCGGTGCTAGATTATCGATAGTAGATGAATTTTTTACCATTGTAAAAACGACAACTATGGGAATTTTATTTTTCATGATAGGAACATTTTTGTATAAAGAATATTCTTTTTCCAGGACCATGCTCTTTGTGGCATGGTTCGTGCTTATATTGTTCCTGATAGGGTGGAGATACCTTGTTAATAGGATACGTTTCTCTTTAAGAAAGAAAGATCGGAACCTTCTTATCGTAGGCGACAGTAAAATAGTGGGAAGATTGGTAGGGCATATAGCGGAAGATCCGCATTGGGATTACAATATCAAGGGTATATTGCGTATTGAAAAAATGTCCGAAGAGGCCGTAGAAGACATCCCGGTTCTGGGGAAGGTAGACAGATTATGCAGCGTCATTGATGAGTGCGATATAGACGAGGTGATCTTAACCGATGTCGAAATACCGCGTTCGACGGTGTGGGATGTAATAATGGGCTGTGAAAAACGAATGGTAAAGTTCCGGCTGGTAGCCGATCTTCTTGGGATGGTAACGAGCCAGGTAGATATGAGGACGATAGATGGGATCCCGCTTCTGGGTCTCAAAGAATCCCCCTTGGCCGAAGGATATAACCGGTTAATTAAACGGCTCGTGGACATTGTTCTTTCGGGTTTTGGCCTTCTTATCCTTTTCCCGGTATTTCTGATAATAGGAATAACGGTAAAGATGAGTTCGCCCGGCGCTGTCTTCTATTTGCAGAAACGCATAGGTGAGGACGGACGCAAGTTCGCTATGCTGAAGTTCAGGACCATGATAGAAAAGGCCGAAAAAGGCAAGGGCCCGGTGTGGACGATAGAAAACGACCCCAGAAGAACAAAAATAGGGGGGTTTTTGAGGAAGAGCAATCTTGATGAACTGCCTCAGCTTATTAATGTGCTGAAAGGTGAAATGAGCCTTGTCGGGCCCAGGCCTGAACGGCCTCATTTTGTCGATAAATTCAAAGACGATATCCCCAGATATATGGCCCGCCACAAAATACGTTCGGGAATGACCGGATGGGCTCAGGTAAACGGGTTGAGAGGGAACACTTCCATCGAGGAGCGGACTAAATACGATCTGCATTATATCGAGAACTGGTCCTTGGGTTTTGATATAAAGATACTGTTCATGTCGATATTCGCGCTTAAGAATGCGTATTAAGTAGAGCAGAAGTCAGAAGACAGAGGTTAGAAGTCAGAGTGTAGGGGCACGGCATTATATAGAGTTACCAGAAACCGGTTACCAGTTACCAGAAGAAAGACGAGGGACGAGATTGCCGCGTCGCTTCGCTCCTCGCAATGACGGATGGGGGGGTTCCGCTTTCGCTAAGGCTAAGGTGGATAGGCGCAATGACGGGTGGAGATAGAAGGACGAGATAAAACAAGTATTAAGTGTTAAGTTGTAAGTGTTATGTGGAATGTATGGCGATAATGGCATAGAGCATAGAGCGTAGAGCGTTAAATAAAGTTACCAGAAACCGGTTACCAGTTACCAGGGAAAAGCCTTAGATCACTGGTAACAGGCAACTGGTTACTTTGAAGAAGTCACTGTTCAAGGCCATGCGCCATGCTCTATGCCCTATGCGGTTATTTTTATGTTAGCTACACAAGGAGTTCCGATGGGACGAAAATACGTTTTTATCGACAGGGACGGGGTTATTAATAAGGATCCCGCGGGATGGACAGAGTACGGATATGTTACCACGCCGGAAGATTTCCGTGTCATAGAAGGTGTTCCTGAGGCTATAAAGATATTTACGGATGCGGGATACGGATGCGTTATAATATCCAATCAGCAGGGTGTCGGAAAAGGATATTTTTCCCAAGAAGAGCTCCGCAAGGTAACCGAGAAGATGAATAGTATAATTGAAGATGCCGGCGGGAAAATAGAAAAAGCATACTATTGTACGCATACAAGGGAAGAGAAATGCCCCTGCCGGAAACCTAGGACAGGCCTTTTTCTGAAGGCTCGCCAAGACCTAGGCATAGAAGATCTCGATGGGAAATTCTATATAGGCGACACGGAACGCGATATCCTTGCGGGCAAGAACGCGGGGCTAAAGACCGTATTGGTGCTTAGCGGTAAAGATACGAAAAGAGACGCGGAAGATTGGAAAGAAAAACCGGATTATATATCAAAAGATCTCAGGGAAGCGGCTGAGTTGATCGTGAAAGGAGCATATGTCTAAGAAAAAAATAGTAGTTGTCTACTCGACCGCCGGCATGGGGCATAAAAAGGCCGCTATTGCCATAGCCGATGTTCTGAAAGAAAGACAGGATACGGAAGTGGAACTTATGGATATTCTGGACTATTCCAGCGGGCTTTACCATTTCCTGTATCTGGACGCGTATTGTTTCGCCATGTCGAGAGGAAAGGCGTTATGGGGATTCCTGTATTGGCTTACGAACATACCGCTCATAGATAGACTTACCCGCGGGATAAGAGGTTTCACCGATCATATGAACCTTTCGGCTTTCGGCCGGGAATTGATTAAAAGAAAGCCCGACGCGGTGATAGTTACGCATTTTCTGGTCCCCAGTATTGCCGGTATACTCAGGAAAAAGGGGCTAAATGGCAGGATATTTACTTTGATGACGGATTATGGGCCTCATAGTTTCTGGCTTTCGGACGCGGTAGACAGATTTTTTGTGGGTTCATCTTTCGCCGCCGCGGAACTTGTCAAAAGAGGTGTGGCCCGGGAAAAGATCGAGACTACCGGGATCTCTACTTCAGAGGTCTTTCATCAGACTTTCGATATAAGAGTACTGAGAGAAAAATACGGTATTGATCGCGGTAAGAAGACGATATTCCTTATGAGCGGAGGGTTCGGTGTCGGGCCGATATCAAAGATGCTTCTTGCTCTGAACGCGTGCCGGACAAAGTTCCAGGTCATTGTTGTCTGCGGACATAACAAGGCGGCTTTCGAGAACGTGGTATCCATTAAAGAAAAACTGAAGTATGACATCATACCGTTCGGGTTCACCGATAAGGTCGCGGAACTTATGGCGGTATCGGATCTTATGGTGACCAAAGCCGGAGGGATCAGTGTTACGGAAGCGCTGAATACAAGGCTTCCTATGATACTTTTCGGTTCTATACCCGGTCAGGAAAAATGGAATGAACGGTTCCTTTTGGATAATAACGCCGCTAAAGCGGCGGGAAGCGTAAAAGATATAGCGCGTATAGCGGACGAGATCTTCGAGTCTCCGGGAACCTATGATACACTGAAAAAAGGGATAGACGGTATACGCAAACCTTATGCCGCTGAAAATATAGTGAAGAGCGTGATGGGGGGGATATAGAGAGGATAGAAGTCAGAGAGACGAGAGACGTGGGACGTGGGAAGAAGGACGAGGAATAGGTTCTAGCGTGAAAAAACAGCCGACCCTTTACATGAAGCAAAAAGAAGCTCCGCAGATGCAATGCAAAGGTCCTTTGGATTCAAGCGTTTTAAGTAGGGAAGCAAGCGACTTTACGGCACAGATATACGGTAGGGCAGTACTGCTGAATTTAATAGGTAAAAGAGACCAAAACGCTTGACTATGTGATGATAAAAGAACCGGACGAACGCGAACCAAACTAAGGCTCGAAGAAGCGCTTAACTATGTGATGACAAAGCATCCGTAATGACCGCGAACCAAACGAAGGTATATTATGCGTGATATGATAAACAGTATGAAACAGATCATAGAAATGGAAAAACTAGCCGGGGTGGGGGAGATAGTGACAGAGGGTCTAGGGTCGAAAGACGAGGGACGAGTGACGATGGACGAGATGAGTTTAGTGGAAATAGAGAAAAAGATAAAAAAATGCCGGAAATGCGAGCTTGCGAAGACGCGTACCAATACTGTTCCCGGAGAAGGCGATCCCAATGCCCGTCTTATGTTCATAGGCGAAGCCCCCGGGGCGGATGAAGACGCCCAAGGCCGGCCTTTTATAGGCCGCGCCGGACAGCTTCTAACAAAGATAATAGAGTCGATAGGGCTTAAAAGAGAGGACGTCTTTATAGCCAATATCCTTAAGTGCCGTCCTCCGGGTAACCGGAACCCTCTGCCGACGGAAATGGCGGCGTGTGCTTCTTATTTGAAAGCCCAGATAGAGGCTGTAAGACCGGAAGTCATATGCGCTTTAGGGAAATTCGCCGCTCAGACCCTTCTTAACACGGAAACGCCTATTAGTAAGCTCAGAGGAGAATTTTACGAGTATCAGGGAGTGAAATTTATGCCGACGTATCATCCCGCGTATCTATTGAGGAATCAGAGCGGGAAGAAGGACGTTTGGGACGATATGAAAAAGATCGCGAAAGAGCTAGGGATAAAGGTCCCGAAGAAATAAACAACCCGAGGCAGCCTGTTCCGGGCCCCTCCGTTACATGGATAAGTGATGAGTCCGAGGTATCCCATTCCATGCTCAGACAGTCCTCGGCCTTCGGCCTGCGGAACTGCGCGTGGAATGGAATGCCTCGGACTCTTTTAAACAGGTTCTAGCGATCTTTGATTAATATTGAGTGTGGCGGGTTTTGGGCCCGTCGAGAACCCAAAACCCGCATTGGAAGATTGTTTCCGTCATTGCGACCCCCGCTGTTCCGCTTTGCGGGGCAAAGCGACGGGGGGAAGCAATCACTTGGTGTCATCCCGACCGAACGAAGTGAGTGGAGGGATCTGGATAATAACAAATGACAAAGCACAAAT
This sequence comes from Candidatus Omnitrophota bacterium, assembly GCA_043813915.1. GTDB lineage: Bacteria > Omnitrophota > Gorgyraeia > Tantalellales > Tantalellaceae > Aadella. The sequence goes on from JBDRKO010000026.1 coordinate 96,460, forward strand.
GACAATTGAATGACAAAATCCAAATGAAAAAAGAAACGCAAGACCCAAAACCCGCATGCGCATATGAGGCTACAAGATGCTAAAAGAAGTTTTGATAATATTCTTTTTATGTTTTTCATTTTCTATAGAGACCTTTTCTTTAGAGAATAGAGAAATTGAAAAGGCTATGGTAAGAATAATTACAAATAATTCTTTAGATGGAAAACATTCTTGTAACGGATTTGCTGTTCAATTTAAGGAGAAAATTTATATTGTAACGGTTAACCATGTTTTGTATGACGAGAAACCAGAAATTATGGCAGACATCCTTATCATTGAGGATAAAAATGGTAAGAGAGTTTTTTTTGGGAAGAACGATTTTAAAAAATATTTAACACAAAACGCTGGAATACCAGGAGAAAGAGTTGATATTGCTGTAGTTAATTTGCCAAGTATGCATGATCTAGACATTACTCCTATCCTGTTTGATTTTGTTGCTAATAATGCAATGTTGAGAGACCTTGAAGAGAAATTCAATGCTAATCTTAATAAAAAGGTTATTAGTCGTGTATATTTTTATGACCGCAATTCAGAAGAAGTGGAAATAGGTAAATCTCTGTTTGTAAATGAACCCGTTTCATCGGGGCAAAGAATGGTAGGGATAAAAGTTTTGGAGGATAAAATAAGGGAAGGAGATTGTGGATCCCCGATTGTTTTTTCTTCTAGTGTAATTGGTATTGTTACGACAGAGTCTAAGGGTATTCAGAAAAACAGTATGGGAATTCTCGAAACAATCCAAAAGGCAGAGAGCAAGCCTTTAAAAACTTAATTTTCAGCAAAGGGGACACCTTCCTCGCTACGCTCGGGAGATGTCCCCATATGTCGAGTTGTAGGACGGTTTTCAATGCGACAAACTCTACAAACACAACAAACTCTATGAACCCAACAAACCCCAAATACGTCGAAGTCATCACATCGCTGCCTATCGACCGGACCTTTCAGTATAGGGTCACGGGCGAAGAAAAGTATCCTCCCGCTATAGGTAAACGCGTGCAGATATCTTTCGGGCCCGCCAAACGTATCGGGTATATAGTGAAAATGGAAACAGAGCCACAGGTAGCCGACCCTAAACCTCTCCTGGATATTATAGACGAGGAACCTATATTCTCCGAAGAGATGATAACCCTGGCCGGATGGATAAAAGACAATTATTTCTGTTCATGGGGTGAAGCTCTTGAAGCGATGATTCCGGGACCGCTTAAGCACGGTAAAGTGGAAATGACCACACGCGTGCATGAAGAAAGGGACGCGGTACTCGCAACATTCCCTCATGATCCTAACCTGGAACAACAGGATGTGATCGATGCCATAGACCGGTGCATAGACGGACGCAAACATGAGGTTTTTCTTCTGCACGGTATAACCGGGAGCGGAAAGACCGAGATATATCTCCGGGCAATGGAAAGCGTTCTCGCGAAAGGAAAGACAGGGGTTATTCTGGTGCCGGAGATATCTCTTACGCCTCAAACGGTCGAGAGGTTCATTTCAAGGTTCGGGGATAAAGTGGCCGTGTTTCATTCAAAGATGCTTCAGAGTGTAAAATTTTCAGAATGGAAACGTATAAAGTCGGGAGAAGCGCGTATAGTAGTTGGCCCGCGTTCGGCCGTATTCAGCCCGCTGGAGAACCCGGGATTATTCGTTATAGACGAGGAACATGAACCGAGTTACAAACAGGACGATGTGCCCAGATACCACGCGCGTGAGGTTGCCATAGAAAGAGCCAGGATAAACGGTGCTCCGGTCATCCTGGGGACTGCCACACCTTCGCTTGAATCATATTTCAAAGCCGTCAATGGGGAATATACTTTGGTGGAGCTGACACAGCGCATAAGCGAAAAAGAGCTTCCCAGGGTAAAACTGGTCGATATGAGGATGGAATTCGATACCAGAGTGGGCAGGACCGTGATCTCAAGGATAATGGCAGAGGCATTACGTACCGACATTTTCAAAAAACAGCAAGCGCTCATATTCCTTAACCGGCGGGGATTTTCGACTTTTGTCAGCTGTAGGAAATGCGGACATATTATAAAATGCACAAAGTGCGATTCACCGCTGGTATTTCACCGCGCGAAAAAACAGCTTATCTGTCATTACTGTAACAGAAGAGAAGATCCGCTTAAGATATGTCCGCTCTGTAACAAGGATTATCTCATATACCACGGAACGGGAACACAAAAGGTCGAAGATGAACTCGCGAAGATATTGCCGGGCGCGCGCATAGAACGCATGGATTCCGATACGATGGCTAAAAGAGGGTCGCATGAAAAGGTGTTAAAGGCGTTCAAGGAACATAAGACGGATATTATAGTAGGGACACAGATGATAGCCAAAGGACTGGATTTCCCGAAGGTCACGCTTGTCGGAGTGGTGGCGGCGGACGCCAATCTTAATCTTCCGGATTTCAGGGCCAGCGAGAGGACTTTCAATCTTATAACACAGGTCGCCGGACGCGCGGGAAGAGGAGACTTGGGCGGCGAAGTTATAGTTCAGACATATACACCCGAGCATTACGCGTTAAAATTCTCCATAAAACACGATTATCCCGGGTTTTATTCAAAAGAGATAGAATACCGGCGTGAACTTCTTTTTCCGCCTTTTACGAACATTGTCAAAGTGACATTGAGAGGGAGAAAAGAGGAAAATGTGATCAAGAGTATAGAGAGATTAGCGGAGATGCTGAAAAAGAAGCTGACTAAACCCGACATGATAGGTCCGGCCCCGTCTCCTATGACGAAACTCAGGGGTTATTACAGATGGAATATCCTCTTGAAAGCCAAGGGGAGAGAAGGTATAGTAAAAGAGCTTAAGGCCGCGCTTAAAGGTTTTAGAAAAGGGCCGGGAGTGATCATGGCGGTGGATGTGGATCCGATGAGTTTGTAAGTAGTAAATAGTGAGTCGGGAAGGGTAGAATAGGAAATAAAGAGGAAACCGCTCTGTAGCGCTATGTCCAGTGCTCAGACAGTCCTCGGAATATGTCGGAGGCTGGTCGATTCCGGGAGAAATCGACACTTCCTCGGACATTGCGTCCTCGGTCGTGCAACTGCGCTCTGGACATAGTGCTACAGAGCGTGCGAGTATATGCGCGTAACAAACATAAAAAGAGCGATGGCTTATGCCGGGACCATCGAGATCCCGGCATAAGCAACTGGAATAATATGAAAATAATATTTTTTGGAACAGGAGATTTCGGGCTATCTACCCTTAAACGGCTCATAAAGAGCGGACATGACATTGCCGCGGTGGTAACGCAGCCTGATAAGAAGAAAGGACGGGGGATGGGGGTCCATCCTACGCCTGTTAAGGCATTGATAGAGGATACCATGCCGGGAACGGATGTGTTACAGCCGGGAAAACTTACCGGAGAGTTTATTGAGGATATAAAGCGTCCGGAAGCCGATGTTTTTGTGGTAGTGGATTACGGTAAGATCCTGCCGGTATCCGTGCTGGAACTGCCTAAACGTTACTGTATAAACCTGCATCCGTCGCTTTTGCCTAAGTACAGAGGTTCGTCGCCCGTGAATCAAGCTATTCTTAACGGTGACGCGGTAACGGGCAATACGGTCATAAAGATTAACGAACGGATGGATGCCGGAGAGATACTGCTTCAGGAAGAATTCATTATTGGTAAGGATGAGGACGCGCTGAGTTTGTCCGAAAGATTATCCGCTCACGGCGCGGAACTTATCATCAAGACGCTGGATATGATAGCCGCGGGAAAGGAAACTCTTACCGCGCAGGATGAGAGTGAGGCCACCTACGCGGCCAAACTCAAAAAAGAGGACGGTGAGATCGATTGGACCCGAACAGCCGAGGAAATAGACAGAAAGATCAGAGGTCTTAAACCCTGGCCCGGAGCGTTTACTTATATAAACGGAAAGATGTTAAAGATCCTTGAAGCAGAGATAGCACCTGCACAAAAAGACATAATGCTTGCAGGTACTGTTTTCCTTGATAAGGAGAGATTACTTGTATCTGCCTCGGACAAGGCGATATATGTAAAAATACTTCAGCTTGAGGGGAGAAAAGCAATGTCTGCTGAAGAATTTATGAGAGGGTGGCCCATAAAGAAAGGTATGATTTTGGGGTAGATCCAAAAGAGAAAAAACAACTGAACCTTAACCTGAAGCAAAAAGAAGCTCCCCAGATGCAATGCAAAGGTCCTTTGCCTTCAAGCGTTTTAAATAGAAGGACCAGCAACTTTACGGCACAAATATACGGTAGGGCAGTACTACTGAATTTAACAGGTAAAAGAGACCAAAACGCTTGACTGTGTGCTGACAAAAGAACCGGACGAACGCGACCAAACTAAAACGAGACAAAACGTTTGATATCACTTTAACGAAACAACTATATGAGCGCGAGCCATATGAACGAGAACCAAACTTAGACAAGTTACTAAACACGGAGCCGGAACAATCGCGAACCAGACGTGAGGTTCGGATAAAAATTGCAAAACGACCCTTCAGATGTTCTTGCCCATCACATCTTCAGGGTTAATTTTTACCCATTCGCCCCGGCGAAGCCTAGTGCTTCAGCGCGGGGGAAATAGCCGAGGCTCTCCTCGCGGTGCTCGGGACACTGCAGGATCAATTGGGAACCCTTCGGCTTCGCTCCCCTCGACAAGCTCGGGGCAGGCAGGGCAAGCAAGCCCCAGTCTTTAGACCGGGGTATCGGTAAATTGACTGCGTAAAAATTAAGGAGAAAATATGAGAAAGATACTGGGGTATTATCTAGCGATCATGTTGTTTTTTTCGGTTTTCGCGCATATTTCCGCCGCGGATGATATGACCGAACTTAAAGAACAGATAAAAATGATGCAGGGGCGTATTGAGGAACAATCGAAACAGATAGTAGAAATGAGATCCAAGCTCGAGAAACTCGAAAAGGGGACAGTTGCCGATAAACAGACACCCGCGGGTGTAGAGCAAAGAGTATCCGACTTAGAACAGAAAGTTTCGGGACCGGGGACCCTTAAAAGCTATTGGAAAGAAGGCCTGAAGTTCTCTGATGATAAGGGTAATTTCAGTCTGGCTGTGGGAGGAAGGCTGATGGCGGATACCGGCTGGATGCAGGAAGAGTCCGCGATGATCGGCGCGGCAGGCAAGGCATCGGACCAGGCGGAGTTCAGAAGAGCGCGTCTTTTTGCCTCAGGAACCGTATACGATAACGTTATTTTTGTGACGGAATATGATTTTGCGGGCGGGGACGCGGATTTCAAGGATGTGTATATAGGGGTAAAGGATATCCCTTACGCAGGAACGGTGAAAGCCGGACATATCAAACAGCCGTTCTGCCTGGATGAACTTACCAGCAGCAAGTATATTACTTTTATGGAAACTTCTCTGGTGACCGCGCTGATACCCGGATATGATGTAGGGTTAGGAGCGAATTCAACATTGTTCGACGACAGAATGACATGGGCGCTGAGCTTATACCGTGACGCTGACGGATACGGCACAGTATCTTCGAACGAATACAATATGGCCGCGCGTATCACCGGACTTCCCTGGTACGAAGATGACGGAGAGAAGCTGCTTCATCTTGGTCTGGCTTATAGTTTTCAAGATCCCGAAGAAAGTAAACAGTATCATGCTAAACCCGAGAACAATATGGCGCCTTATTTCGCGGATACGGGTTCTTTTGACGTCCATCATGTGAACCTTCTGGGATGCGAAGCGTCCGCGGTTCTCGGACCGTTATCTATGCAGGGAGAATTAGTCCAATCTTTCGTGGAGGAAGAAGGCGGGGAAGATACATATTTTTACGGGGCAAGCGCTCAAGTGAGTTATTTTCTTACGGGCGAATACAGGCCTTACAGCAGATCGGCCGGAGTGTTTTCCCGGGTCAAGCCGAAAGAAAATTTTTCTATAAAGGATAAGACCTGGGGTGCTTGGGAGCTTGCCGCAAGATATTCCCATCTCGATCTTAAGGATAACGGCATTGACGGAGGAATATTATCCGATTCGACATTGGGCCTCAATTGGTATCTGAACCCTACTACCCGTATAATGGCGAATTATATCCATTCGCATCTTAACGGTGTAGGTAACGCGGATGCCTTTCTTACCAGGATCCAAATAGACTTCTAAAAAATTAGGGACGTTTCCCTATTAATAAGGCAACAGAAAGCAAGTTAACAGGGAAACGTCCCCAATTTCCGTTCTTACTTTAGGATATACAGTTTATTTAAAAAACATGTTGAACGATAAGGTTCTTAAGTATATAATACACACTTCATAAATTCAGTTCGTAGCCGGTAGTCCGGGGTCCGTAGTCCGGAAAGAGCTCAACACTAGGCAATGGAACAGTAAGATTTAGTCCATAACTGAGAGTTTGTATTTTAGATACAAAAACACTTATTTTAAAGTGCAGACTACGGATCAGTTAAGGACCGTGAACTAAAGAGGAGGAAGAAATGGCGGCAGTGAAAGTAGGTATTAACGGTTTTGGAAGAATAGGAAGAATGGCTTTCAGGATAATGGCTGAACGCGGCGGGTTCGAGGTTGTCGCTATAAACGATCTTACGGACGCGAAGACATTGGCGCATCTTCTTAAATACGATTCGACTCATGGAAAATTCAAGGGAACCGTTTCCGTTAAAGGAAATTTCCTTGTTGTTAACGGCAAAGAAATAGAGATACTGAGCGTAAAAAACCCCGCTGAACTGCCGTGGAAAGCGAAAGGCGCTCAGGTCATAATAGAATCAACAGGTGTTTTCAGAAGCAGGGAGAAGGTAGCCCTTCATCTTCAAGCCGGCGCTAAAAAGGTCATTTTGACAGTGCCTCCGAAAGACGCGATAGACAATATGATAGTTCTAGGCGTGAACGACGCCGCGCTTAAGGATTCAGATGAGATCGTCTCAAACGCTTCATGCACGACGAACTGTCTTGCTCCGATGGTGAAAGTGCTTCATGATTCTTTCGGTCTTAAGAAAGGTCTTATGACGACGGTGCATGCTTATACGAATGATCAGAGCATATTGGACCTTCCTCACAGCGATCTTAGACGCGCTCGCGCTGCAGCCGAAAACATCATACCTACAACTACCGGCGCGGCCGCAGCAGTAGGTAAGATCATACCGGAACTTAACGGCAAACTGAACGGTATGGCTATGAGAGTGCCGGTAAAGGACGGTTCCGTAGTTGATTTCGTTGTTGAACTTGAAAAAGAAGTTACCGTAGAGAGCATAAACGCCGCCATGAAAAAAGCCGCAGAAGGCGAACTTAAAGGAATAATGGAGTATACGGAAGATCCGATAGTTTCCATCGATATAGTCGGGAATCCTCACTCCTGCATTTTTGACGCTGATTGCACTATGGTGCTCGGCGGAAAGATGGCGAAAGTCGTAGGATGGTATGACAACGAATGGGGTTATTCAAACCGCGTGGTCGACCTGATCGGACGTTTGGCAAGTTAATTGGAATGCAATAGCGATCTTTAAGGAGAAGGCTTTTTAAAAAAGCCTTCTCCTTAAAGGATAATTACGTAACGGAGCTGATATGAAAAAAACCCTAAGGGATATACAGATAAGCGGGAAAAGAGTTCTTATGCGGGCGGATTTTAACGTGCCGTTGAACGAAGAGCGTGTTATTACCGATGACTCGAGAATAACCGCGGCTATGCCTTCCATAAAATATATACTGGATAACAGCGGAAAGCTTATTCTGATGAGTCATTTGGGGCGTCCTAAGGGGGAAGTTGACGACGCTTTGCGGTTGGACCCCGTAGCAAAACGTTTATCGGAACTTTTGGGAAAAAATGTCAAGAAGATGCCGGATTGTATCGGCAGCGATGTGGAAACGGCCGTAAAGGATATGCGGGACGGCGACGTGATACTTCTTGAAAACCTGAGGTTTCATAAAGAAGAGAAAAAGAACGATCCTGACTTTTCTAAAAAGCTCGCGTCTCTGGGAGAAGTGTTCGTCGAGGACGCGTTCGGGACTTGTCATAGAGCGCACGCTTCTACTGTAGGAGTTACAGCGTCTCTGCCCGGAGTTGCCGGATTTCTGGTAGAAAAAGAGATAGAATATTTCGAGAAGGTGACCAAGTCACCCGAAAAACCGTTCTGTTTAATACTCGGCGGCGCCAAAGTATCGGACAAAATACCCCTTATAGAGAACATGCTCGGGAAAATAGATTTCCTGCTCATCGGAGGGGCTATGGCCTATACTTTTCTGAAATCGCGTCTTAAGGGGGTGGGTGCGTCAAGGGTAGAGGATGGTATGGCCGATACGGTTGAGAAGATATTCGCACTGGCAAAAGAAAAAGGTGTCAGTATTTTTCTCCCGCAGGATCATATAGTCGCGAAAGAGATCAGCCCGAAAAGCAGGCGCAAGGTGGTAAACGAACATATACCTGACGGATGGATAGGACTTGATATCGGACCAAAGACGGTCAGAACTTACTGTAATGTGATAAAGGAATCAAAGACCATCGTGTGGAACGGACCTGTCGGTCTTTTCGAGATGAAACCTTTTATGGGAGGCACTAAAAAAATCGCACAGATGATGTCTAAAGCCGATGCCACCACGGTAATAGGCGGAGGAGATACGGCGGCGGCCGTTAATCAGCTCGGGCTCGGCGGGAAGATGTCGCATATGTCGACCGGCGGAGGGGCGTCGCTGGAATATCTTGAAGGAAAAGAGTTGCCCGGGATAACGGCATTAGAAGATAAAGACTAAAGTGTCAGAGTGTCAAAGTGTCAGAGTGTCAGAAAAAAAAGAAGGAAGAGAGACGAGAAACGAGGAATGTCTTCCCAGTGTCATCCCGAGCGAGCAGAGTGAGTCGAGGGATCTGGATCGCTGGATCGGAAATCTTGACTCTTTGGATTTTTTAAATACGTGACCATATTACCATTTAAAAACTAGGAACGGAGAAAAAATGAGAAGACCTATGATCGCGGGAAACTGGAAGATGTATAAGGATATAAGCGAGGCAATAGACTTGGCCAACGGTATAAAAAGAGCCGTTTTTGACGTGAGCGGTGTAGATATCGTGATATGTCCGCCGTTCACGAATTTAAGCGAAGTTGGGGAGATCTTGACCGAAACGAATATCGGGCTCGGAGCCCAGAACTGTTATTGGGAAAAAGAAGGGGCGTATACCGGGGAAGTGTCGGTATCGATGCTCAAAAGCATAGGATGCGGATACGTGATCATCGGGCATTCCGAGAGACGCGGTTATTTCGGCGAGACGGACAAGACCGTTAACGCTAAAGTAAGGAGCGCCATGGAAGGCGGATTGGTGCCTATCATGTGCGTGGGAGAGACTTTGGAAGAGAGAGAGAACGGCAAAACGCTGGAAGTTGTCAGAAGACAGGTCATAGGAGGACTTGAAGGGTTGAGAGAGGAAGATCTGGACGGTCTGGTGGTAGCTTATGAACCGGTATGGGCGATAGGAACGGGGAAGACCGCTACGCCCGGGCAGGCCCAGGAAGTCCATTTGGCGATCAGAACTCTTCTGAAGGAAATTTTTTCAGAGACTTTTTCGTCTTCCCGTCGTATACTCTATGGTGGAAGTGTAAATCCGGGCAACGTTGAACAGCTTATGTCCGAAGAAGATATCGACGGAGGTCTTATCGGCGGCGCCAGTTTAAAAGCCGATAGTTTTTCGGATATGATCAAAAAAACATCAGAACTTTATCAGTGTTCAAAAAAAGGATAAAAAGATATGTTCATTTCACTTATTATCGTGCATCTCATAGTATGTCTGATCTTGATAGCGACTATACTCCTTCAGGCCGGTAAGGGCGGAGGGCTTACGGAAGCTTTCGGCGGAGGGGAGACAGCCCAATCGGTGTTCGGGACTCAGACGCCTAAGATACTGAAAAAAGCGACCACGGTAAGCGCGATAGTTTTCCTGCTGACATCTTTAACCTTGGGCATGGTTACCGCTAGAAGAAACAAGTCTCTTTTTGACAAGATACGCCTTCCCGAAATACCGGTAACGCAGACAGTAACGACCACGACCGCACCCGATGGCACGACAACAACCACTGTTGTGCCTAATGAAACGGGCCCGGCCGCAGTCGAGGGTAATGAAAAAGAACTCGAGAAACCGGCTGCTCCGGTGGAACAAAGCTCTGAAGAGAAGGAAGGACCAATAAGCCAATAATCAAACGGACTTATTTGTGCTGAAAATAAAAACAAAAACAGTGTTCAAGAGAAGGTCACTACCGATAAGAATGGCAGTGACCTTTTTTTTGTTAATGTCCGCACTTTTAGGGCAATCTGTCCTGTCGGCTGATAACGCGCGCGGCATAAGCAGCCGGGATGCTTGTGTGTTCTCGGGCATATCCGACGCGCGTATACTTATTCCTATCTTTGCGGACGATTCCACTTCCAGTTCTGTATGCAGGATGATATATAACGGCCTTACAAAGGTCGATAAGGACCTGAAGGTCGTGGGTGACCTGGCAGAGAGCTGGGACATCTCCGGTGACGGTCTTTCTATCACTTTTCACCTCAGGAAAAATATAAAGTGGCACGACGGCACGCCTTTTACTTCCGGAGATGTAGAATTCACTTACGAACGGATACTGGACCCGTCTTCCGCATGTCCCTACGTATCCAGCTATTCGGACATCATAGACATAGAAACGGTAGATGACCATACTATAAGGTTCTTATACAGGCAGCCTTATGCTCCGGCGCTGCTGAAATTCGGGATGGGGATAATCCCGGAACATCTTTTTAAGAACGAGACAGATATAAAAAGGTCGGAATATGCCAGGAAACCCGTAGGGACCGGACCTTACAGATTTTCAAGCTGGAAAAGCGCGGAATATATAGCGCTTGAAGCGAATGAGGATTATTTCGAGCATGTGCCCTTCATAAAACGTTATGTTTATCGGATAGTGCCGGATCAAAGTGTCCAGTTCCTAGAACTATTGAGCGGCAATATCGATTCAATGGACCTCAACCCTTACCAGTACATATACCGCAGTGAGACTCCTGAATTTCTTGAAAGGATAGAGAAATATAAATACCTCGCGCATTCCTATACCTATATAGGGTACAATCAGAAGGACCCGTTATTCAGCGACAGGAGAGTAAGACAGGCATTGAGCTACGCTTTGGACAAAAAAGAGATCATACGAACGGTACTTCTGGGCTTGGGAGAAATATGTACCGGTCCATTTTTGCCGGGAACACCTTATTATGAGAACGACGCCGAGTCTTACGATCACGATCTTGTCAAGGCATCCATACTTCTGCGTGAAGCCGGGTGGTATGATGTGGATGATGACGGTATACTGGAAAAGGACGGACAGGAGTTCCGGTTAAAGATAGTGACCAACCAAGGAAATCAGGTAAGAGAAGATACGGCGACCATAGTTCAGAGCCAATGGGCCAAACTGGGTATAAAGGCGGAGGTCCAGGTGATAGCCTGGTCAGCGTTCCTTGATCAGTTCATAGATAAAAAGAATTTTCAGGCCGTGATACTGGGATGGACCATCCCAGTTGACCCCGACATATATGCCGTATGGCATACGTCCTCGTCCGTTAGCGGCGGATTGAACTTTATTTCCTATTCAAATAAAGATGTCGACCTTTTGATCGAGGAAGGACGCAGGGAAATGGATCCCGAAAAGCGGGCCGGGATATACCGTGAGATACACCGCCGGATGGCGGAGGACGCGCCGTATACATTTCTGTTCTCGCCTTATGCTACCCCCTGTGTGCAGAAAAGGTTCAAAGGTATAGAACCGGCTCTGGCGGGTATAGGGTATGATCTCATAGACTGGTATGTGCCGGAAGATGAAGTGAAATATAAGTTCTAGGGGAGAAAGAAATAGAAGTCAGAAATCAGAAGACAGAGGTCAGAAGACAGAGGCCAGAGGGAAGATAGACGAAGGACGAAAGAAGAAGGACGAGGGAAGAGCTGCTCTCTTGTCATTCCGACCGATTTCTGTGAAGCTTTAGCGAAGCAGAAGAGCGGAGGAATCTGGTTAAACACAAGAAAGATCCCTCAACTCGTTGCACTCGTTCGGGATGACAGAGCGGGGGCAGGCAAAGGAGATATTGGGTAGAAGATCCTGAAGGAGAGTCAAAGAGTCATCGCGCTTCGCGCTAGAGTCAGAGAGTCAGGTTGGACCGAGGTGGAAATAGAGTTATGTGTGATGTTATGATGAGGAAGTGGTTCTTGTTGCTCGTCATTGCGAACTCCGAGCTATGCGAGGGGTGAAGCAATCCCGGATCTTATAGAGATTGCTTCGTCGCCTGCGGCTTCTCGCAATGACGGAGTGAGTGCGAATCACGACTTATGCTGTGCCCTTTGCTCTGTGCTCTATGCTGTTAAAGGTTCGTTAAGCAAAGTTACCAGAAACCGGTTACCAGTTACCAGAAGAACGACGTGATTTGCTGGTTACATGTAACAGGCAACTGGTTACTATTTGTTAGGCACAAATTACCGCTCGCAAAAAAACGATACATTATGAAAAGCTATATTATCAAACGATTATTTACGATCATCCCCATGATGATAGGGATCTCTTTCATCATGTTCGTTGTTATGCATCTGGCTCCGGGAGACCCGTCCAGCATGCGGTACGGCATGAACCCTGAAGTCTCAGGCAGTGCCAGAGCTGAATTCAGCAAAATGTACGGGCTGGATAAACCCGTTACGGTGCAGTATATGCTTTGGGTAAAAAGGATACTGGCTTTGGATTTCGGGAGGTCGCTCACGGATGATCAGCCTGTTATGAAGAAAATAGCGGAACGTCTTCCGGCCACGCTGCTGCTTCAGTTCTCATCTATGGTGCTTATTTTCGGTATTGCCGTTCCGTTGGGGATATTCAGCGCGGTCAACAGGAATTCATTTTTTGATAAGGGAACTACGATCCTTGTTTTTATAGGATACGCGACGCCGTCTTTCTGGCTGGCGCTTCTTATGATATTACTTTTCGGCGTAAAGCTTCAGTGGCTGCCGATATCGGGTATGAACCCATGGTATACCGAATATATGAGCGATTTTGATAAAGCTAAGGATCTTATCCGGCACATGATACTTCCTGTCACGGCCACGGCCTTCGGCTCCTTAGCGGCCTTATCCAGGTATTCAAGGTCCAGCATGATAGAGGTCATGGAAGAGAAGTATATTCTTACGGCAAGGGCAAAAGGTCTTACCCGCGGAAGGACAATATTCGTGCATGCTTTGAAGAACGCGTTACTGCCCATGGTGACGATAATGGGATTATCCTTACCGGCCCTTATCTCGGGAAGTTTTATTTTTGAGACTATTTTTTCATGGCCCGGGATGGGGCGTTTGGGATATGAGGCCGTGATGAACTATGATTATCCGGTCGTCATGGGAGTGGGTATAATCGCTACACTACTGACGCTTATAGGTATTTTTGTTTCGGATATACTCTATGCGGTAGTTGATCCGAGGATCAGACTGGATATAAAAAGGGGCTAGGATCTGGAAGTCAGAAGGTAGGAGAGCTCTTAATAACTGTTCACTTTTCACGACTCACGAATTACGAATTACGACCAGTCATGAATAAACGCATAATATTCGGTATTACGATCATTTTAGGGATGCTTATAATAGCGGTGTTCGCCCCGCTAGTCGCATCTCAGGACCCGCTCGGGATAGACCACGATGCCAGACTTGAGGCTCCTTCTATGCTGCATCTTTTCGGAACGGATAGTCTGGGCAGGGATGTGTTCAGCCGCATGGTCTATGGATCAAGAATATCACTGAGCGTAGGTTTTATTGCTGTCCTTATATCTATTGTTATAGGCGTTTCCTTAGGAGGGGTCAGCGGATATTATGGAGGATGGATCGACAGTCTCATCATGCGTTTAGTCGAAGTGATGTATTGTTTTCCTACATTCTTCCTGATAATGATGATCATAACCTTTCTTGGACCCAGCATAGTTAATGTAATGGTCGTTATAGGCCTTACAAGCTGGCCGGGGTTATGCCGGCTCGTAAGAGCTGAATTCCTTACTCTAAGGGAAAGGGATTTTGTTCATTCCGCCAAGGTTCAGGGAGTATCGGATGCCAGAGTGATCTTCCGGCATATACTGCCAAATGCGATGGCGCCCGTATATGTGAGCGCTACATTGAGCGTAGGGGGCGCTATACTTGTAGAAAGCGCCTTAAGTTTTTTGGGTCTCGGAGTCCAGATACCCGATCCCAGTTGGGGGAACATTTTGACAACAGGAAAGAACTATATTGATTATGCCTGGTGGTTAACGGTCTTTCCGGGCGTTGCGATACTACTGACGGTGTTAAGTTTTAACCTGATAGGAGAGGGCTTGAGGGAAAGACTGGACCCGAAGCTTAGGGAGAAGAGGGGATAGAGGTCAGAGGATAAAAGAAGTATCAGAGTGTCAAAGTGTCAGAGTGTCAGAGATGAGCTAAGGAAAAAAGACGATGGACGAGAAAGAGTTTTAAGTGTTATGTGGGATGGAAATAGTTAAAGGTTAACAAGGGCATAGAGCACAGGGCACAGCGCATAGCATTAAGAAAGACGAAGGAAGAAGGACCCCGGCAGATTTCTTCGAAATCGAAGCGCGGGGGCAGACGAAGCGCCGAGGCACCGAGGCACCGAGGACGAAATGTCCGAGGAAGTACTGAGGCCTCCCGGCCGAAGTGACGAAATGTCCGAGGTGGGCAAAACGTCCCCGTTTTGACGGAAGTCCCGTTTGCGAGGGAAGCAGCCTAAAAGGCGAAGGTGGAAGTTCTGAGGACACTCTTTCCATGGGAGTATAAGCCCTAGTCGAAGAATGTCCCCAGAATATATTTTTATTTCTGTTCACGCTATACGACATTCGCTATACTCTATACAATATACGAATTAACTGCCATGCCCTGTGCTCTGTGCGCTATGCTCTTGAAATGGGTCACTAAATATGGACAAATTACTTGAAATTAAAGATCTTACCGTGAAAATAGGGGAAAGATACGTTACCGAAAACGTCAATGTCCCGTTATATGCAGGAAGTATCACGGCTTTGGTAGGAGAATCGGGAAGCGGAAAGACCATTACTGCTCTTTCTGTCCTGAAAATTTTACCCGAAACCGCGTCTATAGAGAGAGGCGAGATATTGTTTTCGGGAAAGGATCTCTTAAAGACATCCGAAGCGGAGATGAGGGGAATACGGGGAAAACGTATAGCTATGGTATTTCAGGAACCTTTTGCCTACTTGAACCCGGTAATGCGCATAGGTGAGCAGATAGGAGAAGTGATAAGGACACATGAGGGCCGATCGAAAAAAGATACCCTTTCCTATACGGAATACCTTTTAAAGACCGTAAAACTTTCTTCCGATACCGCGTTAAGCTATCCTCATGAGATGTCCGGTGGGATGTGTCAGAGGGCAATGATCGCGATGGCTTTGGCATGCGACCCGGAGGTCCTGATCCTGGATGAACCCACCACGGCTCTGGATGTCTCCGTGCAGAAAGACATTCTGGACCTTATCGTGAAGATACAAAGGGAAAAACTTTTAGGTATTCTTTTTATTACGCACGATCTTTCGGTCGTGAGTATGATAGCTGATAGCGTTCATATTATGAAAGAAGGCCGTATATTGGAATTCGGGTCAAAGGAAAAGGTTCTAAATGATCCCGGCCATGCCTATACCAGACATCTGATAGCGTGTATTCCCAGGCTGGGAGACAAAAGGGAGCGGCTAGCGGCATAAGAAATAATTTAATGCGGGACGGATATGCAGGGAGAGAGTGAGTAATGGTAGAAGTTATCGATGTTAAAAAGTATTTTTATAAGAAAGGCTTCTTATTTAGCCGTAAAGGTGCTGTTGCTAAGGCTGTCGATGGTGTGAGCTTTTTTATAAAAAAAGGGGAAACATTCGGATTAGTGGGAGAGTCCGGATGCGGAAAGAGCACAATAGCGAAAATGTTGGCGGGTATTTTAAGACCGGATCACGGAACTGTGCGTATAGAAGGAGGGGTAGATATGGTTTTTCAGGATCCGTTCGGATCTCTGAACCCCCGCATGACCATACGCGAGATCGTGGGGGAATCTTTGTACGTAAGGGACGAGGATAGAAAGGAGGTGTCTCTCAAGGTGAGGGAGACTCTCAATACGGTCAGGCTTGATCCTTCCAGAAGCATGATGAAATATCCTCATCAATTTTCCGGAGGAGAAAGGCAAAGGATAGCGATAGCAAGGGCTTTGATAAGACGTCCAGAGTTCATAGTGCTGGATGAGCCTGTTTCCAGCTTGGATGTTTCGATCCAAGCCGAAATATTGGATTTGCTTAAGGATCTGCAATCAAAATTCTCTCTTACGTATCTCTTTATTTCACATGACCTTAGGGTTGTTGAATTCATGTCGGATATTGTAGGAGTAATGAAAGACGGAGTTTTGGTGGAAACCGCGCCTGCTGAGGATATATACAGCCGACCCGAGCATGAATATACAAAGCATCTGCTAAGCTCAATTCCGGTCATTTAAATTGTGGGAAATGACAGTCAAAATACCTATCACCGGTTTCTAACCTGACAGATCTAACCAGGTTAGCTGCTAACCTGGTTAGAAAACTTAAAAAACTTACCCAAAAATGATATTGAATATTTAGTAGAAATTTGGTAAACTGGCGGTTCAAATCAGTTCATAGTTGGTAGTTCATAGTTCGTAGCCGGAAGCTAGTAGCTTTGTTTTTTTGTGACTATAAACTTAATAAAGAAAAAACCCGCTTACGCCGAACTATTTAGGTTTCATCTGGCTTCAGCGGGTTAATTCGCACGTATAACTTATACCCCTTACAGTTGTATAAGTTATGTGCTCATTAAGGAGAATGTAAATGGGTTATACGATAACGGAAAAGATAATACTTTCTCATGTTCCCGGTCTAAAAAAGATAGCTCCCGGGGATTTTGTTAAAGCTAAAATAGATATCTGTCTGGGGAACGATATTACAAGCCCTATAGCTATAAAAGAGTTCCGGGATCTGGGCCTGAAAAAGGTTTTTAATCAGAAACGTATAATACTGGTCCCGGATCACTTTTTGCCTGCCAAAGATATGAAAAGCGCTAACCAGGCTAAATTGCTCAAGGATTTCGCCAAAGAATTCGGTATAGAGCATTATTTCGAGCTTGGGGAAATGGGAGTAGAACATGCGCTTCTTCCCGAAAGGGGTCTCATTATGCCGGGAGACCTGATGATAGGGGCGGATTCTCATACCTGTACTCATGGCGCGCTGGGAGCTTTCGCGACCGGCATGGGAAGTACGGATCTGGCCTATGCGATGGCGTTCGGCGAATGCTGGCTTAAGGTTCCCGAGACCATAAAGATCGAGTTTACAGGCAAGCCCAGAAAATGGGTCGGCGGAAAAGACCTGATATTGCATGTTATAGCGGATCTCGGTGTCTCCGGCGCTTTGTACAAAGCCCTGGAATTTACCGGCGATACTATGGAAGCGCTTTCTATGGACGACAGAATGAGCATGTGTAATATGGCCATAGAAGCCGGCGCGAAGAACGGAATAATAGCGCCGGATAAGATCACCGAAAAATACGTGAAGGAAGCGATAAAAAAATATAAACCGTCGCGAAAGACATATAAGCTTGTAAAGAGCGATAAAGACGCTGAATACTCGGATATAAGAAAATACAATGTGTCTAAAATGGAACCGATGGTAGCCGCTCCCCATTTGCCTTCTAACGGCAAACCTGTCAGCGAATTTAAGAACGTGAAAGTCGACCAAGTGGTCATAGGTTCGTGTACCAACGGCAGAATAAGCGATCTCAAACTGGCGGCAACGGTGCTTAAGAATAAAAAAGTAAGTCCTGATACGCGTCTTATTGTTATTCCTGCCACACAGGCCGTGTATGCGGAGGCCGTCAAAGAAGGGTATGCCGAGGTTTTCATACGCGCCGGGGGCACTTTTTGCACTCCCAGCTGCGGACCTTGTCTGGGCGGGCATATGGGGATACTGCACGAGGGGGAAGTCGCTATAGCTACTACGAACCGCAATTTTGTCGGTAGAATGGGTCATCCTAAAAGTTTTGTATATCTTTCGAACCCGGCGGTGGCTGCCGCAAGCGCCGTAAAGGGGACAATATCTCATCCATCCGACTTTTAGGCTTTTAAGGTCATAGGGAAAAAGATCATCAAATTAAAGGGAAAAAATATGAAATTAAAAGGAAAAGTATATAAGTTCGGGGACGACATTAATACCGACGAAATAATACCGGCGCGCTATCTGAATACATCGGACCCGGATGAACTGGCAAAGCATTGTATGGAGGATGCCGATCCCGCCTTCCCCGGTAAGGTGCAGAAAGGGGATATCATAGTCGGAGGCGAGAATTTCGGATGCGGATCCAGCCGGGAACATGCGCCTATATCCATAAAGGCGGCGGGAGTATCGTGTGTTATAGCCAAAAGTTTCGCCAGGATATTTTACCGTAATGCCATAAATATAGGGCTTCCGATATTTACCAGTAAAGAAGCTGTGCAGAAGATAAAGCAGGGAGACCGCGTCGAAGTAGATGTCGATAAAGGGGAAATATCAAAGGCCGATCAGAAAACGATCTTCAAAGCCGAAGTGTTCCCGGCATTCATAAAAGATATGATAAAGAAGGGCGGACTCATGAAGACCGCCAAAAAAAAGTGAAAATACCGAAAGAATAAAAAGATCCGTATATTGAAAGTAGGAGAGGGGGATCACGATATCTTTTGGTCTTCGGTCTTCATGCGGCGTTGTTCTATTTGTGATCAATAAGAAGGGGGATACATGTACAGGATAGCTGTTCTGCCGGGAGACGGTACCGGACCCGAAGTGGTGAACGAGGGATTGAAAGTTCTTCATGCGGCCACTGAGAAATGCGGCATAAAATACGAGAAGATACCTTATGATCTCGGCGGAGAAAGATATATGCGGACCGGGGAGATATTGCCGGATAGCGTGCTCGAAGAACTGAGAACAGTGGATTCGATATTTCTCGGAGCTGTAGGCCATCCTGATGTGAAACCGGGTATCTTGGAAAAAGGATTGCTCCTGAAGTTGAGGTTTTCGCTAGAGCAGTATATAAACCTGCGTCCGGTGAAACTATATCCGGGGGTATGGACACCTATAAAAGATAAAGGTCCCGAGGACATAGATTTTGTCTTTGTCCGAGAGAACAACGAAGGATTGTATGTCGGGGAGGGCGAATTCATAAAAAAGAACACTCCCGAAGAGGTAGCGGTGCAGATATCGAGAAATACGCGAAAAGGGATCGATAAATGCCTGAAGTACGCGTTCGAGTATACAAGAAAGAGAAATAAGAGAAAACAATTGACCTTAGTGGGTAAGACGAATGTGCTTACTTACGCGTTCGATCTTTGGGAAAGGGCATTCAATGAAATGGGAGAGAAGGAGTATCCGGATATAAAACGAGACTATGCTCATGTTGATGCTACGTGTATGTGGATGATCAAAAATCCCGAATGGTTCGATGTGCTTGTTACCGACAATATGTTCGGGGACATAGTCACGGATCTTGGAGCGATGATACAGGGGGGTATGGGAATAGCCGCGGGCGGGAACATTAACCCTAACGGCGTGTCGATGTTCGAACCTATCGGTGGATCGGCCCCTAAATATACGGGACAGAATGTCATTAATCCTCTAGCGGCGATATGCGCGGGGGGCATGATGATGGAAGTTCTGGGAGAGGCCAAGGCGGCGCAGATGATCGAAAAAGCGGTAATGAGCGTTACCACAAAACTGAAAAGCCTTTCTGCCGGGAAAATGGGGTATTCCACCTCGGAAGTAGGGGATCTGGTGGTGAAAGAGATCTTGAAATAAACCAAAGAGTAGGGGCACGGCATGCCGTGCCCCTACATTATGATGCTATGCGCCATGTGCTATTTTAAATGAAGGTTAGCTTAAAACAATAGGTGAAAATATGCTGAAGAATAAAGAAAAATATAATGTGGCCGTAATGGGAGCGACCGGAGCTGTCGGTGCGCAATTCCTTGAGATACTTGCGGAAAGAGATTTTCCGATAGGTGAGTTGCGTCTTTTGGCCAGTAAAAGATCGGAGGGGAAAAAGCTTTCTTTTAAAGGTAAGGACATCGCGGTCCGGGTGTTAGGGCTGGGGTCTTTTGAGGGGATAGATATCGTCCTGGCTTCTGCCGGAGCGTCCAGAAGTAAAGAATTCCTTCCGTATGCCGTAAAAGCCGGAGCGGTCTGTGTGGATAATTCCAGCGCTTTTCGTATGGACGAGGATGTGCCGCTTGTAGTTCCGGAAGTGAACCCTCATGCCGCGAAAGGACATAAGGGTATAATAGCTAATCCTAACTGTTCCACGATACAGATGGTGCTTCCTCTCAAGGCGATAGAAAAGAAGGCCGGTCTGAAAAGAATAGTGGTAACTACCTTTCAGTCGGTATCGGGAGCAGGGCAAAGCAATATCCTGGAAATGGAATCCCAGGTCGTCGCGCTGAGCAAAAAAGAAGCTCATCATAAAATAGGAAGGCATATTGTCGAAGATAAAATGATATCGGAGTTTGCTCATCAGATAGCGTATAATGTGATACCTCATATAGATGTTTTCGAAGAGGACCTTTACACAAAAGAGGAAACAAAAATGATCAAGGAGACCCGCAAGATAATGGAACTGCCCGGACTTGCGGTGACCGCGACCTGCGTGAGAGTGCCGGTGTATTACGCGCATTCTGAAAGCGTCAATGTGGAGACCGAAAGAAAGATCACCGCGAAAGAGGCCGTAAAGCTTATGAAAGGATTCCCGGGAATAACCGTAGTGGACGATCCGTTCAATAACAAGTATCCCATGCCTATAGACGTGGAAGGGAAAGACGACGTTTTTGTGGGCAGAATAAGAGAAGACGGTTCCATAGAGAACGGGTTGAACCTCTGGGTAGTCGCCGATAATCTGAGGAAAGGCGCCGCGCTCAATGCCGTACAGATCGCGGAACTTCTTATTTCGTAAATAGGGGCAGACCTATGTGTCTGCCCTTTGTTCATAAACATCAATAAAAGCAGGGCGGACACACAGGTCCGCCCCTACATTTTTACTCTCATTCCAATGCGGAATATCAAACTTACCATAGCCTACGACGGCACCGATTACAAAGGCTGGCAAAAACAAAAGAACGGTCCTTCCGTACAGCAGGAAATAGAAAAAGCGCTAAAAGCGCTTTTTAAAAAAACATTCAAGGTGCAGGGCGCGAGCCGAACCGATTCCGGTGTCCATGCCAAAGGGCAGGCAGCGCATTTCGTTATAAACCAGGACATCCCGGTCCGTAATATCCCTCATGCGCTCAACCGAATGCTGCCGCAAGACATTGTTGTTGTCGCCGCGGAAGAAGAAAGCGGTGAGTTCCATTCCAGGTTCGACGCGAGATCGAAGATATACAGGTACCACATACTTAATTCCGATGTTCCGGACCCTTTCCAAGAGAAATATTCATGGCGTATACCTTATAGATTGAACATCAGCCTGATGCAGAAAGAAGCCAAGGGTTTTGAAGGACGGCATGATTTCAGGTCTTTCCAAGCGTCGGACAAGAAAGAAAGAACATCGGTGAGAAACATATTTTATGTAGAAATAAGAAAAAAGGGTCCATCTGTTATCATAGAGATAGAAGGGGACGGTTTTCTTTACAATATGGTGCGCAATATCGTCGGTACGCTGGTGGATGTAGGAAGAGGATATTTGCCCGCCGGCAGTATTAAAAAGATACTGGCGAAAAAAGACAGGACTTCCGCGGGGCCTACCGCTCCTGCCAAAGGATTATTTTTGATGGAAGTGAAGTACTGAGACCTAGGAGCAGAAGACAGAAGTCAGACGTCAGAGTGTAGGGGCACGGCATGACGTGCCCTATATGGTTTACGAATCACCCCCGCAGATTTCTTCGAAATCTAAGCGCGGGGGCAGGCGAAGGACGAGAAAAAAGTGTTAAGTGTTAAGTTTTAAGTGTTATGTGCGGTGTATAATGGCAAAGCGCATAGGGTTAAGAAGTCAGAAGGAAGAAGCGTACCGGACTATAGACTATTGACCATAGACTATAGACCAAGAGCTTATAAGTCAATCGTCAATGGTCTGTTCGGGCTGTTCCCGAGTCACGAAGCACTAATTACTGGTCGAAGAATGTCCCCAGAATAAGGCGCATAGCATTAAGAAAGACGAAGGAAGAAGGACGCGGGACGAAGGACGAGATTGCCGCGTCGCTTCGCTCCTCGCAATGACGGAGTAGTCACGAATCACGAATTACTGGACGAAGAATGTCCCCAGAATATATTTTTATTTCTGTTCACGTTAAAGAAAGTCCAAGCCTAGAATGATCTCCCGTTAAAGATATCAGCAACTACAGTTATTAATGCAAAGACCGGAACTATTTTCGGTCTTTTTTTTGTTTTTTAATTGACAAGTATTAATACTTGTTATATACTTGTTGCATACTTGTTATATCCGATGAACGAATAAGGAGAGAAAGCGTGAGAGGGAAGTTCCGGTTAAAATTCTTAGCAACTGTTTCCAATCGGGGGCAGATCTTCATACCCAAGGTTCTTCAGGGATATTTCGGGATAAGAAAGAGGGACAAAGTTACTTTTGTCCTGCAGAATGACGGTAATGTTGTTTTCAGGAAAACGACCGAAGGAGAGAAAAATGGGTAAAAAGCAGTACAAGCACAGCGTGACCATTAACGACAAACGGAGAGACAGGAAACGGAACAATGATCGTATGAGCAAAGAGTCCTGCGACCAGTCACTGCAGGTAGTTTTTAATACCCTATATAAGGATCAGGTAAGAGCTCTTTATAGAGCAATATCAAAAGGGAATTGATAGCCTTCGATCCGGACCGGTCTAGACCATATCGCCGGGGGATAAAACGCGTAGCCGGCTGTTCCCGCGCGGTTTGCGTTGATCCGCATAAGAGCCAAGCCGCTTCTGATAGTTCTTGACAAACCTACCTAAATATGCTAATTTTACACTTCAGTTTTTATATCACCCTGAACAAGGGTGTTGATACGTGTCGAAAAAAGGGATGAGAAGAGGAAGAGCATGAATAAGACCATAATGGCAAAGTCTTCGGAAACGGATCGCAGTTGGTATATTATCGACGTGGAAGGAAAGATATTGGGCCGGGCGGCTACTAAAATAGCTAAACTGCTTAGCGGAAAAACACGTCCGGATTATACGCCGAATGTCGATACGGGGGCCGGAGTGATCGTTCTGAACTGCGGAGAGGTAAAGGTTACGGGCGCGAAAACGGAACAAAAAATGTATAAAAGTTTTTCGGGTTATCCCGGCGGGCAGAAGGAAATAGTTTACAGTAAGATGAAAGAAAAGAACCCGAGACATATAATGAGGCATGCTGTAAAGGGGATGCTTCCCAAGAATAAACTGGGGGCTTTGATGATAAAGAGGCTTAAACTGTATGTGGGTAAGGAACATCCTCATACAGCACAAAAGCCCGTTGAAATAAAATTGTAAAAAGGACAAAGGCATAAAAATGGGAAAAATAGTTGAATATGTGACAGTAGGAAGAAGGAAAGAATCCGTTGCAAGGGTAAGGTTGCGGCCGGGAACGGGTAAATTCAAACTTAACAAAAGGGAATTCGAGGATTATTTTCCAAGGGAAACCCATAGGATCATGGTTATGAAACCCATTGATATATCAGGGGTGGTCGGAAAATTCGATGTCATAGCTACGCTTTCCGGAGGCGGGTCGACCGGACAGGCGGGGGCGTTGAGGCATGGGATCACCAGGGCTCTTGTTAAAGTTGATGAAAGTCTGAAAATGGCTTTAAAGAAAGCCGGTCTGTTGACCAGAGATCCCAGAGCAAAGGAAAGAAAAAAGTACGGTCAGAAGCGTGCGCGTAAAAAATTCCAGTTCTCAAAACGTTAAATATATACACCATGTTACAAGGAAGGCCACGCTGATGCGTGGCCTTTTTTTTTGCCCTGCTTCGCTCATGATACTTTCGTTCATGAGCTTCGCAGAGGCTTTAGCAGGGTAAAGAAGGGTCTTTTCGATTGACATGATAGTGGGTTTAATTTATACTTAGCTTTCATAATAATATTATACACGGCTTACGAAAATTAAATAAACGCTAAAAGTCCTATTAGATACGCATAGGGGGATATATGGTTAAAGCAGGGATAATCGGTGTGACCAGTTATACAGGGGAGGAGCTGATAAAAGTGCTTTTAAGGCATCCCGAAGCGGAAATAACCGCGCTTTCGGCACGGATAGAAGAAGAGACCGCCATAACGAAACTATATCCGCAGTTCAGCGGATTGACGGAATTGTCATACAAGACGATGGACGTTGACGAGATCTCGGGGAAATGCGACGTAATATTCCTCGCGCTTCCTCATACGGTTTCCATGGGTGTTGCTCCGGAATTCCTGAAAAAGGGAAAAAGGGTAATAGATCTAAGCTCGGATTATAGGTTGCCCGGCGATGTGTATGAAAAGTGGTATGGGACGGAACAGACCGATACGGATAATCTGGGTAAGGGCGTTTACGGCCTTCCGGAGATCAACAGGGACAGTATAAAAAAAGCGCTCCTGATCGCTAATCCCGGGTGTTATCCGACAAGTGTCATATTGGCCCTTTTACCCGTTATAAAAAATGCGGCCGGTAAAAAAGCCAAGATCATAGCGGATTCGAAGAGCGGAGTTACCGGGGCCGGCCGGAAAGCACTTTTATCTCTTACTTTTGGCGAGGTTGACGGAAATTTTAAATGTTATAAACCGAACGCGCATCAGCATATGCCTGAGATAGACCACATCTTGTCGGCGGTCGCGGAAAATAAGGTCGAAATAAATTTTGTTCCGCATCTCCTGCCCATAAGGAGGGGTATACTTTCGACGGTATACGTGCCTAGCGACGGACTGGGCTCTGAAAAGGATATATTCGATATATATTCGCGATATTTCAAAGACGAACCGTTCGTAAGGATAAAACCACTTGGGGAGATGCCGGAGATAAAAGACGTGGCGGGGACGAACTTTTGCGATATCGGTATACGGGAAGCCAGGGGGACATTGATAATAGTTTCCGCGATAGATAATCTGTTAAAGGGCGCAAGCGGACAGGCGGTACAAAATATGAATATCATGTACGGTATTGATGAACGCGCGGGATTGAAATAAAAGAGTAGGGGCACGGCATGCCGTGCCCCTACATCAACATACGCAGAGGAAATATATGGAAAATTTTAAACTTCCGGAAGGTTTCTTGGCTAACGGGATACATTGCGGGTCCAAGAAAAAGAGGAAGGACCTTGCTCTGATATTCTCGGAAAGACCGTGCGCTATAACGGCCATTTTTACCAGGAATATCGTTAAAGCGGCGCCTGTACTATTGGCCCAAAGGCAGCTGAAGAGGGCCGGTCATATACGCGGGGTGCTGATCAATTCGGGCAACGCGAACTGCATGACCGGGAAACGCGGGATAGAGGATGCCGAGAAAATGGCGTACGGAATGGCGGAGGTGCTGGGTGTAGGAAAAAATGAGATACTTGTTTCTTCCACAGGCATAATCGGAGAGTTCATAGATCTTAGGCCAATTAAAAAAGGGATGAAGGAGATAGCTAGAGGCCTATCGGCGGATGGAATACTGGATGCCGCGGACGGGATCATGACAACGGACAGGTTCCGGAAAATATCGCAGCGTACTTTTATGGCGGGAGGCAAAAAAATACACATGGCAGGTATAGCCAAGGGCGCAGGAATGATCAAGCCCAATATGGCTACTATGTTATGCTACATAATGACGGACGCGGATATTTCGCAGAAAGCTATGAAGGCGGCTCTTGCCGAAAGCGCGGACAGGTCTTTTAACGCTGTTTCGGTGGACGGGGATATGAGCACTAATGATACGGTCATGCTTTTGGCGAACGGGGCTTCGGGCAACAGGACCATAAAATACAAGGGTAAGGATTTTGATGTTTTTAAAAAGAACCTGTGTATGTTATCGGACGATCTGGCGAAAATGATAGTTTTGGACGGCGAAGGAGCTCAAAAATTCATAGAGGTCCATGTAAAGAGGACAAGGACCAAGAAAGAAGCTAAAAAAGCGGCGGAAGCTATAGCAAGTTCTTTGCTGGTGAAATGTGCTGTGCTGGGAGGGGATCCGAATTGGGGAAGGATAGCTTCATCGGCGGGCGCAAGCGGGGTGAAATTCGACCCGGAAAAGATAGAAATAAGTCTTGACGGAGTGACGTTCTTCAAGAACGGAAAGACCCTTAAAGAGGTGGACCGAAAAAACTCGGCGGTCTTTAAAGGCAAAGATGTCAAGATAGAGGTCGTTCTTAATACGGGAAAAGAGGAAGCTAAATTCTTTTCCTGCGACATATCGAAGAAATATATAACGCTTAACTCGTATTACACGACGTAGTGCTGTGTGCTGTGTGATGTGTGATGTGTAATGTGTAATGCGCGAAATGAAAGGAACATAAAACTTAACACATGACACATAAAACAAGCAGGTAATTCATGGAAGAAGCGATAAAAAAAAGCAAAGTGCTGATAGAAGCCCTACCGTATATAAAGAAATTTTACGGCAAAGTAGTTGTCGTGAAATACGGGGGAAGTTCTTTGCATGACAAAAAAGCGCGTGATATGGTGCTGCAGGATATGGTGTTCATGAGGTATGCCGGAATGAAGCCTGTTCTTGTACATGGCGGAGGGCCTAACATAAGCGAGAAACTAAGGGAATCCAATATAGAGACCAAATTCATCGACGGATTGAGGGTCACTTGCGAAAGGTCTATGGGCGTAGTAGATTCCGTTCTGATGGATGTGAACAGGTCCTTAGTGGAAGAGATAATAAGTTTCGGGGGAGAAGCTTTCGGATTAAGCGGTAAGGAGAACAACATGATACGGGCCGAGAAAAAAGAAGGTCCAGATCTGGGTTTTGTCGGCAGCGTAGCGGCGATAGATACTACGATATTAAAACGTCTTCTTGACACGAACATAATCCCGGTCATATGTCCCGTCGGGAAAGGGGAGGACAACAAACTTTACAATATAAACGCCGATGAAGCCGCGTCTAACTTGGCGATAGCCCTTGAAGCCGAAAAATTCGTTGTTCTTACCAATGTCCGCGGGGTAATGCGGGAGAAAAATAATCCCGAGTCCTTGTTCCATTCGTTGACAATGGAAACAGCCATGCATTTGATAGAGACAGGGGTCATTGACGGGGGTATGGTGCCTAAAGTGCGGTCCTGTCTGCATGCGTTGAAGGGAGGCGCGCGTAAGGCGCATATAGTCGAGGCGAATCTTTCCCATGCGCTGCTTTTGGAAATGTTCACCGATAAAGGGATAGGCACGGAAATAGTGCATGAATAAAACAGTTTAAAAAGTTAAAAGGTTTAAAGGTTTAAAAGTTAAATATCTGGAGCGGATATTGCAGCGCAAAGAGCACAGCGCATAGAGCACAGGGAAGATAGTTCGAACGAACGGGATGATGAATATGGATACGAACGGAATAAAGAAACTATATGATGAATACGTGCTTTCTACCTACGTAAGGCAGGACCTTTGCCTGGTAAAGGGGAAAGGTGTATGGGTGGAAGATATTGAGGGGAAGAAATATCTGGATCTTTTTCCGGGGTGGGCCGTGAGCGGGACAGGGCATTGTCATCCGAAGGTCGTCGAACGGATAGAGAACCAGCTAAAAAAAATAATGCATGTATCGAATAATTTTTACAGCGAAAATCAGCCGCAGCTTGCTAAGAAAATAATAGAACATTCTTTTTCGGGAAAAGTGTTCTTTTCCAATTCGGGGGCCGAAGCGAACGAGGGAGCTATAAAATTCGCTCGGAAATACGGAAGTTCTTCTTCCAGGTATGAGATCATAACAATGGAAAAGTCTTTTCATGGACGCACTCTCGCTACTTTGACCGCTACAGGGCAGGATAAGGTCAAAAAGGGATTTGCGCCTCTGCCGGAAGGATTTAAACACGTTCCTTTTAACGATATAAAAGCGTTTTCCTCGGCGATAACGGAAAAGACAATAGCGGTAATGATAGAGCCTATACAGGGAGAAGGCGGGATCAATGTTCCCGGCAAAGCCTATATGAAAGAACTTGAACGTATATGCAGGAAAAAAGACATACTGCTCATATGTGATGAAGTCCAGACCGGGATGGGTCGGACGGGGAAAATGTTCGCGTTCAGCCATTTTGGGATCGAACCGGACGCCATTACTCTTGCAAAGGCTCTTGGCGGCGGAATGCCTATCGGGGCATTGGTTGTAAATAAAAAACATGACGGAGTGCTTACTCCCGGATCACATGCCACGACATTCGGGGGAAGTCCCATAGCCTGCGCGGCCGCTTTGGGGGTTTTTGACGCGATAGAGCAGGAAAAGCTTCTGGAGAATGCCGATAAAATGGGAAAATATCTTATGGAAGCGATAAAGAATATGGCTGACCCGAAAGGGCGGATAAAAGAGATCAGGGGCATAGGTCTTATGATAGGAGTGGAGCTTAATACGGAAGAAGGGACGGCGATAGCTGAAGCATGCATGAAAGAAGGGCTTCTTCTGAACTGCACACAGGGGAATGTGCTTAGGATAATGCCGCCTATAAACATTAAAAAAGAGGAAGCGGATATGGCTATCGGAAAGCTTTCTAAAGTTATGGAGCACATATGAAAAAGGATCTTATTACGATAGATGATATGAGCGAAAAAGAAATATGGGATATCCTGAAACTTGCGAAAAAACTGAAAAAGGCCCCGCTTTCAAGGAAAAGCGCGTTAAAGGATAAGACCCTGGCCCTTCTCTTTCAGAAACCATCCAACAGGACAAGGATATCTTTTGAAGTTGCGATGGTACATCTGGGAGGGTATGTACTTTACCTAAGCCCTCGGGAAATAAAGATGGGGACAAGGGAGTCCGTAAAAGACGTGGCACGCGTGATCTCACGTTATGTCGATGGTATAGTCGCGAGGGTCTTCTCTCACGATGATGTGAACGCTCTGGCCGCGTATTCGGATGTTCCGGTGATAAACGGGTTGTCTGATCTGGGGCATCCGTGTCAGGCGCTCAGCGATATCTTTACGGTGCTGGAGAAGAAAAAAACGCTTAAGAACGTAAAGGTCGCGTATGTCGGGGACGGGAACAATGTCCTGAATTCTTTACTTATGGTCTGCGCCAAAACAGGGGTGAACATGGGTATTGGGACTCCCGAAGGATACGGGCCCAAAAAAGAGATACTGGACGCGGCGATGGAAGTAGCGGCAAAAAAAGGCGGAACGATAGAATTGTCCAACGATCCTCATAAAGCCGTTAGCGGAAGTGATATAGTATACACGGACGTTTGGACCAGTATGGGACAGGAGGAAGAACGTGAAGAAAGAATGCGTATTTTCCGTGAGTTCCAGGTGAACGAAAGCCTATTGAGGTCCGCTAGGGAAGATACTCTCATAATGCATTGTCTTCCCGCTCATAGGGGAGAAGAGATAACGGATATCATAGACGGTAAAAATTCGATAGTTTATGATCAGGCAGAGAACAGGATGCATGTGCAGAAAGCGATACTTTTAAAACTGCTTAGTAAATAGATAGAGGCTAGATGGTGAACGGGTAATCGCATAGGGCACAGAGCATAGGGCATAGGGAAGATAGGGTCAGAACGACAAAGCACAAATGACAAATGACCCCGCCCTTTTAAAGGGAAAAGGGCGGGGTTAATTCGGCCGTATAACTTATGTTCGTTATCACTCCATAAGTTATGGCCTCATTAAGGAGAATGTAATGAAAAAGAAGATCGTACTTGCGTATTCCGGAGGTCTGGATACCTCGGTGGCCATAAAATGGCTTATGGAGAGGGAGTATGAAGTAATATGCTTTATGGGAGACGTAGGGCAAGGCGCCGATACGGAAAAAGCGCGCAAGCGGGCTTTGAAAATAGGGGCATCTAAGTGTAAAGTTGCCGACCTTAAAGAGAAATTCCTGAAAGAATACGCGTTCCAGGCGTTGAAGACAGGGGCTAAATATCAGGGAAAGTATAATCTCGCGACGGCATTATCCCGTCCGATCATTGCCGAAGCTATGTCGGACTTCGCAAAGAAAGAGAAAGCGTCCGCTGTGGCTCACGGATGTACGGGTAAAGGGAACGATCAGGTGCGGTTCGAAGCGACATTCCAGATGAAAATACCTAATGTCAAAGTGATCGCGCCTGTAAGGGAGTGGGAACTTAAAACACGCGAAGATGAGATAGATTACGCGAAAGAACACGGTATACCGATAGAGCAGACAAAAAAGAAACTTTATAGCGTTGATCTGAACCTTTGGGGTATAAGTGTGGAAGGCGGAAAACTGGAAGATCCGTGGATCGAACCCCCGCCGGATACGTTCATAACGGTGGTTCCGCCCGAGAAGGCTCCTAATAAGGCTGTATATCTCACAATATCGTTCAAGAAGGGTATACCCATAGGAATAAACGGCAGGGAGTACCCCGCGATCGAGCTGGTGAAAAAGCTCAACAAGATCGGAGGTATACACGGAATAGGCAGAGTGGACATGGTAGAAGACAGGCTTGTCGGAATAAAGTCCCGAGAGGTGTACGAAGCTCCGGGATCGGAAATACTTTATAGCGCTCATTCCGCGCTGGAGGAACTGGTATTGGACCGGGCAACGCTTAAATATAAAAGCGCGATAGCCGCAAGGTACGCTGATCTTGTATATAACGGTCTGTGGTTCACTCCGCTGAAAAAGGCTATAGATGCTTTTGTAGATAAGACGCAAGAGAACGTTGTCGGTGAAGTCAGGGTAAAACTTTACAAAGGCAAAGTGACCGTTTGCGGACGGAAAAGTCCGAGATCGAGGTATAAAGAAAAACTTGCAACGTACGGCGAAGGAGACATCTTCGACCAATCATTGGCGAAGGGTTTTATCGATCTCTGGGTGATGCCGTATAGATAGTATCTAGTATTTAGTGAATAGTGAATGGTCTTAAAAAGAAGATGTAGAAAAGACTATATTTTGTGGTTAATAGACTGTTTAAAAGGATCCCGCCCTTTTACAAAAGGGCGGGATTAATTCGGCCGTATAACTTATGTTCGTTATCACTCCATAAGTTATGGCCTCATTAAGGAGTTGTCATGAATAAACTATGGGGGGGACGGTTCTCTGGAAAAGAGATCGATCCGGAAGTTATGAAGTTCACTTCCAGCTTGGATGTAGATAAAGTCCTGGCCAAGTATGATTGTCATAGCAGCAAAGTCCATGTGGATATGCTTTCAAAAAAAGGGTTTATTTCCGGAGAAGAAAAAAAGATATTAACGGAAGCCTTGGATGAACTTGCCGCCAAGATAGAGGACGAGTCTGTGCCCTTGGAGGGGTATGAGGATATACATTCGTTCGTACAGGACTATGTTGCCCGGAAGTCTCCCGACGCCGCGAAAAAAATGCATACCGGAAGGTCGAGGAACGAACAGGTCGTCAATGACGTTCGTTTATATGTTAAGGACTCCATAAGGAACATAAAGGGGTTCATAAAAGAGTTCCAAAAGGAAATGGTGGGGCTTGCGGAAAGGTCCGACGGAGCGATATTGCCCGGATATACACACCTGAACCGCGCTCAGCCTGTTCTTTTTGCGCACCTCATAATGGCTTACGTAGAGATGATGGAAAGGGATATCGAAAGGCTTGATAGCGCGCTCTGCCGTACTGATATTTCCGTGATGGGATCCGGCGCGCTTGCGGGATCCGCGCTTGATATCGACCGCAAATTTGTCGCCGAAAGGTCCGGGTTCGCGGGGACATCGCCGAACAGCATAGACGCCGTCAGCGACAGGGATTTTATCGCGGAATTCATCGGAGCTTTATGCCTGACGGGACTGCACCTTTCAAGGATATGTGAAGATCTGATATTGTACGGGACCCCTGAATTCGGGTTTCTGCAGATAGGGGAAAAGTATTGTACAGGAAGCTCGCTCATGCCGCAGAAAAAGAATCCTGATGTGCTTGAACTTGTCAGGGGAAGGTCTTCTCAGCTTATCGGAGCGTTCACTTCCATATTCGTTCTGCTTAAAGGGCTTCCTCATTCATATAACCGAGATATGCAGGAAGATAAAAAACCTTTATTCGAATCGGTCGATAATATTTCCGGCAGCCTCCGCATAATGAAAGGCGTGATGTCCGACGTGGTATTGAACAGGGAAAACATGTTAAAAGCGCTTGAAAACGAGTTCATCTACGCGACGGATATAGCTGAATATCTTGTGCGTAAAGGGGAATCTTTCGGCAATGCCCATAACATAGTCGGAGGAATAGTCAAACAGTGTTCGGCGTCCGGGAAAAATATCTCGGATCTTTCTTTGGCGGAACTTAAAGAACATTCGGACGATCTGGAAGAAGATGTGTATGGTCTGCTTGACCCGGAGACTTCGGTTAAGAACAAAGTTACCGCGGGGAGCACGAATCCGGGATATGTCGGCAAAGAGATAGCCCGCTGGCAGAAGAAACTTAAGTGAGCTGTTGAAAAGTTCATTGAGCAAAGGGAGAATGACATGCATGAGTTCAGCTACAATAACGGAACACTTTTTTGCGAAGATATTCCCGTGACAGAAATCGTCAAGGAACATCAGACGCCGTTCTATCTGTACAGTTACAAGACCATAATAGCGCATTTTAATAAGATAAAGGAGGCGTTCAGGGAAGTCGATCCGCTTATATGTTTTTCTATGAAATCAAACTCTAATCTTAGCATATGCAAAGCGCTGGTGGACGAAGGGGCCGGACTGGATATAGTCTCGGGCGGAGAGCTTTTTAAAGCATTGAAGGTCGGATGTCCTCCGGAGCGTATAGTCTACGCCAGCGTCGGGAAGACGGAGAAAGAGGTCAGAGCAGCGGTCCGGAAAGGGATATTGTTCTTTAACGTAGAATCCCTGCCGGAACTTATTATGATAGATACGATAGCCGGTAAGCTTAAAAAAAAGATAAAGGTAGCGCTGCGTATAAATCCGGATGTAAAAGCGGATACTCATGATTATATAACCACCGGAACCAAAGAAAAAAAGTTCGGGATAGATTTTAAGACAGCGGAGGATATCTTCGATAACGCTAATAAATATCCGCACGTTATGCTTAAAGGTATACATGTGCATATCGGTTCACAGATAACCGATATAACGCCTTTTGTCACCTCCTTAAAAAAAGTGATGAAATTCATCGAGGAAGGGAATATAGCAATAGAGTGGCTTAATATAGGCGGTGGGTTCGGGATAGTCTATAATGAGGAAAAAACCACTACCGCGCAGGAATTTGCCAAGGCTATATTGCCTTTGGTGAGAGATAAGGGTCTGAAACTTATTTTAGAGCCAGGACGTTTTATAGTGGGGAACGCGGGTATTCTTGTGAGCAAGGTCATTTATGTGAAAACAGGATCTACCGGGAAGAAATTCGCTATAATGGATGCCGGGATGAACGACCTCATAAGACCCAGTCTTTATGAGGCATATCATGAAATAAAACCGATCGTGCGGAGAGAGGCGGAAGAAATAGTATATGATGTTGTAGGACCCATATGCGAGAGCGGTGATTATCTGGCTCTTGACAGGAAGATGCCTGAACTCGTTCCGGGAGAATATGTAGCGGTAATGAGCACCGGGGCATACGGGTTTACGATGGCTTCCAACTATAATTCCCGTCCCAGACCGGCGGAACTTTTGGCGGTGAACGGGAGCGTAAAGGTCGTACGTAAAGCGGAGACGTACAGAGACCTTATCCGAGGGGAAAGGATATTAAAGGAATTTAAGTGATGAAAACGAAATACAATATCTGTTTTACAAAAGCGGTGGCCAGCGGAAACGATTTCGTAGTGGTGGATAATCTCAGCGGAGAGCTGGATACCCGTGACGTAGACTATTCGGAGATGGCCGTTGAGGTATGCCCGCGGCGTTTGGCCGTGGGAGCTGACGGGCTATTGGTGTTAGAAAGATCCGAAAATGCTGATCTCAGGATGAGGATAATAAATCCGGACGGATCGGAAGTCGATATGTGCGGGAACGGCGCAAGGTGCAGCGCTCTATACGCGTCCAAACTAGGACTGGGCTCTGACCTGAAGATCGAGACCCGTGCAGGGATGCTTTCGGCGGAGGTCAGAGGGAATAATGTAAAAATAATGATGAGCGACCCGAAAGACGTCAGGTTAGATATCAATCTTGGAATGGGGCAGAAGATAATTAACGTAAGTTCTATAAATACCGGGGTACCGCATGTCGTTCACCTAGTGGACAATATAGAGTCGTATGACGTTGAAAGTACAGGCCGTCTGATCCGTCGGCATACCATGTTCGCTCCCGACGGGACAAATGCCGATTTCGTGGGAAAGGACCGGGACGGGAACATGATGATCAGGACATATGAAAGAGGCGTAGAGGGAGAGACTCTCGCGTGCGGAACAGGGACCGTTGCTTCCGCTCTGGTTCTGGGACTATTGGGTAAGGCATCAAGCCCGGTTAGTCTTTTAACAAAAAGCGGAGAAACTCTTAAGGTGTATTATGAAGCGGACGGAGAAAAGATCAGAAATGTGTATCTGGAAGGAAAAGCCGATATATTGTGGGAAGGGAAGATGTAGTAAGTGTTAAGTGTTATGTGTTATGTGGTGAGTAGTAGGGGAGAATGGTGTAAAATTTTAATTGAATAAAGTTACCAGAAACCGGTTGCCAGTTACCAGAAGAAAGACGAGGGACGAAAGACGAGAGACGCCGTGTTATGTTTTGTGTGCTATGTGGAATGTGTGATGTAGGAATAAAAATTAAAATGCTGTAATTTTTGTCATCCCGACCGAACGCCTGCCTGCCGGCAGGCAGGAAGAGAGTGGAGGGATCTGGATTAAACACGAGAAAGATTCCTCGGCTCGTTGCACTCGCTCGGAATGACAATATAGAGACGTTTTATTGTTCACGAATTACGAATTACGCTGCGATGATAGCCTTTTAAATTTTATTTTTCCAACAAAGGGGAGGATCGGACATGTTCAAAGGTTCTTATGTAGCGCTTGTTACACCGTTCAAGGATGGGAAGGTGGATGAGAAAAAGTTCAGAGAATTGATAGAGTTCCATATAGACAAAGGGACGGACGGTATAGTGCCTTGCGGATGTACGGGAGAGGCCGCCACTATGAATATGACGGAACAGAAGCGCCTCATGAAGGTCGCGGTCGAGATGTCCGATAAGAGGATACCCGTTATGGCCGGGACGGGATCGAACAATACAGCCGAAGCGGTAGAACTTACCGTATCCGCGAAGAAAGCCGGGTGTGACGCGGCATTGATCATAACACCGTACTATAACAAGCCTACCCCGGAGGGGCAGTATAGGCATTATGAAAAGATAGCCAAAGAAGCGGACATTCCCATAATGCTCTATAATGTGCCATCGAGAACTGGTATTTCACTTTCTCCAGCGACGATAGCCCGGCTTAACAAGATAGACAATATAGTGGCGATAAAGGAGGCGGGAGGCAGCGTACAGCAGGTAACGGAAATATTGTCTCTTTGCGATATAATCGTTATGAGCGGTGACGATTCCATGACGCTTCCTTTTATGTCCGTAGGCGCAAAAGGGGTAGTAAGCGTTGTTGCGAACATTATCCCGGAGAAGATCCGAAAACTGACACAGTCCTACTTGGACGGCGAGGAAGAGATCAGCCGCAGTGTGCATTACGAAATAGTGGACCTATGCAGGGCCATGTTCATAGAAACGAACCCTATTCCCGTAAAGACGGCGATGGATATGATGGGCATGCTGGAAGCGGAATGGCGTCTTCCTTTATGTGAAATGACACCCGAAAACAGCGAACAATTGAGAGAAGTGCTTAAGAGGTATAAGCTGGTATAGAAAAATAGAAGTCAGAAGTGATATTGGACTATGGACAATTGACGATTGACTATCGTCTTTAACGAAAAAATAAAAGCTTATAGTGATAGCCGTACTCATGGAGATGCAAAATGGCCAATAGTCTATGGTCAATGGTCAAGGGTCTATTAGGACTGTTCACGACTCACGAATTAGGAGAATGAGGAGAGATATATGAATATAGGTATTGCCGGTGCTTGCGGGAAGATGGGAAAGATGATAACGCGTCAGCTTTTCAGGGATCCTGAGATCAAAAAAATTTCGGCTTTTGAACGCGGGGATTCTCCGGATATAGGAAAGGATATGGCTGATATCCTGGGCAACACCGAAAGGAGAGGGACTCCGGTATTAGGGGATCTAAGAGGTATTCACGGCACGGTAGATTGTCTGATAGATTTCACTTTTCCGGGACCGACCTTAGAACATCTTAGTGTCTGCGTAAAAGAACGCATACCTATGGTTATATGTGCCACTGGATTCAGTAAGGACGAGGAAAAACGTATTGAAGACGCCGCAAAGGTCATTCCTATAGTGTTTTCTCCTAATATGGCTATAGGTATGAATTTGGTCTTTAAAATAGTGAAAGAGGTCGCAAAGGTCCTTGGCAAGGATTTTGAGATAACAGTGGATGAGACCCATCATATACACAAGAAGGATTCGCCCAGCGGCACGGCTAAAATGATCGCGAAAAAGATAGAAGAATCAGCAGGACGAAGTGTCCCGATAGAAGCCAAAAGAGAAGGTGAAGTCGTCGGTAATCACGGCATTATTTTCGACGGAGAATATGAAAATATTGAGATAAGGCATGACGCTAAAAGCCGTGACGTTTTCGCTAAAGGCGCGATCAAAGCGGCAAAATTCGTTATAGGAAAAACGCCGGGGCTGTATACTATGGCCGATGTGTTGGGATTGTAATAGTTAATGGTATTTGGTATATGGTATTTGGTGAATGGTACTAAAAGCACAAACTGGGGACGTTTCCCGAACAAAGTGAGGGAGGTGTCCCCCTTAGCAAGAAGGGAACACATGAAGATCGATCAAGCCGGAAGATTAAAACAGTTACCGCCTTATTTGTTCGAGGAGATAGACAAAGCTAAACAGAAAGCGGTTGATGAAGGACGTCCGGTCATTGACCTCGGAGTGGGCGATCCCGATACGCCTACTCCGGATTTTATCATAAAAAAACTTCAGGAAGCCGTTTTGGACCCGTCCACGCACAAATACGCTTTGAACCGAGGATTGAGTTCTCTTCGGCAGGAAATGGCAAAGTGGTATCTTAAGAGGTTCGGGGTAAAACTGGATCCCGCTACAGAGATATTGCCGCTTTTGGGTTCGAAAGAAGGTATAGCTCATGTGCCCTTGGCTTTCATCGAACCCGGTGACGAAGTCCTGGTTCCGGATCCCGGATACCCCCCTTATAATTCGGGAACGATATTTGCGGGAGGAAAGTCCCATTTTATGCCGCTTTTAAAAGAGAACGGTTTTCTGCCCGATCTTGACAGCGTAAACACGGGCATCGCGGGAAGATGTAAACTTATGCATATAAATTATCCGAACAATCCTACGGGAGCGATATGCGATAAAGCCTTTTACCAAAAGGTCGTAAGATTTGCCGAGAAGAACAATATCATTGTCTGTTCGGATGCCGCATATACGGAAATGAGCTTTGACGGATACGATCCTCCCAGTTTTCTTGAAGCCGAAGGAGCGAAAGAGGTTGGAATAGAATTCCATTCTCTGTCGAAGACATTCAACATGACAGGTTGGAGAGTAGGTATGGCGGTCGGCAAGGCCGAGATACTTAACGGACTGAGCAAGGTAAAAGCAAATGTGGATTCGGGTATTTTTACCGCTGTACAGGTGGCGGCCATAGAAGCTCTGAAAAGGTCCGAAGAGATCAAAAAAAAGATGAATGCCTTATACCAAGAAAGAAGGGACGTTCTGGTGGGCGGTCTGAGAAAAGCCGGATGGGATATGCAAGCGCCTAAAGCTACTTTCTATTTGTGGGCGCCGGTATTCGGCAAATATGACTCTTTCTCTCTTGCTAAAGATATGCTGGAAAAAGCGGATATAGTCGTCACTCCGGGGAACGGTTTCGGGAAAAGCGGGGAGGGCTACGTGCGCATGGCTATGACCGTCGGAACAGAAAAGCTTAAAGAAGCGGTCGCGCGGATAAAGAAAGTGTTCTTTAAATAGTGACCCGGGACACGGGACCCGTGACCCAAACCCCGGATTTAATAATGGCTACAGTTTACCTGGGTATTGGATCAAATATTGGCGATAAGGAAGAGAATTGCCGAGAAGCTGTCGAGAAATTAGCACAGATCGATGATGTCCGGATAGAACGGCGATCATCCTTATACATCACACGGCCCGTCGAGGGACCTCCTCAGGAAGATTATATTAACGGAGCGGCCGGGCTGCGGACAGAACTTGCTCCCAAGGACCTGCTTAGAACATTGAAAGATATAGAGAAAGAAATGGGAAGAGTCCCTTCTGAAGAAAAAAACTCACCCAGGGTCATAGATATCGATATACTTCTTTATGATGATAAGATCATCAATGCGGATGGTCTTGTGATACCTCATCCCAGGATGCATGAACGGTATTTTGTATTACGCGGCCTCTCGGAGATAGCTCCAGAGACTGTACACCCCATTCTCGGTAAGACGATAAGCGAGTTATTTCGGGGTCTGGAGTCGGATGTTCTAGAATAATACAATGACCGAGCCTAAATATGAAGGAAGACAGAAGATAGAGGCCGGTCGGTAGTCTGTAGTTGGTAAAGATCATGAAAATTGTAAAAACGATCAATGATATGCGTGATCTTTCGAGAGAAATACGATCTCAAAAAAAGACCATCGGTCTTGTTCCTACCATGGGATATCTCCATGAAGGGCATCTGAGCCTGGTAAGGGCCGCACGCAAGGAATGCGATATTGTTGCCGTCAGTATCTTTGTGAACCCCGCCCAATTCGGAGAGGGTGAGGATCTTGACCGGTATCCGCGCGACGAAAAAAGAGATAAACAGCTTCTGGAAAAAGAGAATACAGATGTTCTTTTCTTTCCGTCCGATAAAGAAATGTATCCCGAAGGATATAATACTTTTGTTGAGAATAAAGATCCGGTCTCGGATATCCTTTGCGGGGCGTCCCGGCCCGGTCATTTTAAAGGGGTGACTACCGTTGTGGCGAAGCTTTTCAATATCATTTCTCCTGATAAAAGTTATTTCGGGCAAAAGGACGCGCAGCAGGCGTTTATCGTAAAACAGATGGCGAGGGACCTGGATTTCCCCCTAGAAATAAAGGTAATGCCTACAGTCCGGGAAGAGGACGGTCTGGCCATGAGTTCCCGGAACGTATATCTGTCACCGGATGAAAGAAAACAGGCTTTAAGTATCTATGAAGGGTTAAGAAAAGCGGAAGAGAAAATAATGCTGGGAGAAGTTTCTTCAAATGTAATAAAGGACGGGATAAAAGCTGTTTTAAAAAAGAACAAAGATATAAAAACAGATTATGTGGAGATAGTATCTGCCGAAGATCTTTCTCCCGTTGATATAATAAAGGGTAAAACACTTATAGCAGTAGCCGCTTTCGTGGGGAAAACGCGGCTAATAGATAATGTAGTTGTGAAAATATAAATAGTGAACGGTGTAAGGTGTAAAGTGGGGACACCTTTCCTGTAGGGGTATAAGGGCAAAAGCCAAAAGAAGGGAAGACTGTGGATGAGATCGCTTCGCTCATTGCATTCGCTCCCTCCTTCGCCAAACTATTTGATCTTATCCGGCTACGGAGGACACGCGCAATGACAGACCTTCTCAGTTATTGCGAGCGAAGCGATCTTCAAGCTACGAACTACGAGCTATGAACTATGAACTAGATAAGGAGCAAGATGCATAATAAGCCGGAATTCGACGCCAAGTATAAGGAACATCTTATGCATAAGATACTGGATCTTAAAAAAAAGAAGGGAGCGCTGATAGTCGCTCATAATTATCAGAGAGACGAGATACAGGAAATAGCCGATATAACCGGTGATTCGTACGCCTTGGCAAGGGAAGTGACCAGGGCTAAAGAGGAACTTGTAGTATTTTGCGGCGTAAAATTCATGGCGGAAAGCGCGTATATGCTGAGCCCTGATAAGACTATACTCTTACCGGTCGAAGAAGCCGGATGTCCGTTAGCGGACATGGCTACCGTAGAAAAACTCAGGGAAAAGAAGAAAGAATATCCGGAAGCGGCTGTTGTATGTTACGTCAATTCTACGGCCAGAGTTAAAGCCGAAAGCGATATATGCTGCACATCTTCTAACGCGGTCCAAGTCGTCCGGTCATTGAAGGAAAAGCAGATAATTTTCGTTCCGGACAAGAATCTGGGGCGGTACGTTGCCGAGCATGTTCCGGAAAAAGAGATAATCCTGTGGGACGGATATTGCGTTGTACATATGAGGCTTACGAAGGATGAGGTAGCGAAAACAAAAGAATTGTATCCGGACGCGGAATTTATCGCGCATCCGGAATGCCGCAAGGAAGTCCTGGAACTTTCGGATTTCACGGGAAGTACAGCCGCTATGATAAAATACGTTAACGGATCTTCGAAAAAAGATTTCATAGTAGGAACAGAGATAGGTATAATTTACAGGCTTAAAAGGGAGAATCCGGAGAAAATATTTCACGTGCCGACCGATCAATTCATCTGCGCCAATATGAAACTTACAACATTGGGATGGCTCGCGAGATCGCTTGAGAAAATGGTATATCGGATAGAAGTTCCCGAGGCAACGGCGGATAAAGCTCGTAAAACACTTGAGAAGATGCTGAAGGTGACAAACTGATGAAGAAAATAATAGGCATAATAGGATGCGGGACGATCGGAACCGCGATAATAGGACATGTAGATAAAGAACTGAGAGACAAAGTCTCGGAAATTTTGGTCTGCGATAAAGAGGACAGAGCTTCCCGCAGACTC
This sequence comes from Candidatus Omnitrophota bacterium, assembly GCA_043813915.1. Taxonomy (GTDB): domain Bacteria; phylum Omnitrophota; class Gorgyraeia; order Tantalellales; family Tantalellaceae; genus Aadella. Next base: position 137,284 of record JBDRKO010000026.1, read on the forward strand.
GCCGGGAGCATAGAAGGATGCGCGGCTGTTAACAGTATCGAGGATATAATATCGGGAGCCGATCTTATTGTTGAAGCCGCGTCGCCGGCCGTGGCCGGGGATATATTTAAAAAGGTCCTGGAAGCAGGTAAAGACGTGATATTCATGAGTATCGGAGGCCTGCTGGATAAAGAGGATCTTTTTGTCGAAGCGGAAAGGCGGGGGATAAGGGTCATGCTGCCGTCAGGGGCCATTTCAGGGATAGACGCGCTGAAAGCTTCTAAAATAGCGGGCATAACCAGCGTTGAACTTATTACGCGTAAACCTCCTAAGGCTTTAGCGGGAGCTCCCTATGTAACGGAGAACGGTATCGATCTCGATAAATTACAAGGTGAGACGGTCATTTTCGAAGGAACCGCGCGCGAGGCTATGAAAGGATTTCCAAAGAACATAAATGTCGCCGCGCTCCTCTCTTTGGCGGGTATCGGGGCAGATCGTACCAAGGTAAAAATAATCGCGGATCCGTCCTACTGCAAAAATGTCCACGAAGTGATAGTGGAAAGCAAAGCGGGAAGGCTGGTCATGCGGACAGAGAACGTGCCTTCGCCGGATAATCCTAAGACAAGTTATCTTGCATCTCTGGCCGCTATGGCGACCATAGACGCATATTTCGGAACAGTTAGGATAGGAACGTAAAAACATAAGTTAGAGGTTAAAAACTGTAGGATAGGTCGCTTTAAGCGGCTCAAACACCTCATTCCTTCCTTGACATATACGGTGCTTCATGCTAATTTATGCCTGAATTTGATTTAAACCATCTTATACAGAATAACCTTAGCTAAAAAACTCAATGACCTTACAGTTGTTATATACGCTCATAGGGGGCCTGGGGATCTTCTTTTTCGGGATGAAATTGATGTCCGAAGGCCTTAAACAGATAGCCGGAGAGCGCCTTAAATCCATACTGGCCGCGGTAACTAAATTGCCTATTATGGGGGTCCTGGTGGGGGCGGCCGTGACCTGTCTCATCCAATCCTCAAGCGCTACGACCGTTATGGTAGTAGGTTTTGTAAATGCCGGTCTATTAGCGCTTAAACAAGCCATAAGTGTTATAATGGGCGCCAATATAGGGACGACCTTTACGGCGTGGTTAGTTTCTTCAATATCCGTTTTTAAGGTCACTCAATATGCTCTTCCCACCATAGGTATAGGTTTTGCTATAAACAGTTTTGCCGGGAAAAAAAGAACAAAGTTTTTTGGGCAAGTACTTATGGGTTTCGGGCTGCTTTTTCTCGGGCTTGATTTTATGAAGGACTCCTTTCTTCCTCTAAAAGAAAGCCCGTATGTGAAAGAAGTGTTCCTCTCTTTTAGCGACAACCCGATAATGGGTGTTCTGGTAGGGTTGATATTTACTTTACTGCTGCAAAGTTCCAGCGCAACGATCGCCATTGTTCAGATCATGGCATATAACGGGATGATAAGTTTCCCGGCCGCTATACCCATAATCATAGGGGATAATATAGGAACGACAATAACCGCTCAGCTAGCCGCGGTGGGAGGGACAATATCAGCCCGGCGCGCCGCGATGTCACATACGGTGTTCAATACCATCGGCGCCGCCTATATGCTGGTTTTTGTTTATCTGGGATGGTTCGAAAAGGCGGTGTCTTTTGTTATCCCGGTCGAACTTTCCGCGAAAACCGTAATGTTCTACATAGCTGTTTCCCACAGTATGTTCAATGTGGTAAATACAGCTGTTTTTCTTCCTTTCATAGGGCTTTTGGAAAAAGTAAGCGTATGGCTGGTCCCTCAAAGAAAGGGAGCGATTGAGGTCGGACCGCAATACTTGGAAAAACATTTGTTGGATACTCCTCCCATAGCGATGGAACAGGCCAGAAGGGAAACCGTAAGAATGTTGGATATAGCGTCAAGATCTACCGCAAATGCCGTAAATGCTTTTATTCAGAACGACCTTAGCAGCGCCAAGGCGGTAAGCGAGCTCGAAGAAGTAATTGATAATCTGCAATTCGAGATAACGCAGTATCTGGTGGAACTTTCACAGAGAACCCTTGCCCTGGAAGAATCGGAAGAGTTGCCCGTTCTCATACACAGCGTTAACGATGTGGAAAGGATAGGTGATCATGCCGAGAACATTATAGAGCTCGCGGAAAGGAAAATAGAACAGAAACTTCCTTTTAGCGATGAAGCGGTAAAAGAACTGACATTGATGTGGAACGAATTGAACAGCATGATGATAGCAGCAGGAGAAGCTTTGAATAAAAATGATGCTGACATAGCTAATAGCGTTCTGAGAAGAGAGGAAAAGATAAATAGATTTCAGTTCGAGCTTAAACAATCTCATGTAAACCGCTTGAACGAAAGGTCTTGTGATATAAGATCGGGTGTAGTTTTTATGGATTTCATAGATAATCTCGAAAAAATAGGGGATCATCTTACCAATATCGTTCAGGGAGTAATAGGCGACATGAAATGGAAAGGCCGCGCGAATAAGGGATTTAAAATCAAACCTTACGAGATATAAGGACGATCTAAGTTATGTGTGCTGACGTAATATTTTTGCTTTTAGGCGGATTAGGTCTTTTTTTCTTCGGCATGCAGTTCATGTCGGAAGGCTTAAAAGAGATCGCGGGAGAGCGTCTTAAATCCATCTTGGCGATGGTGACAAAGCTGCCCATCATAGGGATCTTGGTCGGCGCGGCGATCACAGCTCTTATTCAATCTTCCAGCGCGACCACTGTTATGGTAGTCGGTTTTGTTAATGCCGGACTTTTAGTCCTCAAACAAGCCATAAGCGTTATCATAGGCGCTAACATAGGGACAACTTTCACGGCATGGTTAGTTTCTTCAATGTCCGTTTTTAAAGTAACGCATTACGCTCTCCCCGCGGTGGGGATAGGATTTGCTTTTAAGACTTTCGGAGGGACCAAGAAGGCCAGGTTCTGGGGACAGGTCTTAATGGGATTCGGCTTTCTTTTTATGGGGCTAGGCTTCATGAAAGACGCCTTTGTGCCGTTGCAGCATAGTCCACAGATCGTGGCCATGTTCGCCTCATTCGGGAACAACCCCATTTTGGGGGTTATGGTGGGGATGATCGTTACTATGCTCATACAGAGTTCCAGTGCTACCATCGCTATCGTTCAGGTAATGGCGTTTAACGGGATAATCGGTTTTCCGGCGGCTCTCACGTTGGTGCTGGGAGGAGATATAGGGACTACAATAACCGCTCAGCTCGCGGCTGTGGGGACGAACGTAGAAGCCCGTCGTGCCGCTATGGCGCATACTTTGTTCAATCTTATCGGTGTAGGATACATGATGTTCTTTGTGTATACCGGATGGTTTGCCAAGGGAATAGATCTTCTTATCCCGGGTGAAGTGAACACCCTTAACATCATGTTCTATATCGCCGTAGCCAACAGTATTTTTAAGGTCACTAACGCCGTAGTATTCATCCCGTTCATAGGGGTGCTTGAGAGGGTAAGTATTTTTCTTGTTCCGAAGAGAAAGAACGCTATCGAAATAGGGCCCCAATATCTGGAAAAGCACCTTTTGGACACTCCGCCCATAGCTATGGAGCAGGCACGCCGGGAAACGGTACGCATGATGGGGTTGGCCTGTAGGTCTGTTTCCGAATCCGTTAAATGTTTTTTTGCCGAGGATCTGAAGATGTTCAGGACGGTACTGGAAATGGAAAAGGCGGTAGATAACCTACAGTCCGCCATAACTCAGTATCTTGTGGAACTTTCGCAGAGGAACCTCAGCGAAGAAGTATCCGAAGAATTACCCGTTTTGATACACAGTGTTAATGACATAGAGAGGATCGGAGATCATGCCGAGAACATAATAGAACTTGCCGAAAGGAAGATAGAGAACAGGTTACCCTTCAGCGATTCCGCGTTAAAAGAACTGGAAAATATGTGGAACGAACTTAACAGTATGATGATTGAAACCGAACACGCTTTGCGCGGGAACGATATACAGATAGCTAAAAACGTTATCAAAAGAGAGAGGTCTCTTAACAATTATCAGGTCAATCTGAAAAAGGCACATGTAGATCGGCTCAATCTAGGAGAGTGTGATGTGCTTTCCGGAGTGGTATTTATGGATTTTGTCGACAATCTTGAAAAGATAGGGGATCATCTTACCAATATCGCCCAAGGCGTTGCCGGGGAAATGAAATGGCGCGGATATAAGCTTCAGCATGAGAAGGCCGAAGAGGAGAAGGAAGAAGAACTCGAGGACAGAGAAGAAGCGCTTGAGGAGCGAGCAGCGGAATAGCCGCGATAGATGATCGAACAATAGGGCCGGCCCTAGACTAAGGAGCCGGCCTATTTTATTTAAAGGCAAGCATTTAGAAGGTTTTCTCAAACCTTTCTTGACAAAAACAGGTCTCTAAAGTATGATACTACCTACGCATAAAAATACACATTATTTTAGGGACGTTTTGTTCTTTGTTGAGTTAGGACAGAGCGTCCCTATAATATTATTTACGAGGAGGAGATCATGGGAATGTGGGTCGGTAGAGGGCGTAAAGCAAGACGCAGTTACGGTTTTGACGAAGTCGCGTTGGTCCCGGGAAATTTGACAATAAACCCGAACGATGTGGATGTATGTTGTGAAATAGGGGGCCTTAAATTGCAGGTACCCATAATGGCGTCCTCTATGGACGGAGTAGTTGATGTAAATTTCGCTATAGCGATGGGCAAACTCGGAGGCATAGCTGTTCTTCACCTGGAAGGTGTGGCCACGAGATATGAAGATCCCGTAAAAGCGGTGAAGAAAATAATAGAAGGCGATTCAAGGGAATCGACACAGATCATACAGGACGTTTATTCGTCGCCTATAAAAAAAGAACTTATCGTAAAAAGGATCAAAGAGATAAAAGCCGCGGGAGTTCCGGCCATTGTGAGCTGTAATCCCCAGGTAGCGGGAGAGTTCGGGCCTATTGCCAAGGGCGCCGGATGCGATATTTTTGTTGTACAATCCACGGTTATCAGCACCCAGCACGAATCGAGTGAGTATCCGCCTTTGGACCTGAAAAAATTCTGTAAAGACATGGAAATACCTGTCCTATTAGGCAACTGTGTGGATTATGACGTGGCTTTAGCCGTCATGGATACGGGATGCCAGGGTATTTTTGTGGGGATAGGGCCCGGGACAGCGTGTACCTCCAGAGGGGTGCTCGGGATAGGTGTGCCTCAGATAACGGCCACGTGCGATTGCGCCGCCGCGAGAGATTTCTATTTCAAGGAGTCAGGAAGATATGTACCTATAATCACGGACGGAGGAATGGCTACGGGAGGAGATGTCTGTAAAGCTTTTGCCGCGGGAGCGGACGCGGTGATGCTGGGCAACGCTTTTGCCAGGGCTACTGAAGCCCCCGGGAAGGGATATCATTGGGGAATGGCTATGCCTCATCCGTCCCTGCCCAGGGGAACGAAGATACAGGTCGGCGTAACGGGAAGTTTGGAAGAGATACTGTACGGTCCGGCGCGTCTTGATGACGGAACACAGAACCTTGTAGGGGCTTTGGCTACCAGTATGGGTAACCTGGGAGCAAGGAATATACGCCAGATGCAGAGGGTCAGTATGATAATCGCCCCGTCGATACAGACAGAGGGAAAAGTCTATCAAAGCGCTCAGCGTGTCGGGATGAAGAGAAAATAAAACATGTAGGGGCGGGTTTAGAACCCACCCCTACACCATTCACGAATTACGACCTAATATCATGTCAAATTCTCATTCAGGTTTTGCGCATTTACATGTGCACACTCAATTCAGTCTTCTTGACGGCGCGTGCCGTTTAGATGAACTTCTGGACCTTACCAAAAAATACAATATGCCGGCCTGCGCGATAACGGATCATGGGAACATGTTCGGCGCCATAGAGTTCTATGAGAAAGCCAAAGAACGCGGCATAAAACCCATTATAGGATGCGAAATATATGTGGCTCCAGAAAGCCGTTTTGACAAAACAAGTCACGGCATAAAAGGCGCGGCATATCATCTGGTTCTCCTGGTCAAGAATATTACCGGGTACAGGAACCTTATGGAAATAGTTTCTCTTGGGTATCTGGAAGGGTTCTACTATAAACCCAGGGTGGATAGAGAAGTGCTGGCAAGGTGCGGTAAGGGGCTAATAGCGATGTCCGCGTGCATGAAAGGGGAGGTCTCTCACTTTCTTTTGTCCGACCAATGGGAAGAGGCAAAAAAAGCCGCGCAGAGATATGCCGATATATTCGGGAAAGATGATTTCTACCTTGAGCTCCAGGATAATCGCATGAAAGAACAGTATAAGCTGAACGCGTCCGCGATAAAGCTTGCCAGGGAAATGGATCTGCAGCTAGTCGCTACCAGCGATGTTCACTACCTGGAAAAAGAGGACGCTAAAGCGCATGAAGCGCTTTTATGCATACAGACACAAACCACTCTTGATGATGAGAACCGGATGCGTTTTCAGACGGATCAGTTGTATTTTAAATCCCCGGAAGAGATGAAGGAGGCGTTCGCCGATGTCCCCGATGCTATAGACAATACGGTAAAAATAGCCGATAAATGCAACTTGGAGCTTGATTTCAGCGAACTTCATCTGCCTCATTTTAAGGCGCCGGATGGATGGGAGAACGAACCGTTCTTTGATCACCTGGTGAAAGAAGGAGCCGAAAAAAAATTTAAGGTCATAGATCCCGTGACACAGGAAAGGATAGATCACGAAAAGAGAATAATAAAAGAGAGCGGATATATCAGCTATTTTCTCATAGTGTGGGATTTTATTAATCACGCAAAAGAACAAGGCATACCCGTAGGTCCGGGGAGAGGGTCCGCGGCCGGTAGTATAGTAAGCTATGTCCTTGGTATCACCGACATAGACCCTTTGAAATACGGGCTTATATTTGAACGTTTTCTTAATCCCGACAGAGTTACGATGCCGGATATCGATATAGATTTTTGTTATGAGAGAAGGGGCGAGGTGATAGATTATGTTATTGAAAAGTATTCAAAAGAGAATGTCGCGCAGATAATAACGTTCGGGACGATGATGGCAAAGGGGGTCATACGCGACGTCGGGCGCGTAATGGGCCTGCCTTATGCCGACGTGGATAAAATTGCAAAACTCATACCCAATGACCCCGGGATAACGCTGAAACAAGCCCTTGAAATAGAGCCTGAACTTAAAGCCAAGTATGATGAAGACCCGGTAATGAGGCAGCTGATAAATATTTCCAGACGGCTGGAAGGTCTTAACCGTCACGCGTCGACGCATGCCGCCGGAGTGGTCATCTCGGATAAACCTCTTCAGAAAAGAACTCCGCTCTTTAAATCCTCGGACGATCAGATCGTGACCGGGTATTCAATGAGATCCCTGGAAAAGATCGGTATGCTCAAAATGGACTTCTTGGGACTCAAGACACTTACGGTGATAGAAAGGACCGTAAAGATCGTCAAAAGGACCAGGGAGAAGGACATCGATATAAACACTATCCCGCTGGATGACACGGCTACTTTCGCTCTGCTGACACGGGCGGAAACGGCGGGCATATTTCAGCTTGAATCCAGCGGAATGAGGGATCTTTTGAGAAAGATACGTCCTGAGAAGTTCGAGGACCTTATCGCGATCCTGGCCCTTTACCGGCCGGGGCCCATGGGAAGCGGTATGCTGGATGAGTTCATCAAGCGTAAACAGGGACATATTGAAGCGAAGTATGACCACCCGGTCCTGGAACCGATCTTGAAGGACACCTACGGGATCATAGTTTTTCAGGAACAGGTCATGAAGATAGTCTCTACATTAGCCGGGTTCAGTATGGCAGAAGCCGATAATGTCCGCAAAGTAATGGGGAAAAAGATACAAGAAGCCCTTAAAGACCTGAAGGTGAAATTTCTGAACGGAGCCAAAAATAACAAGGTAGATACTTTAACGGCCGAAAAAGTATGGGACCTTATCGCTTATTTCGCCGGATACGGTTTTAATAAATCTCATTCCGCGGCATATGCCATGATAAGCTACAGGACGGCATATCTTAAGGCCAACTATCCCGTGGAGTTCATGACCGCGCTTCTCACGGGGGAAAAGAACAATTCGGACAAATTATCGGATTATATCAATGACGCCGTCCAAATGGGCATTGATATACTCCCGCCGGACGTGAACGAAAGTTTTAAAGATTTTACGGTAGTCGGAGAAGGCATACGGTTCGGGATATCCGCGGTCAAGAACGTAGGTGAAGGAGCGGCGGAATCCATTATAAGGTCCCGTCAGGAGAACGGCAGGTTCGAGTCTCTTTATGATTTCGCTTTGAAGGCCGACCAGAGAGCGGTCAACAGAAAGGTCGTAGAAAGTCTTATAAAATGCGGAGCGTTCGATTCTACGGGAACATTCAGGTCCCAGGGAATGGCGTCGCTGGACAAAGTTCTTGGGATGGCGGCAAAGTCTAATAAGGACAGGAATACGGGTCAGTTATCATTTTTTGACGATGTTAACGCCGATGAGAGTTTTAAAGAGAATTTTCACAGTTTACCGGACATTCCGGAATGGCCGGAGAACGAGCTTTTGGCGAACGAGAAGGAAATGCTGGGTTTTTACATTACGAAGCATCCCCTGGCCAGGTTCGAAAGACTGCTGAACGCGTATTCGACGGCTAAGATATCGGAGCTCGCGTCCATGTCCGATGGGCAGGAGGTGCTTATCGGCGGGATAATCAATAAGGCGAAGATAACGGTCACAAGGAAAAAGGCCGAAAAAATGGCTATTGTCAGCATAGGCGATCTTGATAATTTTATCGAGGTCCTGGTGTTCCCGAAAACATACCGTAAGACCATGGACCTTATCAAAGCGGATAATCTTGTGTATGTGCACGGACGTTTGAATATGCGTGAAGAAGAACCTAAGATCATAGCGGAAGACATAATCCCTCTTGAGAAGGTCAAGGAAAAGTTTACCAAGGCTGTTCTTATAAAAATGTCCACGGTGGGGCTGGAAGAAAATATGATGATAAGTATCAGGAGCAGAATAGCGCGGTTCAAAGGGGACACTCCGGTTTTTATAGAGTTCATTTCCCCGGAAGGGAGGAAAATACGATTGTCCGCGGACAAGGAACTTTTTGTCCGCCCCACAGACGATCTTATAGACGTCCTAGAGCCGTTGGTGGGAGCGGGTAATATCAAGTTTCTTACTAAATAAAGGTTCGAGTCCGGAACTCTTGATTCCAGTTGAAATAAGGACCGGGGCTTTCGGGAAAAGGGTTTTATTATTATTGACATTAAACATAACCCATGATAGCATAAGCACTTATTGAACGATAGAGAATGAATGGGCAGAGAAATAGCGGATCTTGGATGCGTAAAGGAAATAATGCGAAACAGCTTAGAGCGAAGGCATACGCTTTTTCGCGGTACCGGCTAAAAAATAACAGATAAGAAAGGGAGGAAAAAATGACAAAAAAAGACATAATAATGAAGATCTCCGATGATACGGGCATGAAACAGGTGGAAGTAAAGGAGGTCGTTCAGCGCACCTTCGATATCATAACCGGCAGTCTGTCCCGAGGAAAAAAAGTGGAGCTAAGGAACTTCGGTATATTCAAAGTCAAGACCCGAAAAGGAAGAATGGGCAGGAACCCCAGGACAGGAGCGGGTGTTTCCATTCCGGATAAGAAAGTAGTATCTTTCAAGGCCGGTATGAAAATGAAGATCAATGTAGAAGACGATACTTCAGCCGGGAAATAAGGCCGATTCATCAGGACGGGTGGGATCAAAATGCCGAATAAGAAAACATACAAAGCGCTTCGCGGTATGCCGGACATCCTTCCGGAAGAGGCCGCGGCTTTCGGGATAGTCGAGGAAAGGGCCAGAAAAGTATTCAGGATATTCGAATTCGTTGAGATACGCACACCTCTTCTGGAAGAGACAGAGGTCTTCGTCCGGAGCATAGGTAAAGATACGGATATCGTAGAAAAAGAGATGTATACGCTTAAGGATAGGAGCGATAAAAGCATATCTCTGAGGCCCGAAGGGACAGCATCCGTTATAAGGGCTTTTATAGAAAATAAGCTACACGGATCAGGTGATGCGACAAAACTGTTCTACATAGGTCCGATGTTCCGAAGCGAACGCCCTCAGAAAGGCAGGTTAAGACAGTTCCATCAGATAGGAGCCGAAATAATCGGGGGCAGCGGTCCGGCGAGCGTATACGATATCGAGCTGATAAGTAGCGCCAAAGCGGTGCTTACGGGTATAGGTGTGGAGGGAGAACAGCTAAGGATAAACTCTTTGGGATGCGGCCATGACCGCAAAAAGTACAAGACCTTGTTGAAAAAATACCTTACAGAAAGTGAAAAAGAACTGTGTGATAATTGCCGCCGGAGGATATCCACGAATGTTCTCCGTGTGCTGGATTGCAAGAACGCGGAATGCCGGAAGACCGTCAAGGCTTCTCCCAAAATGATAGATTGTATGTGCGGGGATTGCTCGGCGTATTATAGTGAGGTCAAGAAAGGCCTTGAAGACCTGAATATTGAATTTAAAGAGGATCATGATCTGGTCAGAGGTCTCGATTACTATACCGGTATAGTTTTTGAAATTTCACATCCTTCTCTTGGAGCTCAGGACGCCATTGCCGCCGGAGGAAGATACGACGGGCTTACAAGCGAGATGGGCGGACCGGATGTCGGAGCTATAGGATACGCGATAGGGATAGAAAGAGTGCTCATGGCCGCCGGAGAGCACATAAAACACGGCGCGGATAAAGGAATACTCGTCATAGCCGTAGATGAGGCAGCTATTACCGAGGCAAGGAGAACGGTTATGACGTTAAGGAGCCGCGGCATAGCCTGCGGGATGGAAAATGTCTGCAGGTCTTTGAAGGCCGCTATGAGAAGGGCCGACAAGGAGGATCGGTCCAAGGTCATTCTTATAGGGGAAGAAGAAATAAAGGAAGGCATGGTCCTTTTAAAGGATATGGGAACAGGCACGCAGAGAAAGATGACGCTTGAAGAAGTAATGAGAGAAGTTAACGGAGAATGATCAAAGGGTACGATGCGGAGAGGAAGAAAATGATAAGGACACATACTTGCGGAGAACTTACTGCCGGGGACAAAGGGAAGGAAGTGGTGTTATGCGGATGGGTATCGTCACGCAGGGACCATGGAGATATCATTTTTATGGATATGAGAGATAAACACGGCATAACACAGATAGTTTTCGATCCCAAAAGGAACGCCGATACACACGCGGGAGCGCATGATCTCAGGATAGAATACTGTGTAAAAATAAAGGGTAAGGTCAGTATGCGTCCCGAAGAGACCGTTAATAAAAAGATATCCACGGGAGAGATAGAGGTAGAAGCGGATAGTATAGATATTTTCTCACGGTCAGAGACCCCTCCTTTTGAAGTCAAAGATGATATAGATGTTTCCGAAGAAGTGCGTTTAAAATACCGGTATATCGATCTGCGCAGAGACGTTATGCAGAAGAAATTGACGATGAAGCACTGCGTGTATAAGTTCATAAACGCATTTCTGGACGAGGAGGGTTTTATCTCGGTCGAAACTCCCATGCTTACTAAATCGACGCCCGAGGGAGCAAGGGATTATCTTGTTCCGTGCAGACTCCATGAAGGGAGCTTTTACGCGCTTCCGCAATCTCCGCAGATATTCAAGCAATTGCTCATGGTGGCCGGGGTCGAAAAATATTTTCAGATCGTCCGATGTTTCAGGGACGAAGATCTAAGGGCGGACCGTCAGCCGGAGTTCACCCAGCTTGATATGGAAATGTCCTTTGCGGACGAAAACGATATTATGGACGTATGTGAGCGGCTTTTTAAGGGTCTGTTCAAAGAAGTGATAGGACGGGATATCGAGGCGCCTTTTGTCAGGCTGGACTATGAAGAAGCCGCCATGCGTTACGGCAGCGATAAACCCGATACCAGGTTCGGCGTCCTCTTGAACGATCTTACGGACGAAGCGGCAGAGAGTGACTTTAAGATATTCAAGGAAGTAGCGGCTTCGGGCGGCAAGATAATGGCATTGGCCGCTCCCGGATACGCCGCGTCAAGCCGGAAAGAAATAGACGATCTCACTTCTTTTGCCGCCGAGTACGGGGCAAAAGGTCTTGCGTATTTCAAAGTAGAGAAAGACAGCATCACATCCCCCATAACAAAGTTCTTTTCTCCGGAACTGCTGGAAAAGTTCCGCTTAAAGACCGGGGCGAAGCCGGGGGACATGATATTTATGGTGGCTGATTCAAAAGAGACCGCCTGCGGAGCGTTGGGAGCCTTAAGGCTGCTTATAGGAAAGAAAAAGGGCCTCATAGATAAGGATAGTTTTAATTTTTTGTGGATAATAAATTTTCCGCTTTTTAAATTCAACGCGGAAGATAAGAGATGGGTGTCGGAACACCACCCGTTCACTTCTTTCAAAGAAGCCGACGGAGAATATATCGAAAAAAAAGAGATGGGAAAGGTAAGATCAAGGTCCTATGATCTAGTTCTGAACGGGAGCGAGATAGGTTCGGGAAGCATAAGGATACACGACAAAGACGTTCAAAAAAAGATATTCGAGGTTTTGGGCCTGAGTGATGAAGAATGCGAAAAAAAATTCGGTTTTCTTTTAGAAGCTTTCAAATATGGCCCGCCGCCGCATGGCGGAGTAGCTTTTGGTTTGGATAGACTTGTATCCATTTTTACCGGAGATCCTTCGATACGCGAGGTCATCCCGTTCCCGAAGACCCAAAAAGGGACATGCTTACTGACCGACGCGCCTTCCAGAGTGAACGATGAGCAGCTTAGGGACCTGGGAATAAGACTTAGAAAAGACGGAAAAAATAATGACAAATAACGGGTGAACTTTGTCATTTGAAATTTTTTAAAAAAGGGGGAGGTATGAACAAGATCGTTATTTTGATCGTTATAGCGATGTTCTTAGCGGCAGGAGAAGCGTATCCCAGGACTCAAATAATGAAAGGGGTCGAGGTATATACCTTTAAGAAAGATCGTGTTGATCAGGAGCTTGAAGGAAACAGGGGATATCTTACGGGTAAACCGTCATCGATCCCTTCGAAAAAGAGAACAGATGAAAGGGTTCTTATCGGTGTAGACGTCGAATTGCCGTCCTCTTTTTTCGGAGAAGGGAAAGATAGTGGAGAAGAGGAAGAAGCGGAAGAAAGTTACGGTAAGGCTGACGAGACCGCGGCGCCGGTTATAACAAGAACGACGGACGGATCCGCGGAAAAAAAGGAAATAAAAAGTTCCGTATCAAAAGAGCCGTACGGACAGACGGCGGTGACGGTTGAGATAAAAGAAAGAGCGGGAGAGATAGAAGAGGAAGAATGGATAAAGTAAATCCGACCACAACTTGCGGAACGAAGTGAACGAAAGTTGTATGGTCGGATTTATCCTGAGCGAATCCGAGCCAAGCGAGGATGAGACGAAGGATCTCTCGCGAACGAAGAGAGCGGATACAGATAGTTTTGATAATTTGGAAGGGATTGCTTCGCTACGCTCGCAATGACGGGTAGAGTGGTCGATGGGGATAGGCGCTAAAGAATTCAGGGGTTACTACTAATACTGGAATAAATGAAGACAATGGAAAAAACGATAAGTCTCAGAGATGATTCCGAAGCAAGGATACTTTTCGGGAAACATGATGAGACTCTCAAGAAAATAGAAAAGGCCTTTGGGGTCAGGACCTCCTTTCGTTCGGGCGAGCTGAAGATCATATCCGAGGATCAGAAAGACCTCTCGAAAGCAGAAGGCCTTGTAGGTGAATTCCTTGAAATTATCAGACAAGGAGGGCATTTATCCCCCAGGGACATAGAATATTCCATAAGGAACGCTAACTCGCCGATCCATGTAAAAGATATATTCCTCGATAAGATCGAGGTCAGTTCGAAGAGAGCTTATATCGTGCCCCGGAGCGCCGGACAGAAGCAGTATCTGGACGCTATCCGCGGACATGATATCGTTTTCTGCATAGGGCCCGCAGGGACAGGAAAGACATACCTTGCCATGGCCATGGCAGTTAACGCTCTGAGGAAGAACCTCGTCTCGCGTATTATACTCACCCGTCCCGCGGTCGAGGCCGGGGAAAGCCTCGGGTTCTTACCGGGAGACATGTATGAAAAAGTGAATCCCTATTTAAGGCCTCTGTATGACGCTCTTTTGATATGGTGGAGCCGGATTTGATAAAAGATTATCTGGACAGAGGAGTTATCGAGGTGGCACCCTTGGCTTACATGAGAGGGAGAACACTTAACGACTCTTTCATTATAATGGATGAAGCCCAGAATTCTACCCGGGAACAGATGAAAATGTTCCTGACCCGTTTGGGGTTTGATTCCAAGACAGTTATAACGGGAGATGTAACCCAGAGCGACCTGCCCGGGACTAAGAGATCGGGGCTTATACACGCCGGAACGCTTCTGGAAAAGGTGGAAGGCATAAAGGTCATTACCATGAAGAGTAAAGATGTTGTAAGACATGAACTTGTCCAGAAAATAATCGAAGTTTACAAAAGAGAGTCGGAAAAGGAAGATGAAGGTATCGCTTAACTTTAAAAATGTCCGCGCCGCTATGTATAAGAAAGAAACGATCTCGGTTTTGATCCTTATCTCTTTCGTCGGCGCGGTCTTTATGAGCATGTTCATGAGTCCGCAGCTTTACCAAGGGAGTGTGCATGAGGGGGATATCGCCCTTAAGGACATATACGCGCCCTACGATTTTACGTATTTTTGGGAAATAGACGACGAAGGGACCGCAAAGGCCAAAGAGATAGCGGCGAAGAATATCCCGTTCTTTCTCAGGAGGGATACGGCCTCAGAAAAGAACATACTTTCCGAGACGGAACGTTTTTATGTATCTGTTATTTCTGAGAAAGACAGGAACATTCCTCTGAGCGAGAAGCTAGAAGCGGTAAAGACCGGTATAAACGGAGAATTCCCCGAGAAAACACTGAAATTTATTTTTCAACACCCGGATGTCTCCGCTATCCATGAAAGGACGAAGAACGTTATAAAGAAGGCTTTTGAGGTCGGATACCCTTCCGAAGAAGACCTGAAATTCGTGAGTGAGAACGGGTCCGGCAGGGTAGTGATCATGAACGGGGAAGGTTCTTTGTCGCTGGAAAAGGGCGCTATCGAGCTTCTTAGCGCGCAGAACATGAATGCCATACTGGAAGAGATGGCTTTGGAATTTTTTTCGGACGACCGTAAGACCAGGCAGGCTGTGACTGCGGTCGCCGGTATGTATTTAAGACCCAACACGGTGATAGATGAAGAGAGAACGGAAGCCGCCAAAGAAGAGGCCGTCAAGAAAGTGGGACCGGTATACAAGAGCTGGTCAGTAGAAAAAGATGAGCTTTTAATAGAGAAAGGTAAGAGGGTCAACGCAAGACATATCGCGCAACTTACACATCTGAGAAGAATATTCAGACCCGGAACGAGTCCGGCATTTTTTGTGGGAGTTCTTTTCTTCTTTATTCTTTTGGGTGTTATAGCGGCCGTTTATATGTCTTTTTCTCAGAGAAAAAATATTCTGTCAGAGCCCAAGAACATAGCTATGCCGCTTCTGCATATATTTATTCTGCTTATGATAGCCGATTTCATCATGAGATCGCCTCAGCCCAGCTATTTTATACCCATGGCCAGTCTGGGCATGAGCTTAACTCTGTTGACAGGTTTTGGGATAGCTTTTATCAGCACGATATTGACCAGTATATTCATATCCATGCTCATAGGAGGCGGGGTCAAGATCGCGTTCGTTCTTATCCTGGGCAGTATGGTAGGTATGTTCGTTGTCAGAGGGGCCCGACGCAGGGCGAGAATATTATGGGCAGGCATCATTGCCGGCGGGGCTAAATTCCTGGGGATAGCCTGTATAGGGCTGATCAACGGTATGGGTGTGGATTTCTTCATAAAAGACGGGATCTGGGGGATGGCTAGCGGTATATTTTCCGGGTTCATAGTAATGGGTCTATTGCCGGTATTTGAACATATTTTCAAAGTGTCCACCAATATAAGCTTATTGGAGCTTTCTGACCTTAATCATCCGGTCCTGAAAAAACTGGCGATAGAAGCGCCGGGGACATATCACCATAGTATCATGGTCGGGAATCTCGCGGAGGTCGCTAGCGAGGCTATCGGCGCGGACAGTCTGAGGGCCAGGGTCGGAGCGTATTATCACGATATCGGTAAGATACCCAAGGCGGAATATTTTAGTGAGAACGAAATGGGATCCGGATCAAGACACGCGAAACTCGCGCCTTCGATGAGCTCTCTGATCATATCTAAACATGTGAAAGATGGTGTAGAGATAGCGAAAAAGTATAAATTGAACAATTCCATAATAGCGTTCATAACACAGCATCACGGCAACAGTTTGATCGCGTATTTCTATCAAAAAGCCATGGAGAAGGCGGAGAACGCCGAATCGCTAGATGAAGAAAGTTTCCGTTATCCGGGACCCAAGCCTCAGACGAAAGAGACAGCGATAGTCCTTTTGGCGGATTCCGTGGAAGCGTCCAGCAGAACGCTTGTAGACCCTAACCCTTCGAGCATACGTAACCTGGTTAAAAAGATCATTAACAACAAGTTCATAGACGGGCAGCTGGATGAATGCGATCTCACGCTCAGGGATATGCATAAGATCGCGGAAAGTTTTGAACGTGTACTTATGGGTGTTTTTCATACCAGGCTGAAATACCCGGAAGAGTCCAAAAAGGACGAAGACATTACGGGGACAAATGGCAATACGGATAAACAGCGAAAACAAAAACAACAAAATAAAAATAGACCTGACGAAGATCAGTAAGGCCGCTGAGAACGCTCTAAGGGCCTTAAACAATAGAAACTGTGAGGTCAATATAGTTTTTGTCAGCAGTCAGAAAATGCGTGTTTTTAACAAGAGATATTTTGGAAAAGACCTGGCGACCGATGTTATAGCCTTTCCCGCGGTAAAAGACGAAATTTCGAATCACGAATCACGAATTACGAATTACGTTTTTTTAGGTGACATAATCATCTCGACCGACCGGGCTAAGAGGAACACGAAGATATACGGGTTATCCGTGAAAGAGGAGATAACACTATACGTCGTTCATGGCATACTGCACCTCGTCGGGTATGAAGATACGGATAAAGAAAAGTTCGATAGGATGAAGAAAAAAGAAGATGAGATCTTTAAAAAAGTCAAAAGAACATTGCGGTAAGGGGTTCTCGGCCAGTGTCAGCGCCGCTTTAGAGGGAGTGGTTCATACGCTGGAAAAAGAACGCAACATGAGGATCCATTTTCTGGTAGGGTTCTTTGTTCTTATCGCGGCGATATATTTTAACGTTACCGGACAGGAATTTATGCTGCTCTGTTTCGCGGTCACGTTCGTCCTTGTCTCGGAGATGATCAATACGGCTATCGAGTACACGATAGATCTCATAAGCGATGAATACCATCCGTTGGCGAAAGTGATAAAAGATATAGCGGCAGGCGCGGTATTCGTCAGCGTAGTTAATGCCGCGCTGACGGGATACATTATCCTGGTCAGAAGGGTCTTTATGTCGTTTGACGGGGCCTTTTCACTCGTAAAAAGTTCGTCGTGGCACATAACGCTCATAATACTTCTGGGTGTCGTGGGTATTGTTCTTATGGTGAAGATCCTAAGAAAAGAAAAGAATCTTTTGCGAGGCGGGATGCCCAGCGGACATTCCGCGGTAGCGTTCGCGATATGGGCCGTCATATCCCTTTTTACGGAGAACACTCTGGTAAGCATGCTGGTCTTTCTGCTGGCGCTGCTTATCGCTAAGAGCCGTATGACCGGCAGGATACACACCTTGTCGCAGGTCGTTCTGGGCGGCATTTTGGGAATTGTTACGGCTGTGCTTGTTTTTCAAATGCTTTCTTGATCGGGAGGGCGCGGTATGAGCATGAAAAAAATATGGAACCATATATTGCTGAATTTTTTCAACGGGATAGTCCTGCTTCTGCCTATGGCGGTCACGGCTGCCTTGATAGGGTTCCTGGTCATAAAGGTGAACAATATCATATTGGAGCCTATCATACGTTCTCTTGAGCCGCTCATAGGAGGAGAACTGAACGAATATGCCGCTAAGATCCTGATCTTCCTTTTTGTCATATGCGCGATCGCTTTCATAGGATGGGGAGCGAAAATACTGGTAATAAACAGGGTCTTTTCTTTCGGCGAGAAAGTGCTTATCAAAGTGCCCGTCATGGGAAGAGTGTATAATGCCGCTAAACAGATCTTCTCGGCTTTTATGGGGCAGGGAAAGACCGTTTTCAAACAAGTCGTTCTTATAGAATATCCCAGAAAGGGATTGTATTCTTTAGGTTTTACCACGGGAATAACGAAGGGTGAGATAAAAGAGATGCTGGGAAGCGGGCATATAAATGTTTTCGTTCCTACAACGCCTAATCCTACCAGCGGAGTATTCCTGATATCTCCGAAAGAAAATTTGCGTTTTCTGAAGATGAGCGTGGAAGAAGGCATGAAGATGATAATGTCGGGCGGATCGGTATCGCCTCCGTTCGAAAAGATGTTGGATATTAACAGCTAAATGGTGAAACAATCAAAGGTCAAAAGTCGAAGGTCCGAAAGTCAGCTAATTTAGAACGAGATCATCTTTAGGGCAACGAAGTAAGCTTGAAAGCAAAGAACGGCATTTTCATTATCAGACTTTAGACTTTTTGACTTTCGACCTTCAGACTGTTAACTGTTCACGGATCACGGATGCTATGGCCGTTCAAAAAACAGAAGGGATAATATTAAGAAAATATGACCTAAGAGAGACTAGCTATATTCTTGTGTTTTACACCAGGGATTTCGGAAAGGTCAAAGGAGTAAGAAAAGGGGTTAGGAATCCCAGCCCGCAGTTCGCCGGAGATCTTGAAATATTCACCGAGTGCGAGGTGCTTTTCTATAAAAGAAAGAAGAAAGGGCTGGACCTTATAAGCCGATGCGAGGCATTAAAAACTTTTCTTCCCATAAGAAAGGATATAGAAAAGTTGACATACGCCAATTATTTTATAGAATTAGTAGACGCGGTATCCAATGATAATGATAAGAACGAGGAATTGTATGATATACTGTCCGGTAGTTTGAGTATGCTGGCGGGCGGGGCTAGCCCGAAAAGAATAGCCCGAATATTCGAATTGAAACTATTATCGGCTATAGGCTTTCAGCCTCAGCTGGAAGAATGCGGGAAGTGCGGGGCTCCGGCAGGGGCCGGGTTCAGGTTCGATGTAACGGGCGGAGGGATAGTTTGTCCCCGATGCGGCGGGACCGGAATAAAAATGTCCTTGGGAACTATAAACTTTATGAGAAAGGTCATTTCGAGCGGAATAGCGCGGACATCGGTAATAAGGGTCACAAAAGACGTGGGGAAAGAGGCCGAAAAAGTTCTTAGAAGTTTTTTGATGTATCAAATGAACAAGCCTATAAGATCGTTAAGTTTTCTGGATCGGCTTGAAAAAGAGGGAGTTGTTTAACTTGGAAAACGAACAGGCGGAAAAGACAGTAGGTCTGAAAGAAATAGCCAATCTTTGTAAGAGAAGAGGGTTTATATTTCAGTCCAGCGAGATATACGGCGGGATCGGGAGCGTATGGGATTATGGTCCTTTGGGGATAGAACTGAAAAAGAACATTAAGGACCAGTGGTGGAAAAGCATGGTGTACGACCGCGATGATGTGGAAGGTCTTGATGCCGGGATACTCATGAATCCCGAGACATGGAAAGCGTCGGGACATGTGGGCTCTTTTGCCGATATGCTTTTAGACTGCAAGGTATGCCGCAAAAGGTTCAGGGTAGACCACCTGAAAGGCGATAAATGTCCGGAATGCGGAGGGGAACTTACGGAACCCAGGAGTTTTAATCTCATGTTCAAGACGCGGGTAGGATCGGTCGAAGAAGAAGCCCAGGACGTGTATTTAAGGCCAGAGACCGCTCAGGGAATATTCGTGAACTTTGAGAACATCCTTACTTGCAGCAGAAGGAAGCTTCCTTTCGGAGTGGCGCAGATAGGGAAATCTTTCAGGAACGAGATAACGACCGGAAATTTCATCTTCAGAAGCCGGGAGTTCGAACAGATGGAACTGGAGTTTTTTGTCGAACCCGGCCAAGACGAAAAATGGTATGAGCATTGGCTGCAGGTAAGAAGAGATTGGTATGTCTCGCTCGGGATACGCGAAAAGAAACTGAGATTGCGTGAACATGAAAAAGACGAACTTGCTCATTATGCCAAGAAATGCCATGATGTGGAGTTCCTTTTTCCCATGGGATGGTCGGAACTCGAGGGTATAGCTAACAGGGCGGATTATGATCTTATGCAGCATTCAAAGATCAGCGGAAAGGACCTTAAATATTTTGACAGTGTTTCGGGAAAAAGCTATTTCCCTTATGTTATTGAACCTTCGGGCGGAGTGGATAGAGCTTTTCTGGCGTTCCTTACGGATGCTTATCGGACGGAAACGGTGAAAGATAAGAACCGGGTTTTTCTTTCGCTGGACAAACGGCTCGCGCCCATAAAAGCCGCGGTATTGCCCCTGCTGAAGAATAAACCCGAGATCGTGGAAATGGCAATGAAGATCAGAGACGATATAAAGGGGCGATACCGTGTTGTCTACGACGATACCGCGGCTATAGGAAGGCTTTATCGCCGCCAGGACGAGATCGGGACACCATACTGCGTTACTGTGGACGTGGATTCTTTGACTGACGGGAAGGTAACTGTAAGAGAGAGGGATACGATGAACCAAGAGAGGATAGACGCTTCCGCTGTCAAGAGGTTCATGAAGGATAATTTGGATCTACAATAAGTCGTTCAAAAGAGGATAAGGAGGTCTTTTCCTCTTTTAACCCATGCGCTTCGGCAAAGCCCCGTGCTTTAGCGCGTGGGAAATAGCCGGGGCCGGGGCTCCCCTCGCTTTGCTCGGGACATTGCAGGATCAATTGGGAACCCTGTGGCTTCGCTCCCCTCGACAAGCTCGGGACAGGCAGGGCAAGCAAGCCCCGGTCTTTAGACCGGGGTATCGGTGAATTGACTGGACAAAGGAAGGAGAAAGAGCAAATGGTAACGAAGAAGCAAGGCAAGAAGAGCGCGGGATCGAAAAAATATGTTTATTATTTCGGAGGAGGGATGTCCGAAGGAAAAGCTTCGATGAAAGAACTACTCGGAGGAAAAGGGGCCAATCTCGCGGAAATGGCAAGCATAGGTGTCCCTGTGCCCCCGGGTTTTACGATCTCGACCGAGGTGTGCCAGTACTACTATGAACACGGGAAGAAAAAGCCCGCTGAATTGGCCAAGCAGATAGAGAACAATATCAAAAAACTTGAAAAAGCCCTGGGCGTTAAGCTGGGAGATCCAAGCAACCCGCTTTTGGTGTCGGTACGTTCCGGAGCGGCGGCATCAATGCCGGGTATGATGGATACCGTACTGAATCTGGGTATAAACGACGCGGTCGTTAAAGGCCTTATCGCCAAGACAAAGAACGAAAGAATGGCGTGGGATTCGTATCGTCGTTTCATCAATATGTTCGGCGATGTTTGTATGGGAGTAGATCATGAACATTTCGAAGAAGCTCTTTCCGGAATAAAAAAGAAATACAAGAGAGCTTTGGATACGGATCTTACCGTTGAAGAACTGAAAGAAGTGGTCGAAGTTTATAAGGAAGTTTACAGGAAGAACGTCGGGAAAGATTTTCCTGCGGATGCCCGCGTGCAGCTGGGATACGCCATAGACGCTGTCATTAAATCTTGGAACATCGATAGAGCTGTCACATACAGACGTCTAAACAAGCTTACGGAGCTTAAAGGAACGGCGGTAAACGTCCAGGCGATGGTGTTCGGGAATATGGGGGAGGATTCAGGGACAGGGGTCGCGTTCACGCGGAATCCATCGAACGGAGACGATGAATTCTACGGCGAGTACCTGATAAACGCCCAAGGAGAGGATGTGGTCGCGGGGATAAGAACGCCCCAGCCGCTTTCTACCCTTAAGACCAAAATGCCGAAAATATACAAACAGCTGAACGATATCAGGCTCAAACTGGAAAGACATTACAAAGATATGCAGGATGTAGAGTTCACTATCCAGGAAGGTAAACTATTCATGCTTCAAACACGTACAGGGAAGAGGACGGGTATGGCTGCGGTAAAAATAGCCGTCGATATGGTAAAGGAAAAACTGATCAATGACAGAACAGCTTTGCAGAGAATAGAGGGAGAACATCTTAATCAATTGCTGTTCCCCATATTCGATATCAAGGCAAAGAGCGAAGCGCTCTCTGCCAAGAGGCTTGTCGCGAAAGGTCTTCCCGCGGGACCGGGAGCGGCTTACGGAGCGGTATGTTTTACGGCCGATGACGCCGTAAAGGTGGAAAGGTCCGGGAAGAAGGTCATACTGGTCAGAAAAGAGACATCTCCCGAAGACGTAAGCGGGATGTGGGCTGCCGAAGCCATTCTTACATCTACCGGAGGTATGACATCTCACGCCGCGGTGGTAGCGCGCGGATGGGGTAAATGCTGCGTTGTAGGCTGCGGCGCTCTCGAAATTGATAACGAGAAAAAAGAGATCAGGGTCGACGGGACGGTAATTAAAGAGCATGAGATGATATCCGTTGACGGGACCAGCGGGGAAGTGATCTTGGGCAAAGTGGAAACATCCGCTTCTCCTGTGGTCCTTGGTATAATCAATAAGAACAAAGAGGCGCTTAAACACCCTCTCTGTCAAATGTTCAAAGATGTTATGACATGGTCCGATAAATACCGTAAGATCAGCGTCAGGACAAATGCCGATTCTCCTCAAGACGCGCTTAACGCGAGAGCTTTCGGAGCGGAGGGTATAGGGCTTACCCGGACGGAACATATGTTCTTTGAGGGGGATCGTATATGGGCCATACGCGAAATGATCCTAGCTTCGGACCTGGCCGGACGGGAGAAAGCCTTGAAGAAACTTCTGCCTTATCAAAGAAAGGATTTTGAGGGTATATTCGAGGCAATGGACGGTTTTCCGGTGACCATCAGACTGCTTGACCCGCCTCTTCATGAATTTCTGCCGAACGATGCGGCCGGGCAGACAGAGATGGCCAATAGGCTTGGAACGACCGCGGATGTCGTAAAAGCGAAGGTAAATTCCCTTCATGAAATGAACCCGATGCTGGGACATAGGGGATGCCGTCTTTCAATTACGTATCCCGAAATATGCAGGATGCAGGTAACAGCCATAATAGAGGCCGCGTGTAATGTCGCCGCTAAAAAGATAAAAGTGCTGCCGGAGATAATGATACCGCTCATAGGGACAAAGGAAGAGTACGATATCCTGGAAAAAGTGGTGCGCGAAACCGCTGATGCTATAATCAAAGGCAATAAAACGAACGTAAAATACTCTGTAGGCACCATGATGGAAATACCCAGAGCTACTTTGGTGGCCGATACCGTGGCCGAAAAAGCGGAATTCTTTTCCTTCGGGACGAATGACCTTACGCAGATGACTTTCGGATACAGCCGTGATGATATCGGTTCGTTCCTGCCGGAATATCTGGAGGCCAAGGTGCTGAAAGTCGACCCATTCGCTTCTATTGACCAGGAAGGAGTGGGGCAATTGGTGAAATTCGGCGTTGAAAGAGGCCGGCAGACCAGAAAAGGTCTTAAGTGCGGTGTTTGCGGAGAACACGGAGGGGATCCTGATTCCGTGAAATTTTTCGTTAAAGCAGGACTTAACTATGTAAGCTGTTCACCGTTCCGCGTGCCGATAGCAAGATTAGCGGCGGCGCAAGCGGTCCTTCAGGGATAATTAATACTGTCCCATGCCGCTTTCGGTAGCGACGGACTTGAGAGCGGCATGGGGATTATGACCCATTCGCCCCGGCGAGCCCCGTGCTTTAGCGGGGGGAAAATAGCCGGGGCTCAGGATCAATTGGGAACAAGCCCCGGTCTTTAGACCGGGGTATCGGTGAATTGACTAAAAACCGGAACTTATAACCTAGGAAGTCAGCATATGGATGCGATAAAACTATATCTCAAGGATATCAGGGATCTTCCTCTTCTTTCTCCCGAAGAGGAGAAAGAGCTTGCGGGAAAAGTTAAACGGGGAAATAAGAGGGCCCGGCAGAAGATGATAAAAAGTAATCTTCGGTTGGTCATCAATATCGCAAAAAAATACAGTTATCTCGGAGTCCCCATGCTAGACCTGATAGAAGAAGGCAACCTGGGGCTGATGAAAGCGGTGTCGAAATACGATCCTGACAAGGGATACCGTTTTAGCACTTATGCCGCTTGGTGGATAAAACAGTTCATTACCCGTGCGGTGGCGAATCAGGGTAAGACAGTACGTATACCTGTGTATGTAATGGAAATGCTTATGCGTTTTCAGAAGGTCAAAAAACATCTTATCCAAAAGATGAAAAAGAATCCCGGGATGAACGATGTCGCCAAAAGGATGAAATTGCCCATAACGAGAGTGAGGCAGCTTAATCAGATGGCTTCCAGCATTTCGAGCCTGAACGCTCCTATAGGGGAGTCCGGAGATTCGGAATTCATGGACCTTATAGAGGACGAAAATATCGTTAACTCCGTGGATGAGCTTTCACGGTTCCTTCTGCACGAACGGATAGAAGGATTGCTCTCTAAGATGACCGAACGCGAGGAAAAGATATTACGGCTCAGGTTCGGGCTGACGGAGGAAGGGTCGTTCCATACCCTGCGGGATACAGCCACGCATTTCGGGATAACCCGCGAACGGGTCCGGCAGATAGAAGCTTCCTGTATCTTGAAATTAAGAAAAATGATGGAAGAACAGGAAGCGGAAGCTATGCACCTTTTGAAGAAAAAAAAGAAGAGTAAGTAGGAAAGAGACTAGAAGTCAGAGAGAATAGTTTGAAAAGTTCGTAGTTCGTTGTTCACAGTTCGTAGTGAAGGAAGAAGTCAGAGACTAGACAAGAGATATATAGTTTTGATCATTAGAGCATTCAAGCAATAGACCGTATTGTAACATTGCCGATTGAAGGAAATGTTACAATGTTCCAATGCTCTGCAAGAATTTGAAGAGCAATTTTTTGTGTTCCCGTAGCTTCCTCCTACGCCGAACTATTTGTATATTATTTGGCTCCGGAGGACGAGTTTGGATCGTAGCGGGGCTGTGCGAAGAAAAACTGTGGTAGTTCGAATATTTGTTATTGATGTCCCCGTAGCTCAGATGGATAGAGCGACTGCCTCCTAAGCAGTAGGCCGACCGTTCGAATCGGTCCGGGGACGCCATTTTTCTGCGAAAAATGGCGCGAAAAGGACATCTTAAAAGATGTCCTTTTTTTATGTCCAGAGACGGGTTATCCAAATAAGCGAGCTTCTTGGCTAACCCGTCTCTGGACATAATTCCCCGGACCGGATCCGCTCACTTCGTTCGCGTTTTCGGCCACGGGGACGCAACCAAACCTCGTTACGGCATCGCGTCCCGGACCGGCTCCGTGACCTCATACAATTCGGTCACGTTGTCGCCCCGGGGACGCTGATTGGTTTAATAAATAAGCGAGCTTCTTGGCTAACCCGTCTTTGGACATAATTCCCCGGACCGGATCCGCTCACTCCGTTCGCGTTTGCGGCTCCAAGGACGCCATTTTTAGTAAATACGTTTGTATTTACATATGTAATATGATATAATTGTAGCGTTATGAAAAAGATCCTGTGGAATAGTGAAAAGGACTTGGAGCTCAAAAGAACTCGAGGAGTTTTATTTGAAGAACTCTTAAATTCCCGTTTTATAGGGATTGAAAAGCATGTTACAAGAAGCAATCAAAAATTAATGCTTTTTGAGTATAAAAAATATGTATGGGTGGTACCATATGTGGAAGGTGATGACCATTATTTTTTTAAAACCGCTTTTCCCAGCAGGAAGTATACAACTAAATATTTGCGAGGTGCAAAATGAAGAAAATAAAACTTACCCAAGAAGAGAAAAAGATCGAAG
Source organism: Candidatus Omnitrophota bacterium (assembly GCA_043813915.1). GTDB lineage: Bacteria > Omnitrophota > Gorgyraeia > Tantalellales > Tantalellaceae > Aadella. Next base: position 163,238 of record JBDRKO010000026.1, read on the forward strand.
CCGCTCTAGTGAACAGTGAATATATCCCTGTAACCGGCAAAGCCCTTATGGATGTCGCAGAAGCTATCGCTGCCAGAAAAAAAGATGCTACATTGACGTTGCGGGTAAATAAACACGATGTTGATAAGATTCGGAGGATGGCAAAGAAAAAAGGTATTCCGTATCAAACATATATTTCCGAAGTTATACATAAAGTCGCGGAAACAGTTTCCACTTAATAAATATTCATTACCTTTTTGACGAATTCGTGCTTATTGGCACGCCAGTAAATAAAAAGACCAGCTTTGGCTGGTCTCTTTATTTACAGAGCATTCGAGATTCGATATTAGAGAGTAAAGTGGGGATCAGAAGAGCGAGAATGCGGTCCAAGGTTCCATTGTTCAAGTTCTGTGAGACGTCATTCGACCTCCTTTCGCAATGTGCCCCCGGCTGTTTTTTTGCAATATCCCAACGTGGTTGACAAGGTTTTGAGCGGGGGTATAATAAATGAGGTGTTTTGACGATAATAAGTCATAAATTGTGGAAACAAAACGTTTAAGAAAATATAAAATGAATGCGGATCAATTTGTACAGTTACTTCCTAAAGCAACATTATGGGCTGAAGAGCAAGAAAAGAAAATCCTAGCAAGAGGGATACCTTTATCAACTCAACAATTAGAAGATGCAAAAATTATACCCGTAAAATGTCCTGAAAAAATTAGAATTCTTCAGGTAAGAAGTATACCGTTGCCAGAAGACCCTGAACTAAAATATGCTGCACAGGAAATACGGTTAATAACTCCAAATACCATTGGAATGTCTTTTCGATATGGGATCTATGTTAGGTATGATTATTGGAATAACAGGGAGACACTGGTACATGAATTAGTTCATACGTTACAATACGAGCGCTCAGGTGGACTAGGACAATTTCTGGAACAATATTTAAGAGAATGCATAGAATATGGTTATCCGCAAGCTCCCTTAGAGCAAGAGGCGATAAATAAAGCTAAAAAGATATGCAGATAATAATACACTCCACCTGACTGTTACCCGTTGCCTTCGGAGTTGTCAACCAGTAGGTGATGTTAAAGGTGTGGGCAAATAGAATATGAAAATAAACGATTGGCAACATTTTGAAGAAATAGTGAAAGATTTTTATGCTAAAGCTCAAAAGCTTCAGAACAAAGATCCAATTTCCTCTGTTTCAATTCCACTTTTTCGAGGACAGAGTGATAGCTCCTGGAAATTGAAAACAACGCTAGATCGGATTGAAGACAATTTTTCAATTAAAAAATATTGCGGAATAATTCGTAGAATAAAATCTGTTATTGAAAGTTGTACTTCCAAGTGTTGGAATCTGCCGTCCATAGAAAAAGACATTATAGAAATTGGTGAATATGACAGGATACCGATGGCTTCATATGGATATATGGCTTACCTTAGGCACAATGGCTTTCCTTCACCACTATTAGATTGGACGAGATCACCATACATAGCAGCCTTTTTTGCTTTCAATGAAGACAAAAAAACTGATTCGAAGATCTTTATGTACATGGAGGATATCGGTGCGGGGAAAACTTATGAATCTCCACATGCAAGAATTTGTACCATGGGGAAAAATGTCAAGACGCACAAACGACATCATTTGCAGCAAAGCGAATACAGCTTTTGCGTAAAAAAAATTGGTGATAAATGTGTTTATGGATCCCACGAAGAAGTTTTCTCTTTAGCAGACAAAAACCAAGATATTCGCGAAGAATATACATTACCTTATTCTGAAAGAGCGGTTTTTTTTTGAGCAAATTAAACCTAATGAATATCCATTCGTATTCTCTGTTTGAAAATGAAGAAGGATTAATGAACAAGCTTGCAGAAGAGCAGTTTATACTAAAAAAACTATAATAAAACAATCCAATTGATCTTATTTGTCAAGGTTCGGTGTCAGTAGGCAGTAGGTGAGGTTGAAGGTAGAAATAAAACGGAGCATCCCCGAAAGCGTTCTCAGCTCTATCCCGAGTTTCCGACCTCTCGGCCGAAATGCGGAGGTTTTGACACACCTCGACCCACAATCCATCCGGGATAAGTTTTATCCCGGATGGATTGTGGGGATCTGACATTTTTTTGCTACGTTTTGAACTGCAATTGACTAAAGAGTTATATCAAAATTTCGAAATCACTATTATGGAAAAGAAAAGATTAGTTGGATTAACTGTGCTTGGAGTGATCAGTTTACTAATAGGAACTGTAGGTATTGTATCGGTGGTTATGGGTGTAAATATGAAATTTTTCCCGCATTTTGATCCTGCAAAAGGATATGAGCTTGACATTCAAATGGGAGAATTCCTTTTTGTCTTTGGCACAATTGTTAGTCTGTTTTTGCCAGTGGGAATTTATACCTTGAAGCAGAAAAGGGTTTCAAGGATTTTAAATTTTATTATTTCACCAGTAACAGGATCGGTCCTGGCCACTCCTTTTATAATAATTTTCGGAAACGTTTCGGCATATCTTTTTAGCCCCGTAGGAATTTTACTAGTAATCTATTACCTCACTCGGTCCAAAGTAAAGGGACAATTAACATAGAAATCAGGGAGAATCAAGGACTTTACCTTTTAAACTTTTTAAACCAGGTCCTCTTAACTTACGATTTAACACTTAATACTTGTTTTATCTCTCACTTCTCGCTTCTAACCTCTAGTGACCCATAATCCATCCGGGATAAGTTTTATCCCGGATGGATTATGGGGACATTAGATCCTTGGTCGATATAACGCCATACTCTATACGCTATCCGATATGCGCTATACGAATAGAGCATCAATACTCAGACCTTTCGACCTTTTAACTTTTTAAACTGTTCTCTCTGACTTCTGTTTTCTCGCTTCTCACTTCTCGTCTCTGACCTCTGTCTTCCGTTCTTCTCTACGAACTATGAACTCCTTAATCTCTGATAGCATAGCGCATGGCATTAGTCGTGTTTTTAGTTTAGATCCCTCGGCTTCGCTCGGGATGACAAGGGAGTGGTTTCTCCCTCATCCTTCGTCTCTCTTCCTTCTGACTTCTGACATCTATCCCCACTACGAACTATGAACTTTTAACCCTTTAAAACCTTTTAACTTTTTAAACTGTTCTCTCTGACTTCTGTTTTCCCTTGCATATATTCCCAGCACGATATAGTATGTTAATAAGATTTTCATTAGAAAGACCCTTCAGATGCTCGTGCTTCTCGCGTCTTCAGGGTTAATTTTCATTTCATGAAAATTAAGGAGTATGCCGTGAGGAACCTATTATGCTTGTTCATAGTTACGGTTTTCGCTCTTATGATCGTATTGGCAGCAGGGACTTTATCTGCCCAGCCGCGCTGTTCTATCTCCGGTTCTGGTGCAGAGGAAAAAGCGGAAGATCAGCAGGCTGAGAACGCCGAGCCCAAAGAGACTGACAGATATAAGAACGCCGAGAATGTTATAGAAAAAGAGTATGAGGACGGAGCTATAACCAAGACCGAAGATGTGGAATATACGAGGGAATTAAATAAAGAAGAATTGTGAAAACCAAGCGTTAAGGAGGAAAGAAATGAAAAAAGTTATTGGTGCTGTTCTGGGTTCCGCTTTAGTCCTGTCTTTTATGATGGTTTCCGGTTGCGGAGTGCCTAAAAGCGAGCATGAGAAACTGGAAGAAAAGTATTCCAGGGTCCAGGAAGAGATAATCGGATATAACGAGCAGGTTAAAAAGATACAAGGCGAGAGCTTGGGCCTGAAAGAAAAGATCAAACAGCAGGAAACCGAGATCGCTAAAATGGCGGAAGAAAGTAAGACCATAAAAAAAGAATACCAGAAACTGTCTCAGGAAAAACAGAAGCTGTTACAGGAAAAACAGAAACTGATGGAAGAGAACAAGAAACTTTCGGAAAAACCCGCTGTTCAGCAAGAAGTATGAGTAAAAGACTGAGAGGTCTGCCTCCGGTTGTGGACAAAAGAACGGAAATAATCATCTTAGGGTCCATGCCGGGGGAAATGTCCCTGAAGAAAAAACAATATTACGGGCATAAGGGGAACCACTTCTGGAAGATCATAACGGATATTCTAGGTGAGAAAGATACTGGCGTATATGCCGAAAGAATAGATCTTTTAAAGAAGCACAGAATAGGATTGTGGGACGTGATAGGGTCATGCCTCCGCGAAGGTAGCCGGGATGACCGTATATTATCACCCGAAGTTAATGATATTCCGCGGATGGTATCACGGGCCCCGGGAATTCGGGCCATACTCCTTAATGGACGAAAAGCCGAAGAACTATTCAATAAGAATTTCAGTACCTCAGGCCTGACAGTTACGGCGCTGCCTTCCACAAGCGCGCTTAACGCGATCTCTATAGACGAAAAAACAGAGATGTGGAGAAACGCGATAAAGGAGTAAGACCCGATATATGGAAGAGAAACTTATTGTGATAGTGGACGATGAGCTCGATATGATAGAGGAGCTTAAGGAAAGCCTTGCGCCCAAGGGTCTCAGGGTCAAAGGGTTCGAAGGATCAAAAGGACTTTTTGATTTTTTAAATAGAACCAAAGACCTGCCCGATCTCATAGTCCTTGATCTTACCCTTCCCGAAGAAGAAGGATCGGATATTTGCAGAGAACTGAAAAGGGCGGAAAGGTTCGGTCTCATTCCCGTTATAGTGCTTTCGGGAAGGAGCGGGGAAGCGGACAAAGTATTCTGCTTGGATATAGGGGCGGATGATTATATCGTTAAACCGTTCTCCGTAGCGGAACTTAACGCCAGGATAAACGCTGTTCTTAGAAGGCGGTCCGTGGGGGGAGAAGAGAAGAGAATAGAGGTAGGGAACAAACTGGTGATCGATATAAAAAATTACCAAGTTACCGTGAACGGAGAAAAAGTGGAATTGACCCCCGCGGAATTCAAAGTCCTTGAATGTCTTTCCATAAGAGAAGGGCAAGTAATGACACGGAGCAGAATACTGGAATATTTGTGGGGGCAAGAGAAAGCCGTGATAGGAAGAACGATAGATGTGCATATAAGGCATTTGAGAGAAAAGCTTGGAGAAGCGGGTAATTTTATCAAGAACATAAGAGGAATAGGCTATAAAATAGAAGCTTGAAAGCTGTTTTCTTTAGAACATTGAGAAGCGGCTTTTTATTTAATGGGTTCCCATATTTTAGATAAATATCAGATAAAAGTGGAGCAGATAACCATAAAATACCATTGTATTCCCATATTATAGCCAATTATGGACTTTTGGACACAAAAATAACTATAAAAGAACTTTTTGCTAACACTAAATTAACGCAACGATTGTATACTGTAAGTGTAAGCAAAAAGGAAAAGAAAATGAGAAATCCAAGGAAAAATAACAGGAAAAAGGATAGTAATCGTATGGCGAGGATCGTTCTGATCCTGATAGTGTATGTATCCGCAGTTTGGAATGTGAACGCGTTTTCCCTTGAGGCTGCCAACCCTTCATTTATGGGCGGTTTTAAGATCCGCCAGGAGATAGCGCAGAACGGACATGTTCTTGTTTCCGGACCTGCGGCATCGGACAGGGAAATAGTCCGGATAATAGCGGAAAATAATATCAGGTCCCTTAGGGAGTATTCCGTTTGGCTCAAGGAACATGTTGAATACAGGCAGGACGGCCGGCAGGATAAGTGGCTTTCTTCTCAAGAGACCCTGAAAAGAAAATACGGCGATTGCGAAGATTACGCCTTTTTGAACGCGGCGGTGCTTAAAGTCCTGGGATACCGGCCCAGAGTCCTTGCCGTCGGAGACCGTGAAAAGAGCCATGCTATATGTGTTTTCGAAAAAGACGGGAAATACATGTGGTTCGATAACGCTGAGCTTAACGATACGGATGCTTTTTCCCTGAGAGAATTCGCAGAGTATATTTTTTCGAACTTCAAAGGTTCTCTTATATCGGAGATGGACCTATCCGGCAAGACCCACACCATACTATACGCAAGAACCGCCTGATATTCTCAGAAACACTCCCTAAAACACTTGACTTCAGAGAGAAGTATGCTGTAAAGTATTGTCATGCGCTGCGTCAGTTCAAGAGCTGAGCGGCAAAAATATAAAAGCGGAGGATAGATGAAAAAAAGCGCGAAACCCATAGTGAACGCCATGCTCATATGCGACAAAGTCATAACCGAGGCTCACACCAACAAGAAGAGCCTGATAGGCATATTCGGTAATATAAACGCGTACAAGTTTCCATGTGTCCATAATTTTTTATCGGTGTACATTAAGTTCACCGATGCCAACGGGGAATATGATTTTCATCTTGAACTTGTGGATCTTGAAGATTATTCTATTGTAGGAAGAAGCGATATACCCAAGAAGATAGCGGTGAACGATCCTCTCGCCACGCATGATCTGGTCTTTAACCTGGCATCGCTGAAGTTCACGCATCCGGGTAAATATGAGTTCCGCATTTTCGCCAATGACGAAGTGTTCGGCCAGAAAACATTTCTGGTGAACAAAGCGGAGTATACGCCTCCCGCTGATAGGCAATAAAAACCCCCAGCTATAAGAAAATACGAAGATATGTCCAAAAGGCAGAGTTCCGTGTGTAAGGATCTTCAAAAAAAACCTGAATTAGTCGCACCCGCTGGGAACTGGAGTTCTCTGAGCGGCGCCGTTCGTTCGGGCGCGGACGCTTTATATTTCGGAGTTAAAGGTCTGAATATGAGGCAGGGCGCGGATAATTTCGATGTAATGGAAATGGAAAAGATCATGGGTTTTCTGCGCGAGAGCGGCAGAAAAGGTTATTTAGCTCTCAACGTTATGGTCTATGACGGTGAGATAGCGAAGGTCAGGGAGATACTTAGACACGCGAAAAAGGCCGGGATCGACGCGGTTATCGCGTGGGATGCGGCTGTCATCCGTATGGCAAGAGAAGAAGATATTACGGTTCATCTCTCCACCCAGGCAAGTGTGTCGAATTTCGAGGCGCTTAGGGTCTACAATGAACTGGGCGCGTCCAGAATAGTCCTCGCGAGGGAAAGCTCTCTTAAAGATATAAAAAGCATTGTCAGGGGTATAAAGGAAAATGGTATAGCTTGCGGGATCGAGACCTTTGTTCACGGAGCTATGTGCCTTAGTTTGTCCGGAAGATGCCTGCTTTCGCACGAAACTTTTCTAAAGTCCGCTAACCGCGGAGAATGTCTCCAGCCATGCCGCAGGGAATACACGATAAAGGATAAGGACGGAGAATGTGAATACGTGCTGGGTGAAGATCACATATTGAGCGCTAAGGACCTTTGTACCATAGATTTCCTGGACGAATTGATCGTATCCGGGGTCGAGGCTTTTAAGATCGAAGGCCGGAATAGGCCTCCCGAATATGTAGCGGAAGCCACCGCTGTATACAGGGAAGGAATAGATCTCTTTTTTGAAGGGGCCTTGACGGTGAAAAAGAAAGAAGACATGAAAGACAGGTTATCACGGACGTTCAACCGAGGGTTCACCTCAGGGTTCTATTTCGGAAGACCTCCTGACGCGGAGGGTGATGTGCCGAGAGGGTATGAAAAAACATATCTCGGCGAAGTAATAAAATTTTACAAAAAAATAGGTGTCGCCGAAGTCTCTCTGATGACCGGAGATCTAGCGGAAGGCGATAAAATGCTGATCACGGGGAAAAAGACCCCCGCTTCTTTTTTAAACGTGAAAGAGATGGAGATAGAGCATATGCCGGTCAAGCGCGTAAAAAAGGGAGAACGGGCCGGAATAAAACTGTCTTTTGCTGTTCGCCCCGGGGATAAGGTATTTGTATGGAGAGAAAAATGACGAGTACGAAGGCATACAAGCAAGAAGATGTGAATGTGCCTCTTTTTGAAAAGTATAAGGAATGGACGGAAGGGCTATCCGAGAAAAAAGCCAGGATACGGGTATTCGAGAATATACGCGATATTCCGTATGCCGCTTTGCCCGGGCTTTTTGATCCTGTCAAGGGGCCGGAAAAAATGATAGCCGGGAACAAGGGTTTTTGTAGCCCCAAACATTATCTTTTGGGCCGGATGTTCGGAATGCTTGGGATAGAGGTCCGCTATCATGTCTATGCGTTCTTATGGAGAGATGTCCTGGCCGGTCGGAACAATACGGTAGGCGCTCTTTCCGCAGCGTTACCGATAACATATCATATGGCATGCAAAGCGTTCGTCGGCTCAGGATGGGTGCTTTTGGACGCTACCTGGGATAAGGCACTGAGTAAAACGGGATTTCCGGTCAATCTTGTATGGGACGGGGTGTCGGATACCGGCTTGGCAGTAGAACCGTTGGAAGAATTTGTAAATAATACCGCCGGCGAGAATGAAAAATTCCTTAAGGGAAGAACGGGTGTTTACAGTTTATCCGAAAAAAAGAAATTAGCCCGGTTCTCTTTGGAGCTGAATAAGTGGCTGGAAGAGAGCAGAGGTCAGTCGGTGAACGGCATTTAGTATTTAGTATTTAGTATTTGGTATTTGGTATATGGTTAATGGCCGTAGGGGCTCGAATCACGAATTACGAATTACGATTTTCACTGTTCACTGTTTACGAGTCACGAATCACGAGTCACGAACTACGAATCACACGGAGGTATTATGATAGATCTTCATACTCATACTTTGCTCAGTGACGGGGTGCTTCTGCCCAGCGAGCTTGCCAGAAGAGCCGAGGTTGCCGGATACAAAGCCATAGGGATGACGGACCATGTGGACCACTCTAATATCGATGTGGTGCTAGCGGGGATAACACGTGTCGCGAAGGTCTTGAACAAAGTATGGAACATAAGGGTAATACCCGGGGTAGAGATCACGCACGCGCCTTTAGAGGTGTTTCCGGAACTTGTCCGTTACGCGAGAAAAAAGGGGGCTCTCATAGTTGTCGGACACGGGGAATCTCCCGCTGAACCCGTTATCAAAGGGACTAATAGGGCCGCTATAGAGGCTGGAGTGGATATACTCGCGCATCCCGGAAATATATCACCGGAGGATGCCCTGCTCGCGGCCGAAAATGGCGTATATTTGGAGATCACATCCAGGAGAGGGCACTCTTTTGGGAATGAACATGTTTTCGCTGAAGCGTTAAAAGCCGGAGCTGAAATGGTATTCAATACCGATTCTCATGGGCCGGAAGATCTTATGTCGGAAGAGAAAATACAGCAGATATTTGGCAAATTGACCGGGGACGCCCGAGTAAAAGCTAAAGTGCTAGAGAATTCGGAGAGGTTGATAAAAAATCTTAAAATTTAGTTCTCTTAACGGTCATTTTTTTGCGGAGCTAAAACTTGACATGAAGGGTTTTCATGCTATACTTCAACCAGAATTCACACGTGTCTTTACAATGTGAAGGCAGGGGTGTGTTAGTTCTTTTATATTGAGTCTGTACCGCCAACGCAGTATCTAATCAGGCAAAGAAAGGGGGGAGGAAATAAACTGTTGAATACACAGCCGGGCACTGCAAAATAACGAGGCGATACTTATATAGAGAAATACGAGAACGGGCTTGTGCCCGTCTCATACAAAATATTGGGTAGTTTACCAAATTTTACCTTAAGGAGGTAAGATGAAGTTATTTAAAGTTTTATGCGTTGTCGCGCTTATGCTCGCGGTTTCCACCGCGGCGTTCGCCGAAACGCAGAGTGTGAAAGTAAGCGGAGATATCACGATGCGCGGTTTAGCAAGAGGCAACTATGACCTCGACAGCAATGATATCAAAGCTACTACTGAATCATCGGATTGGGCGACATATCTGACAAGCACCGCTGAAGTGCAGGTAGACGCCGATCTTACGGACAACGTGGCAGGGGTTATCCGCCTCGTGAACCAGAGAGTATGGGGCGATGATAACTACACATCGACCGCCGCCGGCGAACTCAGACGGATCGATCCTAACGGAACGGTCACCACCGCGGCTATCGCTCCGGCGAACGCAGCATTCGATGTTGATGTTGACCTTGCTTACATAGAGCTCAAAGAGTTCCTGTATTCACCGCTTACGCTCAAAATAGGTAAACAGGACCTTTGGTTCGGTAAAGGTTTCATCATAGGTGCTCAGCCCCAAGACAATCAGAACAGCCTCTATGCGGGAGAATACACGGTTGTAAACTCTTTTGACGCGATCCGCGCGACTCTGGATTATGACCCATGGACGATCGACGCCATATACTCGAAGATAGCCGAGAACGCCAGAAGAGCGGATGACGATATCAACCTTTGGGGCGTGAACGTAGGTTATGTGTTCGACAGCTACGATGCGGAAGCCGAAGCATACTGGTTCTGGAAAGAATCAAGGAACCCGGGCGGAGCCGCGGGTATAAGTCTCAACAGTCTTAATGGCAACATCAATAACGACGTTCATGTGTTCGGCGCGCGCGGCAGTTTCGATCCGATCGAAGACTGGACAGTTGCTCTTGAAGGCGCTTATCAGGGCGGCGAATATATGGTAGCCGGCCAGATAGGGGATAGAGAAAGAAGAGGATGGGCGGTAGACGCGTTAATAGAATGCCGTTACTGGCAGGATGATTTCGCTTGGAAACCGGTTCTAAGCGCGGAATATATCTATTATTCTGGCGAAGAATATCTCGGCGACCAGACAGCTGCTTCAAACGGAAGATATGACGCTTGGGATCCGATGTTCAGAGGCAAGTTCGATACAGCGATCCGCGAGTTCCAGAACGTGTTCTATTCAACGGCGCAGGCCAGCACACCTTCTTATACTAACCAGCATCAAGCCCTCCTCAGAGGGACGATTGAGCCGACAGATAGCTTGACAATTGACGCTACTTACGGCCATTTCTGGTTAGCGAAGAAGTTTAATGCTGCTGTTAATACTGATAAAGAGATCGGTGATGAAGTTGATCTTAAGCTGACATGGGATTACACGGAAGATGTGCAGTTCGGTCTTTTGGCCGGCTGGTTCTTCCCGGGTGATCACTTCGCAAGCAATCAGGATGACATAGCGACCGACGTTGTCGGTACTGTGAGCCTCAGCTTCTAAGCGTTAACAGAACGTGAGAGGGTAAAACCCCGGTCCGTGAAAGCGGACCGGGGTTTTTTTATCCGAAGTAACATATTGACTTTTGCTCTGTATCGACTAGAATAATAGCTGGTTCTATATGATAGTTATAATTAAAACAGGGGGTGCGAAAGTGGAAGAACAGAAAAAGGAAAAAGATGCCGTCGGTTCGGAAAAAAGCCTGTACGGGGCTTTGTCATATGTTTCGATATTTTGTCTTGTTCCGATATTTATGAAGAAAGAAGACGAGTTCATAAGGTTTCATGCGCGTCAGGGGCTTATGCTTTTCCTTCTGGAAGTCGGAATATGGATAGTGAGCGTGCTTCCTTTGTTCGGAGGGATAATACACACTCTAGGCATGCTTATTTGCGGGGTGGTATCCCTAACGGCGATCGTTCAGGTGTTGATGGGTAAGAAATGGAAAATACCCGTTATCGGAGAGTGGGCGGAGAACATTAAGATATAGAGAAAGGCTGAACACGTGAGATTACCCGGTAAAGGTCTTTTTATATACTTGTCCGTATCCGCCGCAGTCATAGCCGCGGTCATTTACTCAGCGTTTTTTTTTGGCAGAATGAAGATCCCCGGCGAAGCGCCGGGAGAGATCGTCGGAAATTTTTCTTTCTCCAAAGCCTCGGATCTGGGCTGGTGGAAAGAAAGGGTATTGGCGAGCAAAGGAACGGTCTATACCATCGCGGATAGCGACGGACGGATATGTTTAAGATCGGAAAGCGATGATTCCGCCTCGGCTCTTTTTTACAAAGAGCGGCTTTTGTCGGATAACAGGCCGTTCGTCAGATGGGAATGGAAAGTAGAGGAATTCCCGTCCGCGGAGAGGAACGGGAATCTGGTCAAAAAAGATCAGTTCGATTTCGCGGCGCAAGTATATGTGATATTCCATGCCAGATTTCTCCCGAAAGCCAAGGCCATACAGTATGTATGGGCCGGAGAGGTCAAAAAAGGGACGGTCGCGGACAGTCCTTACACCAAGAACGTAAAGGTCATGGTGCTGGAATCCGGAGACGCGGGGCTCTGGAAAAAAGAAGAACGGGATATAAATACCGATTACGAAAAGCTTTTCGGCGAAAAGGCGGGGAAAGACGTGATGGCCGTATCTATGATGACGGATTCCGACAGCACGGATTCGCGTGCCGTCGCCTACTACGCCGATATCGCTTTCGGGTATTCGGGTGAAGAAAAAAAGGAGGAGTTATCAGATATTTAAACCGGTCTCTGCAGTCCAAATATCTTTTCATACTTATCCTTTCTATGATAATACCTACTGTCGTGGTGGGAGGTTGCCTGTATTTTTTCATTTTTACCGTTATGGCGGAACAGCTTGTTCTGCCGGACATTATCGCCAGGGACCTTATGCCCGTTATACAGAGCATAAATGTCATTTTGGTAATAGGCCTGCCCATAGTCTTTTTTGTGCTGCTTACCTGGGCGGTCATATTGTCTTACCGGTTCGTCGCTCCCCTTGAAAGGCTGGAGGAGGATATAAAACTTATCGATGAAGGGGATTATTCCGTGAGATTAAAAATAAACAGGGACCATGATCTGGCTCCGATAGCGGGAGTTATAAATGATCTCGTGGCTCAGCTGGAAGAAAATAAGGGCCGGAACGCATGAGTATAAGCAAAGCAGCCATAGTTTCAGCCTCCGCGGAGATAGACCCCACGGTATCGATCGGTCCCGGAGCGGTCATTGAGGACGGGGTGCGTCTGGACGCGGGCGTGCGCATACTAGCCAACGCGTACATATATAAAGGCACGGAAATAGGCGAGAATACCGTGGTGCACCAGGGAGCGGTCATAGGTAACGAGCCGCAGGATCTTTCCTATAAGGGGGCGCTGACGCGCACGCGTATAGGCAGAAACAATGTGATAAGAGAGAATGTAACGATACATCGCGGAACGGAAGAGGGCTCGGAAACCGTTGTGGGGGACAATAATTTTCTTATGGTGCAGTCCCATCTTGGGCATAACTGCGTTGTCGGGAACAATGTAATAATCGCTAACGGCGCTCTTTTGGCCGGGTATGTTAACGTGGAGGACGGGGCGTTCATATCGGGCAATGTCGTTTTTCATCAATTCTGCCGTGTAGGGACATATGCAATGATAGGCGGGTTCACCGGCGTAAATAAAGATGTCCCGCCGTTCATGCTAGTTAGGGGGCCTTCCGTGATAAGGGGTATTAACCTTGTGGGTTTGAGGCGGGCGGGATTCAGCCGCGAGACTATCCGTGAGATAAAAGAGGCGTATAAGGACCTCTTTATGTCGGGCATGGGGACGGGCGAAGCGCTGGAAAAGATCAAGCAAAGAGCCGTATCAGAAGAGATCGGACATCTGGTGGATTTTATTGAGGCTTCGAAACGCGGAATATGTAAAGCGCGTTTTCAAAAAGACGAATTTTTTTGATCAGTGTTATATTCTAACGGTTAAGAAGGAGGAAGCATGAAAAAGAAAGATATCGATAAAATGATAAAAAAATATCAGCCTGTAGTGAAAAGGACCGGAGAGCAGCTGAGCAAAGCTCTTCAGGCGGCGGAAAAAGACGTTGCAAAGATGTATAAGGTCGCGCAGATCCATGTTGAGATACAGATGAAAAACCTGCAGAAAGAAAAACTTTATTATGAGATAGGGAAATGTGTGGCTGAAAAGATAGGTAAAGGCGGAGTAAATGCCGAGGACCTTGAAAAATATAAGAGCCGCATAATGAAGATGGACTCGGAGGGAGAGAGTGTCAGGAAGAAACTGTCGCGCATGTCCGGCAAAAAAAACAGAACAAAAAAAATCGCCTAAAGCGGTTCCGGAGGGAAAAATGAGAAAGAATAAAGCTATCGTTGCGGTTATTTTAGCGTTATCCGTAACTTGCGCGGCCGCTCACGCCGATCAGGAAAAGGTCAACTATAAGATAAAGCGCCTAGTGTCGCAGCTATACAGCAAACAGAGCATGATGGATGCCCAGAGGAAGCTTTCGAACTGCGGGACCGAAGCGACGGAGTATGTGCTGCCTGTGCTTGGTGATGCGGGAAATGAAAGCGCCCGCATAGCCGCTTTAAAGGTCCTAGCCAGCGTCGCCGACGAAAGAGCGGAGGACGATGTGGTAGTTCTCTTGAAGGACGGGAGCCCTCGGGTCCGACAGGAAGCCGCACGGACATTGGGAATAATAGGAAAAAAAGACTCGTCCGTTGATGCTTTAAGAAAGCTCCTTGTCAGCGACTATTCTCCGAATGTCAGGTATAACGCTGTAAATGCTATGGCCAGGATGGCCAGGCAGAAGGACGAGGACGTTTTTATAGCGGTTTTGGGCGATTATGATCCGCGTGTCCGGAAATCCGCGGTAACGGCTTTAGGGACGCTTAAGTCAAAAGAAGTCGTGCAATATCTCGCGCAAATGGTCCGGGATATAGACCCTGAAGTGCGTTTTGAACTTGTATGGGCCTTGGGAGAAATAAAAAGCCCGGATTGCCTGCAGCCTCTTGTATGGATAGTTGCGGATCCGGTCCCGGAAATAAGAGTAATGGCGGTGGAAAAGATCGGTATGCTAAAAGAAGGTGATACGGAAGGGGCCCTAGCCGAAATATCCGAGAGTCTGCATCCCGAAGTGTGTTCTCTGGCCATAAGAGTTCTTGCTGACAGAGGAAGCGGGAAAGCTTTGGGTATCGCGAAAGAACACATAGATGATGAATATATGGAAGTAAAACTCGCGTCGATATACGCTATAGGGAAAATGGGGACGCATGAAGACATAGCTCTTCTTACGGTACTCCTGAGCGCGGAATCCACAAAAGTAAGAGAAGCTGCCGAAGAAGCGTTGGCTGAACTGGGTAAAAGTAAATGACGTCAGGCGCGGGGAGTGAAAGTTCAAAACGATATTCCGCGGTCAAGACCAGGATATTCGTTCTGGATCTGGTAACGACAGCAGCGGCGCTGGTAGCGTTCCAATTGTTCATTGTCAGGGAAGCGACACTCTTTGCCGAGGGTATATGGCCGGGGTTCTATGGGACCAGGCTGGTCCTCGCGGGCATATTTTTTGTATATCTTTATATTGTTGCTCTGCCTATAAGAATAACGAGATCGTTCGTTATAGAAAAGGTGTATGGCCTGTCCGATAGGACATTTTCAAGCTGGGCCAAGGACGAACTGAAATCCTTAGCGCTTTCTTTTCTGATGCTCTTTGCGAGCGTTACGGCTTTTTACTGCACGATGCGTTATACCGGGAAGTATTGGTGGCTCGTTTCCGCGGCCGCGTGGATGATCTTCTCCGTAGTAATGACGCGTTTATTTCCAGCGTTCATCATACCCTTATTCTACAAATACAGTCCATTGAAAGATGAAACTCTAAAGGGCAAGATCCAATCGCTGTCCGATAGAACGGGTATCTTCGTCGAGGATATCTGTTTGATAGATATGAGTAAAAAGACCAATAAAGCTAATGCCGCGCTGGTCGGTCTCGGTAGAACGAGAAAGGTAATTATATCAGATACGCTAGCCGATAATTTTACTCACGAGGAGATAGAGGCCGTTGTTGCTCACGAATTCGGACATTTTAAGTATAAGCATATATGGAAACTTTTGCTGATGTCGGGTGCGGCTACGTTCGCCGCTTTTTACGCCGTATCTCTGGGCGTTGGACGGATCATCCTGTTGATAGGGGCGTGGGGCCCAGAGGATACTGTCCTCTTCCCGTGTTTTTTTATGATGATATTTGTCCTGAGCTTAGTGCTTATGCCGTTCCAGAATCTTTTTTCACGTATACTTGAGAGACAGGCCGACAGGTTCGCTCTGCGATCCATCCGGGATAAGAGAGATTTTATTTCTTTAATGCGGAAACTTGCTGAAAAGAATATGGCCGATACCGACCCGTCAGCCCTTAAAAAGATATTCCTTTACGACCATCCGCCCATATCAGAGAGGATACGTATGGGGGAAGAGTTCGTGCCCAGAGGCTAGAGAAAGTGTCAGAGTGTCAAAGTGTCAGAGTGTCAGAGAGAGAGGAAGGACGAGGGAAGAATAGCGTCAAAGAGTCAGGAATAGGTTCTAGCGTGAAAAAACAGCCGAACCTAAACATGAAGCAAAAAAAAGGTGCGAACGGGCGAAGCGGTTACTTTACTGCAAGCGTTTTAAGAAGAGAAGCAAGCGACTTAACGAAACAGATATGTGGTAGGGCAGTACCGCCAGACTTAACAGGTAAACGAGACCAAAACGCTTGACTATACTTTAACGAAACATCTATACGACCGCGAACCAAACTAAGGCTCGAAGAGACGCTTGATATAACTGACAAAAGAGCCGGGTGAACACGAACCAAACCGAACAAACCCCATAAACTCTATGGACACAAAAAGAACGCTTAATAAGATGTACGCGCTGCTTGAGGACCGTTTTGGGGACCTGAAATGGTGGCCTGCCGAATCGGATTTTGAAGTGGTGGTGGGGGCCGTTCTTACCCAGAACACCTCCTGGAAGAACGTCGAAAAGGCCATAGGTAATCTTAAGAAACGCCGGCTGATGGATCTTTGCGCCATGACTGCGGTTTCGGCCAGCGTTCTGTCTAGAGAGATCAAGCCGTCGGGATTCCACAGGGTAAAGACGCGAAGGCTTAAGAACGTCTGCGATTTTATAGCCGGAACATGCGGAGGGGATATTTGCCGGCTCAGGAGGTACTCTTACGGACGCATAAAAGAGATGCTGTTATCCGTTAACGGTATAGGTCCGGAAACAGCGGACTCCATAATATTGTATGCTATCCGTAAACCCGTCTTTGTCGTGGACGCTTACACAAAGCGTATATTCTCAAGGCACGGTATAATAGACGAAGGCGCGTCTTATGACGAGGTGCAGGGCCTTGTCCAAGAGGCTTTTTTGGAAGAACTAAAAGAACTAGGTCAATTGCATGCGCTTCTGGTGGAGACCGCAAAAATGTTCTGCCGGAAAAGAAAACCCTTGTGCGGAAAATGTCCTCTAAGTATAATCTTACCGAAAAGACAAAGGGGCCGTTAAGAGCTTGCCCATTCGCCCCGGCGACGCCCCGTGTTTTAGCGAGGGGGAAATAGCCGGGGCTCCCCTCGCTTTGCTCGGGACATTGCAGGATCAATTGGGAACCCTTCGGCTTCGTTCCCCTCGACAAGCTCCCCTCGGCTTTGCTCGGGACAGGCGGGGCAGGCAGGGCAAGCAAGCCCCGGTCTTTAGCCCAGGGTATCGGTGAATTGACCGGCCCGTTGATAAAAAGCGCGAAAAGGTCCGGAGATGAAATGTATGATATAGGAAAAATAAAAAAGATTGCGATAGCATCAGCGGAAGCGGCGGGGGAGTACGCGCTTAGCCGTATGGGTAAGCTGAAAGAGTTAGCGCATAAAAGCGGCATCCATGATCTGGTAACGGATGTGGACAGATCTTCGGAAAAGATCATAATCGAAGCTGTAAGGAAAGAATTTCCGGAACATTCCGTACTTGCCGAGGAAAGCGGTAGAGAGGAAAAGGATAGCGCCGTAATGTGGATCATAGACCCACTTGACGGAACGACCAATTTCGCGCATGAGTTCCCGGTGTTTTGTGTTTCCATAGGAGTAGCCGTTGAAGGAGAAGTAACGGTCGGAGTTGTCTACGATCCCTCAAGAAAAGAGTTCTTTGTTTCGGAAAAGGGCAGGGGAGCGACCCTTAACGGTATATCCATTAGTGTATCACGGAGGAAAAGCGTAAGTGAATCGCTCCTCTCTACGGGTTTCGCGTATGATCCAAAAAAGAAACAGGCGAACCTGGATAATTTCAAGTCTGTTTTGGGAAAGGCCCAGGCGGTAAGAAGGCCCGGGTCAGCGGCTATAGATCTTTGTTATGTGGCCTGCGGAAGATTTGACGGGTTTTGGGAAATGTACCTTTCTCCGTGGGACACGGCTGCGGGACAGTTAATGGTCCTTGAGGCGGGAGGAGCCGTAACGGATTTCGCGGGAAATGTCTATGATGTCACGGGAGACGAGATATTGGCAACTAATGGGTACATACATGAAGAGATGAGGGGTTTGTTCGCGAGAGCATAGGGCACAGGGCATAGAGCACAGCGTTAGATTGACTGATACCCGACCCCCTTAATCCATCCGGGATAAAACTATCCCGGATGACAATAGGGGAATCGTATAGTGCGAATGGAAATAAAAATATATTCTGGGGACATTCTTCGACCAGGGTTTATACCCCCGCGGGAAGAGTGTCCTCAGAACTTCCACCCTCGGCTTTTTCTTCCCTCCCCTGAAACATTACACGGCGACTGTCCTTCTAACATCTAATTGACATATATCTATACATCGTTTACCCAAAAGTACCAGGACATCGTTTACCCTAGTGCTTGTTTGTGCTAGGACATCGTACACCCATAACGGGTAGAATATTTTGGGGTATTTATCCACAGTATCAACAAAGAAAGAAAAAGAACCAAAAAGAAAGAAAGTACTACTACTATTTATTTTCAAAAGTAAACGATGTCATGGTATTGTAACTCACTAGCTAGGGTAAACGATGTTCTGGTATTCAGCATCTAATGTATAGCCGTTGGCTTCTTTTTTCTTGGTATGTACAATGAAAAAGTGCCTCTTATAGTTAGTATTTCAAAAAGTAAGTTGACAGGACATGGAAAATACGGTAAACTTGTTCATGTAAATAATAGAAAAGTAAGATAATTTTAATCCAAGAGGGAGAGATGAAATATCGAACTGTAATAGAACTGTTATGCGATGCTGCCGATTCGGAAGATGCCAGCAATATCGCAGGTGATTATCTTAAAGGGGAAATTGATTTTGGGGTAGAGATGAGATGCAGAACAGTTTCCCTCTGGTCACATAGAATGAAAAGATATACCGCGGTGTGCGCTGTTACTTTTCTGGTGTTTTCAGCTCTTATGTTCAAATTCATACCGGTAGAAGATCCCGGGACGGGAAAAGTTTCTCATAAACTGGGGTTCAAAAATTCATATACGGTCGTTCCTGAACTTAAGACCGATGATAAGGAACAATTCCGTAAAGAATGGAACAAGAAGAAGAACGACGCCGTTCTTGAGTATATAAAGAAATAAACTCATTTCACGGTATTATTAAAGAGGCAGTCTGTCGCGCGATGGACTGCCTCTTTTTATGTCCCATTCGCCCCGGCGAAGCCCCGTGCTTTAGCGTGGGGGAAATAGCCGTGGCTCCCCTCGCTTTGCTCGGGACATTGCAGGATCAATTGGGAACAAGCCCCGGTCTTTAGACCGGGGTATCGGTGAATTGACTGGACAAGATACTTTAACGTGTATATACTTCTTAAAACGGAGAGAAATATGAAAATGTATAGAAAAATGGTCTTTAACGGAAGATTGCTAAAGGTATTCAGGTCCCGAAAAGCATTGCCCGAAGGAAAGATCGGATATTTTGAGGAAGTTCAACATCCGGGAGCGGTCTTGGTAGTCCCTTTTGTAGGGGAAAAAGTCGTACTTCTTAGACAATACAGAGGTGTTATAGGTGATTACATATGGGAATTACCGGCAGGAAAGCTGGATCCCGGAGAAACTCCCTATAAATGCGCCAAGCGCGAGCTTTTGGAGGAAACGGGATACCTAGCAAAGAATATAAAGAAATTAGGGTTCATTTATACCACTCCCGGTTTCTGCGATGAAAAAATATATATTTTTACGGCTGATTGTTCCGGAAAAGTAGAAGCGTCAAAGGAAAGCGACGAAATAATCGAGGTCAGCGTTCTGGGAAAGAAAAGTATACGGAACCTCTTCAGAGAAGGACGGATCAATGACGCTAAGACTATAGCGGGACTAAGTTTAGCGGGGATAGTATGACGTTCCAGGCATAGGGAAAAAGTGTAAAAGTCCCCGATAGAAATGGTAAGATAGATTCTTACCCCCCTCGTATAGTTAAGATCCTATGCATTAGCAAGAGTGTTTTAAAAAGATTAAGGGTTCTTGTTGGAGCAAGAAGGAAGAAAAAGAGAAGGGGGCTAGCCCCCTTGTTAAAAA
>JBDRKO010000027.1:0-32012 GCA_043813915.1 Candidatus Omnitrophota bacterium
CGCTATCGAGAGTTTTGTCATGCGCCAGGCTGTAATTACCCCACACGTCAAGCGTGAACCCGTATTTCGACAGTGAAGCGTCAACCTGCATAACAGGTTCGTTACCTAAGTTCTGGCCTCTCCATATATACTTAGTAAGGAACGAAGTCGATACGGATACATCCGGAAGTCCTTCCGCTTTTTCCGGAAGAAAACCTTCACTGAAAGCTTCCGATACCGGAAACATCATGGATCCTATCATCAACAGTATCAACGTTATTTTTATGGTCCTATAAAACATCTTTTCCTCCTTTAATGAGCTTATACCTTATGTTACCGAAGGTAACATAAGGTATAAGTGCGAATTAACCCCAGCTCTTTTGTCCTACCTTATCCGCGCCCCCGGTCAAAAGGGATGGGTTATTTCGACCATACAACTTACGTCATTCCGTGCCGTAAGTTGTGGTCTCAATAATAAAAAAACCCTTTTACGGTATAAGAAATACCGTAAAAGGGCATCTATGCCTCTTACTGCTCCTCGTTTGAACTACCTAAGTACCGCTATCTTTGCGGTATCAGCTTCTTTTCCCGCCGCTTATCTCATGGGAAAGCACTATCGCTTCCGCTATTTCTTTCATAGAAACACGTCTGTTCATACTGGCTTTCCTCAACATCTTGAAAGCCTCCTCTTCAGAGAGGTTCTGTTCTTTCATCAAAATACCTTTTGCGCGTTCGATCTTTTTGCGGCTCTCCAGCTCTTCCTGTATGACCTTAGTTCTCACCATAAGTTCCGTGTTCTCGATAGCGACCGCCGCTTGATTTGCGGCTCCGCTCAGGAGGTCTATATCGCTCTTCGTGAATTTATGTTCCTCGACCGTATAGACATTAATAACGCCTATGACCCGATCTTTTACGAGCATCGGCACGCTAAGCATCGAGATAAAGCCTTCCTTCTTGGCCAATGCCTTTTGTTTATATCTCGCGTCCGTTGTAACATCCGCTATGACCAGAGGCTCTTTATTCTTGGCGACAAGCCCGACTATCCCTTCCCCGAACTTTATAGACCGTTCTTCAAGATAGTCTTTGCTCATAGCCTGCGTCGCCCTGATCTTAAGCTCCTGCGTGTCCTCGTCAAGAAGCCATAATGCGCAGATCTTCGCTCCCATGACGCTCGCGGTAAGATTGACTATAAGCTTCAGTATGTCTTCCAGATACAGATCGCTGGTTATAGCCTTGCTTATTTTCGTCAACGTATCCAAATACTGTTTTTCAGAAGTTCTTTTAGCCATTTTTTTCACCGTCTTTGTTACAGAAACAGCATCTCCGTATAGGATGGAAGCGGCCATATCTCGTTAGGAATAAGCCCTTCCAGCGTATCGACAGGTTCTCTGAGCCTGTTCATCGCGGATATCATATCCGCCGGAGCTCCTCCCGCTATTGCTTTTTCGAGCTCTTTTATCATGGTCAAAGTTTTCTCTGTCTCTCCGGATACTTCTTTTAAGAGTTCCACTGTCCCGGGCAGTTTATATCCGGCCGCGTCCGAAACATCGGATATGGTCCCGGCTAGCGAGGACAGGTACTCCATGGCGGCGGGTACGATCTCCGTTTTCGCCATGGTCACCGCTACTTCGGCTTCTATCTTTACGGTCGACTTGTACTGCTCTTCGTATATCTCGTTCCTTGCCATGAATTCGATCTTCGACAGCACTTTGTGCTTTTCGAAAAGCTTGATATATTTTTCGTTATCCTTTACGGCCTCTAAAGCTTCCGGCGTGTTCTTCAGGTTCGGAAGACCCCTTTTCTCCGCTTCCTTATGCCATTCAGCCGTATAGTTATCGCCGTTGAAAAGTATCCTCTTGTGCTTTTTCACTATATCCTGGAGTATCGCCTGCAGCGACTCGTTGAAATCCTTACCTGCCGCGACATCACTTTCCAGTTGTGAACATATTCCGTCCAGCACTTCCGCGAATATGGTATTAAGTACTACATTGGAACCCGCGCAGCTTTGGTTTGACCCCACAGCCCTGAACTCGAATTTGTTCCCCGTAAAAGCGAACGGCGATGTCCTGTTCCTGTCGGTCACGTCCCTGGGAAGCGACGGCAGAGCCGTGACCCCCAGTTCAAGCGGAGCAGTTTGTTTCGAACTTTTCGCCCCGCCCTGTTCGATCTGATCGATAACGTCGGACAGCTGATCACCAAGAAATATGGAAAGTATGGCCGGCGGTGCCTCGTTAGCCCCAAGTCTATGGTCGTTCCCGGCGGTAGCTACCGTCATCCTAAGCATCGGCGCGTACGTGTCAACCGCTTTCATCAGAGCGCATATTACCGTAAGAAATTTCGCGTTCTCATGCGGATTGTCACCAGGCGACAGCCAGTTCTTATCATCAGGCCCCACAATAGACCAGTTGTTGTGTTTACCCGAACCGTTAACTCCCGCGAACGGTTTTTCGTGAAGAAGACATACAAAATCGTATCTTTCCGCTACCTTTTTCAATATCTCCATCGCCATCATGTTATGGTCGACGGAGAGGTTCTGTTCCTCAAATACAGGCGCCATTTCGAACTGTGCGGGACACACTTCATTATGCCGCGTTTTCGACGGTATCCCCATTTTCCACAGTTCGCGGTCAAGCTCGGCCATGAATGACATAACCCGCGTTTTTATAGCGCCGAAATAATGATCCTCCATCTGCTGATGTTTTGCCGGTGCCTTACCGAAAAGTGTCCTGCCGGTCTGCAAAAGATCCAGTCTTGCTTCAAAGAAATCACGGTCCACAAGAAAATATTCCTGTTCGGGTCCCAACGTAGCGTATGCCCTTTTGTTCTTAGTATCTATCCCGAAAAGCCTCGCCAAACGGCAAACCTGTTTAGATAATGCCGCTACCGATCTCAAAAGAGGCGTCTTTTTATCTAAAGCTTCACCGTGATACGAGTAGAACGCCGTCGGAATGCAGAGCGTTGAGCCGTTCTCTCCCTCTTTCATGAAAGCCGGAGATGTCGGGTCCCATGCGGTATATCCGCGAGCCTCAAAAGTCGCTCTCAACCCGCCCGACGGAAAACTCGACGCGTCCGGTTCGCCTTTTATGAGCTCTTTACCGGAGAACTTCAGCATCACTCCGCCTTCCGAATCGGGCTCTATGAAAGAATCGTGTTTTTCCGCCGTGGATCCGGTAAGAGGCTGGAACCAATGCGTAAAATGAGTAGCTCCTTTTGAAAGCGCCCAGGTCTTCATCGCGTCCGCTACCTCGTCGGCTATACCCGCGTCTATACAAGTCCCCTCTCTCGTGGCCGCCAAAAGGTTCTTATACGCTTTATCCGACAGATAATTGCGCATGGTCTTAAGATTAAAAACGTTCTCCCCGTAATAATCCGCAACTGTTTCTATATCTGTTTTAGTCGTCATATCTCCTCCTGATTTGATAATGTATATTTTACCAACAACACGGATTTAAGCAACCTAAATAAGAAAAGGCGCCCTTTACGCTATCTTCAACGTATAAAGGACGCCTTCATCCTGTATCTAAAATAAAAAAGCGTTCCGCTCGGAACGCCTCTTTGCTTTCTAACCGAACACTTCCCCGTGTCCGTAGAACATTTTACCAAGTTCCGGATATTTGTCAAGAACTTTTTTATAATCCCAGAAATTGTATAGCGAGGCCCGACATACATATCGTTCCGCCCGCTATCGCGTGCATATAACGTTCCAGTTTTCCCATCTTTACGAAATTTATTCCCCACGAAGACAGTACCACTACCCCCATCATTGTCGCTATCGTAACACCTCCGAACACGCCCGTAACTAAGATCAAACCGTGCAGACTGTTTTTGGCGGCGGGATACATAAGTATGGGGATCAAAGGTTCGCACGGCCCCAGAACAAATACGGTAAAAAGTATCCACGGCGTCATGCTCTTCTTTGCGCTTTCATGTATATGCGCATGCCCTCCCGAATGTGTATGCTCATGAGTATGCGGACCTGTATCTCCGTGAATATGTATATGCCGATGCGGTCTGTTCTTTACCGCTTGATGCAATCCCCAGACAAAATACGCGAAACCGAAACCTATCAGCGCCCATGCCGCGATATTTCCGCGGAAAGATTCGAAGGCTTCGAGTCTCATAACACCTATACCAAACGCTATCCCTATGAACCCCAGCACCACCGAACTGAGTATATGTCCCACTCCGCATAAAAAAGTCACGGCCATGGTTTTGGTTCCGGTCCATTTTCCGGCACGGCTCATCATTATGAACGGCAGATAATGATCCGGCCCCGCAAGAGTATGTATCAGGCCGATAGATGCCGCTGTCGTGACTAAGATAATAGTCTGTTGATCCATTGGATACCTTCCATTTATAAAAGTTTTTTCACTTCTTCCAATATTACCGGCATACTTTCTTTAACGGTATCAGATATCTCCAAAGCGAATCCCGTGCGCTCCGGCTGAACTCCCACTACGATGATACCGTCCTCCATGTCCATGCTCCGGGCTAATGTCAGGGTCTCCAGGAGTCCCATCCCGTGCGTGGAGGATATGTTCTTAAATCCGGATCCTTTGAGCTCTCCGGATCGGAACACCTTTACCGTTCCGGGTTTTTCTTCCATATCGGCGGCATCTATTATTATGACTTTTCCGTATCCAGGAAAGAACTTCAAAAGGTCCATCCCTGAAAGATCCCCTCTTTCCAGTTCAACGCCTTCGGCGAGCTTTTCGTTTTCAAGCGCGTCGATCGTTCTCGGGCCGATACCGTCATCTCCGCGGAGTATCGAACCGATGCCTATGATGAGAGTTTTGGTCATAATAAGGTCAGGTGGTAGGGGCACGGCATGCCGTGCCCCTACGGTTTACGAACTATGAACTCCCAACTATTGACTATACAAACTTCACGTCCAGCATATGCGCGGAACATGAGATGCACGGATCATACGCCCGAACTAACATCTCCGACAGCAAAGTTATCTCTTCCTTAGTCTTGTTCAGGCTTTCGGGTATCAGTTTTTTCATATCCAGATCGATATTCGCAAGGTTCTGATTAGTAGGGATAGAACAATTGGCATTCGTCACTATACCTTTATCATCCACCTGATACTCATGCACAAGCGTTCCTCTGGGCACTTCTACAAGACCGGCTCCGGTTCCCGCTTTCACTCTGAAACTCTGTTTCTCTTTATCCGTTGGCCATGAAGCGACAGTTTCGCTCTGATCGATGCCTCTTTTCAGAAAATGATCTATGATCTTTATCGCGTCATACGTGCAATGCGCTACCTCTATGACCTGCGCCACGGTATTCATGAACGTATTGTAGCACGGGGTCTTGAAACCTAAAGCTTCGGCTACACCTTTAGCCTCATCGTTCAGTTTATCGTAGTTGATGTTTATCCTTGCCAGCGCGCCTACCATATAAGAAGCCCTCTTGTTCCTGGAATGTTTAGCCGTAGAATGCTCGGCATGGAACTCATGTACGACCTCTTTATAATTCCTGGGCCTAACAGGCTTTTTTATATCCGTCGTCATAAGATCGCCTTCATAGAACGCGTATTCGTCAGGATGGGTAAGTGCCACATATTCCGTTTCCCTTTCGAATACCGGAAGAGTGAGCGTTTTGAATATACCTACCGTAGCGTTCAGGTCTTCTACCTGTGACAGCAGTATGCGTTTCATCTCTTTCAGTTCTTCCGTGGTGGGAAGTTTGGTCCACCCTCTTACCACAAGGCTTATGGGATGAGTATGACGCCCCGCCAGTATAGTACAAAGATCGTTATACTGTTTTTTCATCCTTAGCGCCCTGAGCACGACTTCTTTGTGCGTTTTAACTAGAGGTAGAACGCTCGGCACGCCTAACGCGTCCGGAGCGACAAGAAAATACGCGTGCAGTATATGGCTGTCCAGCGTTTCATAATGCAGTATCAGTTTCCTTAAAAGTTTCGTCTGTTCGCTCACCTTGAAACCGATGGCGTCTTCCGCCGCCTTCACGGAAGCAAGTGAGTGCCCCGTGGAGCAGATACCGCATATGCGGGACGTTATGTGCTGGACCTCAAAAAGAGACCTCCCTCTCACCATGGCCTCGAAAAAACGGGGTGCTTCTACTATTTCCAGCTGGCATTTTTCTACTTTGCCTTCCCTGATATTTATGACTATATTCCCGTGCCCTTCTACCCTTGTCACATGTTCCACATTTATGTTCAGTTCTTTTGTGCTCATTATTTCCCAGCCTCCAGTTTGCATGTGTTATACAGATCGAACTTTCTTTTTAATTCCTCGACCGTATACCCGTGTTTTTTGAGTATTTCCGTCTGGCCTTCTTCGGCGTAATTATCCAGGAACCCTCTGCATCCGTAGCACGTATTCCCCCAGCTGACACACCAGGCATTACATCCCGCGCGTGTTACCGGCCCCATGCATACCTGCCCTTTCTCGAAAAGACATACGTTCTCTTTGAGCTTACATTCCACGCATACCGCGTGTTTCGGAGGAGCATACCCTTTACCCAAAAGTATGGATTTCAGCGCTTCCACCACCTCATCATTATTTACCGGACATCCGTGTATATAGTAGTCTACTTTGACCACCTGATCCACCGATCTCGGTTCACCGGCTTCCAGAGGAAATTCTCTTCCCGCATACACGATATCCTTGGCCTCTTTCTGGGAATATTTCCTTCTCAGCCCGTTAACCCCGCCGGTGGCCGCGCAGGACCCGTAGGCTATGAGTATAGAAGCGTTCTCCCTTATCTTTTTGAGCCTATCCTCATCCTGCTTGCGTGTTATCGACCCTTCGATGAACGCGATATCGTAATCGTCGCTCTTCTCCGATATCGCTTCGCGAAAATTGACGATATCGCAATGATCAAGCACTCCGAGGAAAGCTTCATTCAGGTAGGTTACCTGAAGCTGGCATCCTTCGCAGCACGCGAAATCAAAAAACGCTATTCTTACCTTCTTTTTTTCGGCGCTCATAAAGCTTCCTCCAATCCTTTTATCTCGGCATATGTGAATGTTGGTCCGTCCTGGCATACATATTTCCCGTTTATCTGGCAATGCCCGCATTTGCCGAGTCCGCATTTCATGCGTCTTTCCAGCGATAAGATTATCTGTTTATCGGGCATCTCTTTCTTTACAAGTTCCTGTATAACGAACTTGTACATTATAGGAGGTCCTACTACTACCGCGTAGGTACGATTTACATCTATATCCACCCCCGGGATAAGCGTCGTTATAACTCCGACGTTCCCTTTCCATTCGGGATCGGCTCTATCCACCGTGCAGGCGTAGTTGATGTCGGTAGACCTCTGCCAGCTTTCGATCTCCTCGGTGAACAGCCTGTCCTTCGGCTGTTTGCATCCCAGAAGTATCGTTACTTCACCGAAATCCCTTCTTTTATCTATTACGAAATTTATAAGGGATCTCAGCGGGACTATACCCAGACCGCCCGCGACCATTATCAGGTCGTTGCCCTTAAGGTCGTCTATCGGGAAAGGTTTCCCAAAAGGCCCTCTTACTCCTATTTTGTCGCCTTCCGACAGGCCGTGGAGAGCCGCGGTGAACACCCCGGCTTTTCGGACGCATATCTCGAAAGTGTTCTTGTTCTTTTTTGTGGGTGATGAAGACACGGATATCGGCGCTTCACCTATACCGAATATCGACAGCTGAACGAATTGACCCGGTAAGTTGCCCAGTTCCCGGCCTCCTTCAAGCTCTATCTCGAAGAATTTCTCGTTGTCGGTCATATTTACGGTCCTGATTATTGTCCCTTCCATCGGGGAATACAACGGTTCTACTTCTACCGTTCTCGATAAGCTGCTTTTGCCGCAATTACACATTTTTATTCTCCTTTGTAAGATTGTTAACGGTCTCTATAAGACTTATCCCGGCCATACATGTCCGTGTGCATCTCCCGCATCCCGTACAGAAGAACTTGTTGTATTTATCCAGCGGATAATCGAATTTCCGGTAATACCGATGTTTCTGTCTTGAAGACCTTTCTTCCCGGAAATTCTCCCCGCCGGCGACTTCCGCGAATTCCTCTAGCTGGCAGGAATCCCACACTCTTTTTCTTTCTCCTCCGGACATATCAAGTTCCACACTGTCATGCACATCAAAACAGTAACATGTGGGGCAGACGGCCGTACAATTTCCGCAGGATACGCATTTTTTTCCTACGTCTTCCCATACACCGCTCTTGAATGACTTTTTGAATATACCCTGCAGGTCACGGAAATCCGCTTTCAACTTCGCGTCGAACTTGCTCAGCTTATTTTTCTGGACTTCCTTAAGTATGCTCTTTATCCTGCTCTCATCGTCTTTCTTGAATATCGGATTATCGTCTATAAGCTCATCCCCTTGCTGTGAATTTATGTGAAGAATGTATCTTTCCCCTATATCCGTTATCATGATATCATATCCTGCTTTGGGTTTATGTGTATCCATGGTCACGCATGTGGCACAATCGTCGCACGGGGCCATACATTCGTATCCTATTACGGTTATAGCTTTCCTTCTTTTTTTGTAGTACGGGTCCGCCGGATCGTTATAGAAGACCACTTCAAGACATTCCATGCCGTCTATATCGCATGTATGGGCCGCGAAAATAACGGTGGGTTCGATATCTATCGCCGTCTTGTCCATACGGACCGCGCCCATTTTAAAACTACCCAGCGTTTCTTTCTGAGGAAAAAAATATTTTTTCGGAGGAAGTATCGTGGGCCTATATTCCAGAACAAGGTCTTCCGCACTATCTATCTCCGCGAAAACGAACTGGTTCTCCTTCCTGACCGGACCGACCACTTTTCGGTCCTTTTTAAGAAGATCTATGAATTTACCGAGATTATCTTTCTCCAGATAAACATACCTCATACGTTTTTCTCCTTTTTTATTTTTATCTTATGCATGATCCATTCCACAAGATCGTTCACGCCTTCTCCTGTCCTACACGACACTCTCATTATCTTTATTCCAGGGTTCACTTTTTTTACGCTTCTTTCGCAATATTCTATATCGAAATCCAGACGGTCAAGAAGATCTATTTTGTTTATTACGGCCACGCTGCTTTCCGAGATGAGAAGCGGATATTTTTCGGGTTTATCATGCCCCTCAGGCGTACTGAGAAGCGCTATTTTCTCGTCCTCACCTATATCGAACTCAGCGGGACACACAAGATTCCCGACATTTTCTACTATCACCAGATCAAGCGCCTGTATATCCTCTCCCTCAAGAGCTTTACCGACAAGCTGCGCGTCTATATGGCAGGCATTACCCGTATTTATTTGAGCGACCGGCAAGGATAACGCGTCCATCCTTTCGGCGTCGCGTGATGTGAAACAGTCCCCGGTAAGTATGACGAACGCTATGCCCATTTCACGGAGTTTCGGCCCTATACTTTCCAGAAGCGAGGTCTTTCCCGCGCCGGGAGACGATATGATGTTTATCATGAACGTTCCGCCGGCGTTCATTTTTTCCCGTATCTTTCCTGCGGTTTCGCTGTTTTCCTTCAATATATTCTCTTTTATCACCTTGAACGCCATATGTATCCCTTCCTCACGCGTCTTGTCCCTCTATACTTTCAAGCTTCTGTGTATTCTATACCTTTGACCATGATCTCTTTCCCTCCGGGTATCATTTCCATAATAAGTTTAGCGTCCTTAAGTTTATCGCTTTTCGGAAAATGCTTAAAACAATTCTCCATTATTTCCGGCACCACGTATCTTAGTTCGCCCACTTCGAGCCGGACTTCTTCCACATTACCTACATCGTCGGATACCGCTGCTTTTTCCAGTATCTCCACCAGGCTTTCTATAAGCTGAAGTTCATGCATTTTTCGTGACCTGTGACCCGTGAGTCGTGACCTGTGCCTTGGGGATCGTAGGGGCACGGCATGCCGTGCCCCTACCCCCTGTTAGCATATTCTCGGCAACTGTTCTCCGGTCAGCATATCGACTATTCTAGTTACGCCGTACCTTGTCCTTAAACATACTTTACGGTTATCCTCTCCGGTGATCTGGCCGATCACATTAGCGTCTTTACCGTATTCATGCCGGCGGATCACTTCCAGAGCTTTTACCGCCGACTCCGGAGAGACCACTAATACCGCCTTACCTTCGTTCGCGATATACAGCGGGTCCAGTCCCAGAAGATCGCACGCTGCCCTTACAGCCTCTTTTACCGGAATATCCTTCTCCTCGATGATAATACCTTTACCGCTTGACCCGGCAAGCTCGTTCAAGGTCGTCCCCAAACCTCCGCGGGTGGGATCTCTCATGAATTTCACACCATCCGCGTTTTTCATAACATCCGACAGCATCCCGTTAAGCGGCGCGCAGTCGCTGTATATATCGCTTTCGAAATCCAGCCCTTTTCTCTTGCTGAGCACGGCGATACCGTGATCGCCTATGGTCCCGGTCACAATAACCTTGTCTCCGGGTTCCGTTCTCTCCGCGCCGAGTATATCCCCGCTTTCCAATACCCCCACTCCGGAAGTATTGATAAACATTCCGTCCGCTTCTCCCCGTCCGACCACCTTGGTGTCTCCCGTTACGATAGAAACTCCGGCTTTACCCGCCCATTCCGCCATAGATCTTACTATCCGTTCCAGCTCCTCTCCGGGAAAACCCTCTTCTATTACAAAACCGCAGCTCAGATATTTAGGTACCGCGCCTTTAACGGCAAGATCGTTCACGGTCCCGCATACCGCCAGTTTACCTATATCCCCTCCGGGAAAGAATATGGGTTTTACGACAAACGTGTCCGTAGTGAACGCCGCCTTACCTCCCGGAACATCTATCACAGCCGAATCTTCTTCCCTATTAAGCATACCATTGGAAAAATATCTCAGGAACATATCCCGGATAAGTCTGTGCGATATTTTCCCGCCGCTTCCGTGTTCGAGAGTGATAATATTTTTTTCTACACGCTCCCGCGTGTAGTATCTGTTATTTTTCTTCATTCCTCCACCATTCCCCACACGGAAGTGTGGGGTTTCTCCCTATTTTCCGTATTGATACCACGCCGCGCATGTTCCTTCGCTCGACACCATACACGCTCCCATAGGATCTTCCGGCGTACACGTCTTTCCGAACAGGCCGCAATCTTCCGGAACGCGCGCGCCTCTGAGTATATCACCGCATATACATCCGGGTTTTTCGGCGCTTTCCTGGACTTTTATATCTAATCTCTTTTCCGCGTCATAGTCTGAATATTTTTCCTTTATTTTCAGTCCTGAAAGCGGGATAACGCCTAATCCGCGCCATGAGGTAGAGGCGGGCTCAAAAACCTCGTCTATAGCTCTTTTTGCCGACAGATTCCCGTTTTCTTCAACAACGCGTTCATAAGCATTGAAAAGTCCCGGTTCGCTTGCCTCATGCATTTTCGTTAGTTCGTATATAGCCCTTAGGATATCGGCCGGTTCGAACCCCGACACGCAGCATGATACTCCTCTTTTCGCGACTATCGTCCTATACATCTCCGTCCCGGTCACAACCGTAACATGGCCCGGGCATAAAAGCGCGTCTATCCGCGCGGGTTTTCCGGAAAGCACCGCCTCCAGCGCCCGCGGCATCGTCCTGAGAAGCGAAAGAACACTGAAATTCCGCACGTCTTCCGAACCCGCCTGAATTATAGCCGCCGCTATCGTCGGCGCGGTCGTTTCAAAACCCGCGGCGAGGAATACGAACATCTTGTCCGGCTCCGCTTTGGCGTATTTCAAAGCGTCCTGAACGGAATATACCGTTCTCACGTCCCCGCCGAGGGCTCTTGCCGTGATAAGCGACATCTTTGAACCGGGAACACGCATCATATCGCCGAAAGTACATAGGACCGTGTTGTCCGTCAGGGACACGGCTGCCGCTTTATCCACATCGCTTACCGCGGCAACGCATACGGGACATCCCGGACCGGACATCAGCCGTATATTATTCCCGACCATCTTATGTATACCGTTCTTGCGTATGGACATGGTATGCCCGCCGCATACTTCCATTATATTGAACGGTTTCCTAGAAATATCCTTTATCTTAGCGGATATTTCCGCGCAAAGGCCGGCGTCCCTATATTCATCGACATACCTGGTCATTGTTCTTGCCCGCCCTTGAAAAAATCTATAGTGAACCGGGCCTTATCCTCGCTTACTTTCTGTATCGCGTAACCGGCATGCACAAGCACATACTCTCCCACTCTAGGTCCGTCAATAAGGTCCAAGGCAACGTCCTTCCTGACACCGGATATATCCACGGTAGCAATATTATCTTTTATCCCGGTTATCTTTCCCGGTATGCTCCAGCACATGTCTTGCTCCGCGCCTCCTTCACGTAGGGGCACGGCATGCCGTGCCCCTACCTTACATATTCGCCGCTATTACGGCTTGCCCTATTGAAACGCCCAGATCCGTAGTTGAATACTTCTTATGTTTAAAAAGTTCTAACCCGCTCGGTGCGAACCTGTTTTCCAGATAAGCGACCAGATATTTGTTCTGAAAACATCCGCCCGATATCAGGACCTTTCGCGCGGGTCTTTTTTCGGATATCAGAACGCTGACGCGGAACACCATTTCACCTATAGTATTATGAAATTTTGCCGCTATGGTCCCTTTATCCATACCGCTCTTAACATCGTTCATTATCCCGATGATAGCCGGCGACATATCTATCCCGCCTTTATCTATCCCGTATCCGTAAGAACCCTCCGTCTTCCTATATATGGCGTTCTCCAGCAGCATGGCACTTTCACCTTCGAACCGGGCTTGAGAACAAATACCGGTAATGAACGAAACGGCGTCGAAAAGTCTTCCCATACTTGACGACCGCGGACAATTAACGCTACCGTCGATCATCTTTTCCACGATATCTATCTTGTATTTCTCTATGTTCTTTATGACCGATGCGGCTTCGATCCTATAGTTTTTTCCGTATGCCTGATAAAGATACGCCAAACCGGTCCTCCATGTTTCCTTCGCGGCAAGATCTCCTCCCGGCACCGGAACGTATTTCAAATGATATTCTCTGCTGAACGCTTTTCTCGTGCATAGCATGAACTCCCCGCCCCAGGACGCTCCGTCACTGCCGTATCCTGTCCCGTCAAAAGATATGCCTATGACCTCTTCGTCTATCCCGTTATCCTCCATACAGGAGACTATATGAGCGTGATGATGCTGTACTTTCACAAGGACCGATCCTTTATTCCGCCGGCATATGTCTTCCGCCAAAGATGTCGAAAGATAATCGGGATGCATATCACACGCTATATGATCCGGGACCATACCGTTTTTTTTCATATACGCTTCCGTGCTATCGCCAAAGGACCTGTAATTATCAAGTTCGGTAAGACTCCCTACGGGTCCGCTTACGTATATTTTCCCGTCAGATATAACGGAAAACGTATTTTTGTTCTCGGCCCCTAAAGCTATCACATTTTTGTTCATTTTTTATCACCGTTCTTATCCGCCAGAAAATACGACAATGTTTCAAGTTCTCTGGATAGGTCCACGTCCTTGACCTTAACGTTCTCGGGGACGTTCAAACTTACCGGCGCGAAATTGAGTATACATTCCACTCCCGCTTCGATCAATATTTCTGCCACTTGCTGAGCATGTTCTACCGGGACCGCTAATATGCTCAGCTCTATCTTTTTTTTCTTTACCGTGTTCTTTATCTCCGAGATGGACTGAATAACAACATCACGGAAGGTGTTTCCAATTTTCTTTTCATCGGCATCGAACGCGGCCACTATCCTGAGCCCGTGAGTATTGAATCCCGAATAAGCCAAAAGCGCGGACCCTAGGCATCCTGCCCCAACTATCGCGACATTCCATATTTTGTCCTTACCGAGTATGATCTTAAGCGCTTCTTTAAGTTCTTCAACGGCGTATCCGGACCCGCTTACTCCGAATTGACCGAAATAGCCGAGATCTTTCCGGACTTGAGCGTCGCTAAGATTGGTCCTCTCGCCCAGCTCCGCGGAAGATATGGTCCTGATATTCAATCTACTGAGTTCAGTAAGCTCTCTGAGATATACGAATAACCTTGAGATGGTGGTTTGCGGTATTTTTTTACCGTTTGTTCCCATTACGCTCCTAATTGCCTGTCAATTCACCGATACCCCGGGTTAAAGACCGGGGCTTGCTTGCCCTGCCTGCCCCGCCTGTCCCGAGCAAAGCCGAGGGGAGCTTGTCGAGGGGAGCGAAGCCGAAGGGTTCCCAATTGCTCCTGATCCCCCCGCGCTTAAGCATGGGGCTTCGCCGGGGCGAATGGGCCGAACGGTCCTTGCCGGCACCGGATGCTTGTGATTTTTTTCACAAACTCTGTGCCTAAGTTCACAAATATAATACTTTTCACATTAAAAGTCAAGAGTGTTTTTTTTGGGGGCAGAAGACAGAAGTCAGAGTGTAGGCGTGTGCGAGGTGGGCAAAACGTCCCCGTTTTGACGATTGCGGACCTATGTGTCCGCCCTAAATAGACGAGGGACGAAAAAGAAGTGTTAAGTTATAAGTATTAAGTGAGAATAGTTTAAAAAAGTCGAAGAATGTCCCCAGAATATATTTTTATTTTTTGATTTCGCTATACGATATACGGATATAACACCGTGCTCTGTGCTATTTTTACTGTCCACTACTACGCTTCACTACTTAATCCCCATATACACCAGCCCTATGCCGGCCAAAAGATAGAAAAGTCCTATCATCCTTCTTTTGTCTAATATCTCGGTATGATCAAGAACGGCTTTACGTCCGATCTCATCCATCTTTTTAACGGTTTCCGGCATAAAAAAATACAGAAAACTCAATACGAAAGAAATAATACCGATTGCGGCAAACCACATATGTCCTCCTTTTGAACATTCTCTGCTTTTCCGCTATTTAAAGCTGTACCTTTTTGCCTTATAGCCGGGCACAGAACAAAAACAGCTCTTTTCACAAAGACCGGTCAGACCATAGTTTTAATTTGTACTCTTTCTCACCTTCCCGTATGACAACCTCTTCTTTCGCTATGCTTACCACTTCCGCCGAGCCAATTTTACCGCCAACAGCTACGATCTCATCGTTTATTATGGCCATAACTTTCCCATCAGGGCTCGTGGTCACTCCTTCCAGTCTGAAAGACGAACTGTAAAAGCCGATCTTACGAGGTCTTGACCGGGGAGGCACAAAAGGATCGCTCCTGCCCGATCTAGGAACAAGTTCCTGAATATCTGCTATCCTCGTATTTTTCTTTTTCTTTATCTCGTCGGGAGTTCTCACGTCCGGGCCCGATGCCGCGTATTGCTTCGCATTTTCTTTAGCCGGAGCTTTCTTCCCTCCGTTACGGTTACTTGCCAATACAATGGCCAGGATCACCAGACCGACAACTATGAACACAAGTTTGGCCCGGTCGCTTTTTTTAAGTTTTTCTATCCTAAGAAGGTCTTTCATCTCCATATGCCGTTCCTTAACTCCGTGATAAGAACAATGTCAGGACTATCGACGATTCCAGGATGTTCCCGTCCGCCTGGTCAACAGAGCTGATCTCCATGGTCCTTACGGTTAAAAGTTTTTTGCCGTTAAAAAGCGTTTTAACAAAATCCTTTATCGCGGTATATCTGCCGGTGATCTCCACTAGGACCTGCATCTCATCCACTATCCCGTCCTTTTCCTTCACGCGGTTTTCTAAAGGATCTATAGAATTCACTTTTACGCCGGTATCGCGTCCTACCTGGTCCAAATTTTTAAAAAATTCGGTCAGATCCTCTTTTTTAAGGAACCTGCCCTCTGCATCGTCCGCTTTTTCTTTCCATTTCAGCGTATTTTTACGTAACTTGTCCAGTTCACTTTTTTTCGTATACCGCACTTTGACCAGTTCTTTTTGTGAAACATACTGGGTTCTGACGGCTTTCAGGCCGTTGATCTGGGGCGCCAGCATCATATTATAAAAAATAGCGGATGCTGTTATGACAACCGCTAGTATGATCAGATTATCGCTTTCCTTTATTTTCATCGACTGCCTTTACCTCTTAAAAAACAGGTTATACTGAACTCAAAGCTCTCCGTTTCCTTTTTCTCTTCTATGACCGATAGTTCCTGCCCGTCGAGTTCCTCACAAAGGCTCAAGAGATCCACATACTTGTATACCTCATCCTGATCATACGCCTTGCCTTTAACAACGAACGTGTCCTTCTCTTCCGAAGAGATTTGTGTAAGCCAGACGTTCTCTGGAATGAACCGTCCAATATCCGTCAGGATTTCCGGCCAGTTCCTCCGGTCAGTTTCGGACAGAAACTTGTTTTTCGAGTTCCATCGGTCCATAGCTTCCAGTCTTTCCGTATTCATCTTTTCCACTTCCGAAAGAACATTGATCTGTTCGGTCAGTTCGTTTTCCAGATTATCCATTTTGTCCCTATATGAAGCTACCGTTGAAGAGATCAAAAGCCCTGCCATGAAATATACGGATAGGACCAGAAGTATCGAGAGTAAAGATGCCATCAGCATCTTTTCCGCTTTCATCCGCCGGATCCTGCTTTCAGGCATCAAATTCACATCAAATCCATACTCGTATATTTTCATCGACCCCGAGGCCAATCCCGAAGCGACACTTTTAGACAGATTATTCTCAGTAGCGGTTACGCCGAAAGGTCTGGCCTGTTCGGAAGATATCCCCCTATCGGCCAATTCCAGGTCTATCCCTTTAGCGCGCGCTGTATCTCCCATTATCACAGTGCTGTCAATGGAAGCCCCCGGAAATTGTTCCTTCCAGTAAGCTGAAGTTATCCCTATCTCATTAACAAGTTCGGCCGCGTTCTCGGGATCAAGTTTTCTGGAATAAAGCGGCTTTCCTTCTTTTATCATGAAGATATCCGCTCCTTTTTCTCCGCATATCACGGCCATAATAGGTTTTTTGGAAGTCATATCTATATTTCCGCCGACCCTTTTGTCCACAGCCCGTATTGCCGCAAGAAAAGGCATATCTATCTTGGTCAAATTAAGTCCGGCTCTGTCAAAGGTCTCAAGAAGCGCTTTTACGGCCTTTTCTCTCATCGCGACCATAAAGATCTCTCCTTTTGATATCTCGTAACCTGAAGCCGACGCGTTTTCTCCGAAGGCCATATATCTGCCCGCTTCTTCCTTAAGTACTTTTTTCAAGTTATTACTGTCCGTCACATCTACCTTTACGGCACGCACTACCTTACCGTGATCGGCGACAGCGGCACTCACTCTACCGGGTCTTATTCCGTTATCTTTAAACAGTTTTTTTAGTATATGC
Organism: Candidatus Omnitrophota bacterium; assembly: GCA_043813915.1. Lineage (GTDB taxonomy): Bacteria > Omnitrophota > Gorgyraeia > Tantalellales > Tantalellaceae > Aadella. The sequence continues at coordinate 17,200 of JBDRKO010000027.1, forward strand.
GCGGTTTCTCTGGGTTTAAGTATCAGACCCTTTTCCACGAGCCCGGCCGGTATCTCAACGCTTGCTTCTTTCGGACGGGCGGATGGATCCCGGAGGTCCAACTGAGAAACGAATATTTTCCCGTCGGTGATAAAAACTCCCGTTGTTTTTTTTATTTTTATTCCCATTTAAACGCCTTCTTCCAGTTCTCTCCAGGTATCGATCTTAACGGAAGATCCCGAACTCGAGATCACGGCTTCCACGCTCGCCGTAAAGTCACCCGCTATGCCGGTAGCCGTCACAGTCTTCGGCAGCGCCCCCGAAGGTATCCCTACCTTATATTCTCCGGTTCCCATGGTGTCTGTATCAAAATCTGCCGCGTCGTCGGGATAAACATTACCGTCCGCGTCCGTGTCCGTATCATAAGCGCTGTCATCCTTAAGTTTATATACCGCGTATTCCACTCCCGCATCGGCCAGGAATATAGCCTGCGCGTCCCTGACGCTGTTCGTGACTATCTGCTGATCTATCGTCACCGTGTCTACGAACACCACGACCAAAAGAGAGATGAAGACCAGGCTGAAAAGAGCGAGTATGAGCGCGATACCTTTATTAGTCGGGAGTCGGTAGTTCGTAGTTCGTAGTATATTAAGCTTCACGGTCTTCCTATCCCTCCACACTTAACACTTAATACTTAATACTTAACACTTAACTAACCGTATTCACCGTGCCCGCTGTATAAGTAAAATGAGCGCTGCTGGCTTCCCAATTACCGGCGTCACTGGGTGAATTTTCCGGATCTATCCTTTCGATCGTATCCCCGTCCCCATCTCCGCCCCAAGCATCATCGTATGTGACTATATCTATAGTCCCTCCGCCGGAATCCAAAAGATCAAGTGTTTCTGAATTATCGCTCAAACCGTTCCCTATAGTGGTATCGCTGACCATAAGCTTCACGGCTCCCGCGTCTACACTGTAATTGGAATACACTTGAGTATCAGTATTCACTGACGTTATTATACCATATCCGCCTGACGGGATAATCGTCGATCCGCCATTCGCGACTATAGTATCACCTTCTATTGTCCATCCTGCAACATCTACAGCATCATCTCCAAAATTATAGATTTCTATCCATTCATTCTTTTTCTCATTAACGCCGCCTTGCGGCGCGTTATAATTTATCTCATTTATCGCCACCATACTGGGCGACGCGGCATCTTTCCTCATAGCGACGATCGAAGTGAATGTAACAGGATCCGTTTTACCTTCCGCATCGGATACCGTCATGGATATCTCTACGGAACGTACTTCTAAAGGATCGACCGTGATATCGCCGTCGCTATCATAATATGTGAACGTTAGACTATCGATCGGCTCCGCCAGGCTATCTCCGTCCTTTTCCAAAGTATCCCCGTTCAGGTCATATTCTATGTTCGTCCCTTCCCAATCCTCGAATTCAAGGGTCGAAGCGTCGGCGGTAACAAATGCCGTAGCTGTCTTGATGTTCCTTACCATATCATCCATGCCGACGCGTCCTATCTGCATAAGCTCTATCTGCCTGTCCTGCTTTTCACGCCCTTCTACTACGGTCCTGAAAAGCGGTGAAATAGCGGCTAGTATGACCGCTATAACGGCTACTACAAGAATAGCCTCAAGCATGGTGAAACCTTTTTTAGTTCGTAGTCGGTAGTTCATAGTTCGTAGACCAAATACCATATTAATACGTCCCTAGAACTACGCTGCCCGTCGAACGCGTTACATCCGCCTTATACCTGGTGGTCCCGGCCTCGAACTTAAAATTCCCGTTCCCTGATGCCGCCCCCGAAGGCGAAAAAGTTATACTTGTCGTTCCGGTCCGCGTAATATCTCCGCCAATGGTCTTTTCTTCGCCAATCTGGTCCCACGCACCGCTGTTATCTTTGAATATCGCGTATGTATCTGCGGTGAACCCCAATTTATAGTCATCACCGTTCGTCACGGCCAATCTCCGCGCGAGCCGGAGGTCTCCCGCTACCTGATGCGCGGTAGTATATATCAGGAATTTGTTATACAGATCCGCTTTTGTTACCCGGGGTATCACGATAGCGGCAAGTATACCCATGATCACAAAAGCCAAAATAAGCTCTATAAGGCTGAAACCTCTGTGAGTTCGTAGTCGGTAGTTCATAGTTCGTAGACCGTAATTCGTATTTCGTATAGCGCCAAATCGCTTGCAATCCTGTCATCTCGAGAGAGCGAAGCGAGTCGAGAGATCTTTCTTCGAGATTCCTCGGCTCATTCCCTGCGGTCATTCGCCCGGAATGACAACTTTTAAACCTTTAAGCTTTTTAACATTTAAACTTTAATCGCATAGTGCACAGAGCATAGCGTTATATTGACTAATGCCCTACTCAGAGCCATAGAGTCATTATTCGCCGCTCACTAGAGTCAGCATTATTTCCACATCAGTCCAACCTGACTCTCTGACTCTAGCGAACAACGTGAGCGACCGAGGACGCAATGTCCGAGGAAGTGCCGAATTCTCCCGGATTTGACCGATGACTTTTTGACTCTTTTTCTAGCTTCTAGCCTCTCGCTTCTGATCTCTGTCTTCTGTCCCCTATCTCTTCGCTATCTTCGTATCCAGCGTTACGCTGTCCTCTCCGGTATCCAGAGTCCCATTACCGTTATCGTCGAACCATACATCTACCGTCAGCTCGCGTATATCGCTGCCCTGGTCATCCGTGACGCTGTAGCGGTAACCCGAAAACCCTGTGAATGTCCCGGATCCGCCGTAACCGCCTGACTTACTGTACCCGTAGCTCGCGTTAGTCCCCAGTATCTGATCCCGCAATTCATCCATTTTCTGTTGTGCCAACATCACGTCACGCGTAAGATGTTCGGTCTTGCGGAGTGCTTTAAGCCCTTCGGGTAATGTGTTCATAACGGGAATTATACCCAGTCCGACCACCGCTATAGCCGCCAGTATTTCTATTAGAGTGAAACCTTTTTTAGTTCGTAGTCGGTAGTTCATAGTTCGTAGTTCGTAGTTCGTAGTTTGTAGTTCGAGAACCGTAGTGGCACGGCATGCCGCGGGCCTACTCTGACTCACGATCAATGCACATGTCCTGTCACACGATGTGAGGTTTCGTCAATTTCATAGGCGGAACCGTCAACGGGACATGTCGGTATTCCTTCGGGGAAATACTTGTTATTTTCGCCTATATCGCTAAGGTCCTTCAGCGGCCAGTATCCTTTTTCAAAATGCCATTTCTCTGTCTGTTCGTTTATCTTATGTACATTTGCCATATCCGCGCTGATCTTAGCCGAAAGATCTGTCTTACCTATTTTTACCATAACTATAGCCATAAGCCCGGCAAGAATAAGAACTACGAAAAATAGTTCTATGAACGTAACCGCGTTTTTAGTTCGTAGTGTGCGTTTCATGATCGCATATCGTATAGAGCATAGCGCGAACCGCTTGCAATCCTGTCATCTCGAGCGAAGCGAGAGATCTTTTTTCGAGATTCCTCGTCTCATCCCCTACAGTCATTCGCTCGGAATGACAACTTTTAAACCTTTAAGCTTTTTAACATTTAAACTTTAATCGCATAGTGCATAGAGCACAGCGTGACTCGTGATCCACATCCCATATTTTGCCTGCAGCGAAAATAGCATAGCACATAGAGCATGGCGTAATTTGTGATTCGTGATTTGTGAACCGTAGGGGCACAGCATGCCGCGGGCCTACTCTGCCTTCTACCATCAATGACTATGCCCGGTCACTCTATGCGAAGTCCCGTCAAGAGCATATGCGCTGTCGTCTACAGGGCAAGCAGGTATTCCGTCGGGGAAGTAATCATCATCCGCTCCGATATCAGTCAACGCATTAACCGGCCAACCGCCGGTATCAAAATAATACTTTTCCACCTGCGTATTGATGTTCGCTTTATTAGCCGCGCATGCCGAAATTTTTGCGGTTGCGGCAGTATCCGTCAATCTCGGAATGACCACCGCGGCCAATATCGCTATGACAACCACAACAAAAAGGATCTCTATGAGCGTAAAACCCTTTTTCCTCCTTAACTTTTTTAACATCTTTCACCCTCCTTTTATTATGTCACATGAATAGGATTATTTTGTTATGCCCGTTATCACATCGAACATCGGCAGGTATATCGCCATAGCGATAAACCCTATTACAAGCGCCAATACCGTCGTTAAAAGCGGTTCTAACCGCGTTATAAGCTTGCTTATCGTGTAATTTATATCCCTATCAAGAAAATCCGCGCTTTTATTGAGCATTACCTCCAAAGCGCCCGACTCTTCACCGGCTGATATCATTTGCGTGACCATGGGAGGGAAAAGATCGCTCCCTTTCATAGTATCCGTTATTTTTTCTCCGCTGCTCACCCCCGACTTTATATGGTCCATTAGGTCCGCTACTATGATATTGCCGCTTAGGTCCTTTACAACATCCAAAGACCGCATGACCGGTATCCCGCTGGATGTAAGCGCGGCCAGCGTCCTAATAACATGCGATACCGCGATCTGCCGGTTCAATGTCCCAAAAATAGGCATATCCAGTTTTATCCGGTCTATCACCCTTCTGACATTATCCATCTTTTTCGTATACCTTATAAGTACCGCGATAAGCGGCATCGACGCGGCCGCGATCCACCAATATCTTACCGCTGCGTTGCTTATGCCCACAAGCACCAGTGTAGGCAGAGGCAGAGACACTCTCATCTTCCTGTATATCTCCGCAAATACCGGAACTATGAATATCATCAAAAAGACCACTATCAGCGCGGCGGCAGAAAGTACGATCACGGGATACGCGAACGCTTTCCTGATCTCCCTCACTATGTACTGCTGTTTGGAAAGATGCGCGGCTATGCGTTCCAGCACTTCGTCCAGTATACCCCCCACTTCGCCGGCGTTCACAAGGCTTACATAAAAATCCGAGAATACCTCCGGGTATTTGGACAAGGCTTCAGAGAACTGGGAGCCTCCTTCAAGATCCAAACATACACCTCGTATCACCGTTTTCAGTTCAGGATTCTCTTCCTGCTCCATGATAGTATACAAACATCTTATTATCGGCAGGCCCGCGTTTATCATGGAAGAAAGACGTTCCGTAAAAACTACCACTTCTTCTATCTGTATCCTTCTCTTCCTCATATCGCCTCATAATTAGTGAACGGTGAACGGTATTTGGTATATAGTATTTGGTAAATGGTAAAAATTTTCCGCCACCCCGTCATTGCGACCCCCGTCGTTTTGTTTCGCTTTGCGCAACGAAGTGGGGCGATAGCCCCTAAAGCAAAACGAAACAGCGGGGGGAAGCAATCTCGTCCTTCGTCCTTCTTCCATCTTCCTTCGTCCCTCTGACTCCTGTCTTCTGCTCTCTGACTTCTATCCCCGCTCTATCCCTACCCCAAATATACCACCCGTTTTACCTCTTCTATGGTCGATACTTTATCTATAACTTTTTTTATCGCGTTATCCTGTAAAGTGTTCATACCTTCTTCCGCGGCAAGCTGTCTTATTTTCTCCACAGGTTCACCCGCGTTGATAAGGTTCCGTATCCCCGGTGACATCTTCATAAGTTCGTATACCGCTATCCGTCCCTTGTAACCTGTATTGAAACAGAACGCGCACCCTTTACCACGGGCTAAGGTCTGGCCTTGCGCGAGCGTAAGGCCTATACTGTCCGTTTCTTTCCTGTCAGGGATGTATTCTTCCCTGCATTCCGGGCATATGCGCCTGCACAATCTCTGGGCCAACGCTCCGATTACCGTAGCTGATATCAAAAAAGGTTCAACGCCCATCTCGGCAAGCCGGGTGACCGCGCTGGGAGCATCATTGGTATGAAGAGTGCTTAAGACAAGATGGCCCGTAAGGGACGCCTGCACGGCAATATCGGCCGTCTCCGCATCCCTTATTTCTCCTATCATTATCGTATCGGGGTCCTGCCGCAATATGGTCCTAAGTCCCGTCGCGAAAGTGACCTTTGACGCGTGGTCTACCTGTATCTGATTGACCCTGTTAAGCCTGTATTCTACGGGATCCTCTATTGTCATAACATTATCGCTATCGGAATTCATCTGGTTGAGCGCCGCGTAAAGTGTGGTCGTTTTTCCGCTACCCGTAGGGCCTGTTACCAGTATCATACCATAAGGTTTATCTATAAGCCCTCTGAAACCTTTCTCATCTTCGGGCACGAACCCCAGCGTCCCTAGGTCTATCATCATACTGCCCCGATCAAGTACGCGAAGAACCACTTTTTCTCCCGCGACCGTCATGAGCGTGGAAACCCTAAGATCATAATCCTTCCCGTCACTTCTTAGGGTTATATGTCCGTCCTGCGGGATACGCTGTTTGGTAATATCAAGATTAGCTAAGATCTTTACCCTGGATACGACCGAAGGTATTATGTGCGCGGGTATGGTCATAATATCATGCAGTATTCCGTCCACTCTGTAGCGGACCACCATTTCGGGTTCCTGAGGCTCAAGATGTATGTCACTCGCCTTAGCGTTCACCGCGCCGTTTATTATATCGTTCACGAGCTTTACGATCGGGAGTTCGCCTGTCCTGTCGGACCATTTTTCTTTCTTCTCGGGCATATCGATCTTCTGCTTCTTGAACTTCTGCATACGCATATCGATAAGGGCCTGTTTACTGACCTCTTCCACCTTGTAGTATTGATTAAGCGCCCGGTCTATCTCTTTTTCCGTAGATACCATCGGTTTTATTTCCAAGCCCGTAATATGTTTCATTTCGTCCCTGGCCGGCAGGTTCAAAGGCGACACGAACGCGACATATAGGTTTTCATCTTCTATTCTTACGGGAACGGCCTTATACCGTCTGGCCATGTCTTCGGGTATCATTTTTACGGCCTGGGGGTCTATGTCCTTGTCGGAGAGCTTTATATACGGCACATCCAGCTGCGCGGCTATGGATAGCGCGAGGTTCTCGTCGGACACAAAGCCTTTTTCGATCAGTATTTTCTGCAAAGGAAGTCCGGCCGTCTGCTGCTGCTTCACGGCTTCGTCGGACTGCGCCTTGGTGATCAGCCCTTTAGATATCAGTATGTCGATAATGTTCTTTCCCTTATCCGTCATATCCTCTCCTCACATCAGGTTAAAGCTTTAGTTACTTTCTCCAGCAGTATCGGCGGGCTGAACGGTTTAACAAGATAATCACAGGCGCCCGCTTCCTGGGCCTTCTCGACATCTTCTGCCTGCCCCTTTGCCGTGAACATTATTACCGGTATATCTTTCGTTTCGTCCGTGTTCTTAAGTTTTGTCAGCGTTTCTATACCGTTCATCTCCGGCATAAGAACGTCCAGTATAATGAGGTCCGGCTTCTCTTTTTTAGCCGTCTCGAACCCAGCGGCCCCGTTCTCCGCGGTGACTACATCGAACCCGTTCGCTCGCAATCTCGACTTGACCATCATTATTATGTGCGGCTCGTCATCTATTATTAATATTTTCTTTGGCATATCTCTTCCTCCGATTTAGGACAGTCTAACCTGGTTAACGCTGCCAGGTAAGCTTCAAACAAAAAATAAAAATATATTCTGGGGACATTTTGAGTGGCAGGGTTACACTCCCCCGGGAAAAGTGTCCCCAGAACTTCTATCCTCGACTTTTAAAATGCTTCCCTTGCAAACGGGACACTTCTGTCGAAACACGGAGGTTTCGATCCACCTCGAACATTACCTGCCTGCCGGTTTACCTGCCGTAGACATGGCAGGCAGACGTTCTTGGCGCCTCTCGGGAGGATGTCCCCATATCCTGGGTATGCGGACATTGGTTCTCCCACATCCCACATCCCACATCACACATAACACATCACACATAACACATAAAACATTACACGGCGTCTCTAATTCTCCCCCAAATGCTTTCTTATCTTTTCCAAAAGTTCTTCCGTCTTGAACGGTTTGTATACGCAATCCGTTATTCCCTCTTCCTCAAACAGATCCGTCATAGCGGCATTGGCCGTGAGTATTATGATCGGGACCTTGTTCTTCTCTTTTTTGAGCTCCCGCGCGAACGTATACCCGTCCATTTTCGGCATACGTATATCCAGCACCACGATATCCGGTCTTTCCAGGATCATTTTAGCCAGACCTTCTTCACCGTCAAAAGCCGTGACCACTTCATAGCCGTTGGCTTCCAGCCGCGACTTTACCATTTTTACTATATGGGGCTCGTCATCTATCAAAAGTACTTTTTTCATTTTATCCTTCCTCATCACATTAGATAATTCACCCATTTCATGAACGTATCCGGATCTACGGGCTTTTCTACGGCCGGGATCCAATCGACCTTACCGTGTTTTTCAAGGTCCCCTCTCTCCACATCATATCCTGACATTATAAGTATCGGCACGTCTTTTGTCCTAGTGCTGCCGGCCAGCCGGCCTATCACTTCATATCCGCTTATCCCGGGCATTTTCATGTCCAGAACGACCAGATCCGGAGCTTCCTGCCTCATAGACTCAAGCGCGTCTCCGCCGTTATCAAATACCGTTACATTATTATAGCCGATATTCGTCAATAAATCTTCAAGGGATTTCAAAAGATCGGTCTCATCGTCCACCAGGACTATTCTTTTGCCGAACCTTTCCTGTTCTTCATCAATAAGTCCATGCATGGCCTTTTCTATAAGCGGTCCTGTTTCCTCGGAATCCCCGGGGTATCGGGAATACCCATATGAGAATCTGACGTTAAGTTCGCCGTATTTCTCGAATAAACATTTTTTGACGCCGCGGACGATATCTTTAATATGGACCTCTACGGTCTCCTCTTCCGTGTCGAATATGCTAATCACCCTGGCCAAGCTGTGTTTAACGTTCATACCCTTTAAATTCCTTTGTTCCGATACGGCTCTTTCCAGGCTCACAAGAATATCCTCTATACGCTCTCTCCCCATCTTTTTCTCGAGTACGGCCCAGTTGCTTAGTTTCAATGTAAATACGCAGAACGGTATCTTCTTGATCTCGTTTATCTTTATCTTTTCCTCCACCAATTCCCTAACAACATCGTCTTCGTTGTATTTCGGCAGAGTGAACCTGAATATCGTCCCGATACCTGGTCTGCTTTCAACGCTTATTTTACCCTTGTGCGTCTCTACAATGCTTTTAGAAATGGCCAGACCAAGGCCGGTCCCTTTTTCTCCGGCGCCGGATACGCGTCCGAACTGCTGGAACTTGCTGAATACTCTGTCCATATTCTCATCTGATATACCTATACCGGTATCGGACACGGAACATTCCACGCAGTCGCCTTTATCCTCGACCGTGACATCTATACGTCCTTCTTTTGTGAACTTTATAGAATTTCCTATCAGGTTTATGATCACCTGTTTGATCTTGTCCGGATCCGCGTATATCTCTACTTCCCGGTCCGGTATTTTTGCTACCAACTCAAGCCCGTTCTCTTTGGCATGCATATAGTAAGTTTTTACCACGTCTTTTATCAGAGTGCCGAGATCCGCTTTTTCTTTCTTCAGATCTATTTTGCCGGATTCTATCTTGGATATGTCCAAGAGATCGTCTATTATGCGTTTCAACCTGTCTATATCCTCAAGGCATATAGAAAGAAATGTCCTCTGCTCTTCCGTCGTCTCTCCCAGTATACCTTCCAGCACCTGGCTTACACCTTCGCGTATGGTCGTGAGCGGAGTGCGCATTTCATGGGATACCGTCGATACAAACTCCGTTTTCATCTTGTTCACTTCTTTTTCTCTTGTAATATCCCTCAATATCACCGATACCCCTATGATACTGCCCTCTTCCTCCTTGACCGGCGTCATGGTGCAATACAAAGTCCTTCTCTGGTCTTCGGGCGACATTATTTCGACGGTTATGGATCTATTGTCGCTCAGACAATCCTTCACATGGTCCTCAAGGCCGGCGGAGGCCATTATGGCCCTAAGGCTTTCGGCCTTTACCGTTTCTTCCCTGGAAAAAGCCATCATAGCCTTGGCTTTGGGGTTCATCACCAGGATCCCGCCGTTAACATCCACCATAATAACGCCTTCCGTCATGCTTTCGACCAGGGACGCCATCTTGGACCTTTCGGCTTCGAGAGCCGCCTGCAGCTGTTCCATGGCACCGGCTGTCTGGTTGGCTATAGTATATATGAATTTTACCGATTCCTCGCTGAAAGCGTTATCCCTGCAGCTGGCTACGCTTATCGCGCCGATAGCGTTCCCGTGCACCACGAAGGGAACGTCACAGAAAGACCTAAGTTCCGTGTCTTTTTCCGCTTCTTCTCCCTTCTCTGCGGGTTTATCGGTAACAGATACTATGCTGGTCTTATTCAGCTGTATATTCCGGTCGACAAGATGAGCAGTAAAATCAACTAGCCTTTCTTTCATGGGCTCGATGAACCTCGCGTTTTCCACATAGGGCGTGTTCACCGTTACATTGTTCGCCCCTTCGCCCAATATCAGCGCCGCGCATATATCATACTCCACTATTTTACTGAGAGACCCCATGATAAGTTTGAACAGCTGCTGGTAATCAAGAGTATACGATATCATACGCGATATCTCGTAGAGAACAGAGAGTTCTGCTGTCCGTTTCTTTACCTTCTCCTCAAGGTTCTTGGAAAACTTTTCTACCTCGGCCTGCACTTTCTGGATCTCTTCGTTGGACCTTTCGAGTTTCGCGGTCTCTTCTCCCAGATCCTCCATCATGTTCAGCGTAGCTTCTTGGGCCATAGTAAGTTCTTTTGTTCTTTCTTCGACCTTTTTCTCGAGGTTCTGGGACCAATCGGTCAGTTCTATTTTGGCCGCCTGAAGATCTTTTATCAGCATCCTCGTCTCTCTCATATCCCTGGCAACGCCTAAAAACCCGACCACTTCTTTCCTCGCGTGCGTAATGTCCCGGTTCCTGCCGCTCCTGCCCTTCTCTTCCGGATTGAGCACCGACCCGGAAAAGACCACTTCTATCTTCTCTCCCGTTTTGGTCCGGTATTTCATTTCTATATCTTTGACCGATCCTTGGCGTATGAGCCGTTTGAGACCGGGTTTACTGAATATAACAGTATGCTCGAGCCGTTCGGTGTATTCCTTCAGTTTGGCCGCCATATCCCTGGAATAGAGAAGAAACTTCTCTTTGGATGCGGTCGGAGACACGCCCTTTTCCTGTTTAGCGGACATGTGCAGATAATAAAGCGTGTTTCCCCAATTGTCCGATACCGGAGAGACGACCACATTCACCGGCAGTTTATTCCCGTAGGCATCGATATGTTCGTGCTGTTCGACACACGCTCTACTGTGCTCTATAGCGCCGCGTATCGGGCATGGGTCATTGGGCGGAGAACAGACATTTTCTTGGCCGTGACTTACTTTATAGCAGAACTGGCCGATAACATCCTCTTTTTTCAGTCCGGTCTCTTCCAGAAACGCCTTGTTCGCCTTGAGCACCTTGAACCCCTCGGAAATGATAAGTATGCTTTCTTTTATCTCGTCTATGATCTCCTGCTCCTCATCAACGAACACCATCTCCACGGGTTTATCTTTAAGTTCTTCCGCGGTATACCCGAGCATGTTCAAAGTAGCGTTATTCGCGGTCTTTATTTTCCCTTCCAGATCTATCACGAGTAGCGAATCTACCATATTATCCAATATAGAGTCCACATAGGTCTTATCTACAAGGCTCAGCCGAGACTCTTTCAATTCTCCGACCATTTCGTTAAAAGCCTCGGCCAGGATCCCTATTTCGTCCTTAGCGAATATCTCGACTTTTTGCGAAAAATCACCTTCCGAGACTTTTTTAACGGCTTTTATCAGCTTCTTTATGGCCTCCGTAAATATCTTTCCTGAGAACAGGATGACCCCTATCACCATTAGGCCGCAAAGGACAAGAACCAGAGCCAATGATCGCTCTGATGCGTAGGTGAACTCTAGAGCTTCCTTGTTCCTGTCCTGTACCTCGGCTCGGATATAATCGACGGTCATGCGGCACCGCATTACCATGTCCGATGCCGCATGCATAGCGATCTGTTCCATCTCTTCTGCCAAAGATCCTTTTGATCCTTCGTTCAATTCGGCCTTATAGGTCCGGACAGCCTGCCGGAACAGCTTCGCTTTTTTTTCTATAACATCTATCTCAACCGAGGAATTTTGTCCGGGTTTTTCCTTTCCCAGGGCCGCAAGTTTAGCTAGCCCTTTGTCCATAGACAAAAAAACCGGAGTTATCATCTCTTTTTCTCCGAAACTATACGCCAAGAACTGGTCCTTGCTGTCGGTCAAAAATAAGGTAACATCCTCCCATTGTTCTAAATATCCGGCCTCTATCCTGATTATATGCTCCAGCCTATCTGAGGTCTTATGCATGCTCTCGTATGAGAACAGCCCCATGAAAACTATAAGCACAAACAGCAACGCTATGCTGATGCTCCATATCTTCTTATAAGAAACGTTCATCTTTACCTTTCGTAATATGGGTTCACCGCTTGTTATCCTCAACTACTCATTTTGATATCCCGGATATCCTTATCATATCGTAAAGGGGAGCAAAATCCTCGTCTGTCGTCGCTATAAAACCTATAGCGCCGAATCCTTCCAGGGCTTGTCTCCCTTCCTCCTCGGTATTCATCCCTATTAGAACGTCTTTTATCCTTGTTCTCGTTTCCCCGTCCATCTCCCCGCTAACCGCTATGCTGTTGGACGGGAATTTTAAAGATTCGGAAAGTATCACCATCTTATCCGCAAAATCCGGGTTCTCGGCGGCAAGCGCGTTAAAAACCCGGCTTTTACACGCCCCGATATCGGTTTCCCCGATGTATACTGACCAAGCGCTGATATCGTGGCTTCCCGCAAAATATACCTTTGAAAAATATTTCTGGATATCTTCTATCCCGTTCTCCTTGAAATATGTCACGGGGAAAACATATCCGGCAGTGGTTTCTTTACTGACAAGGGCCAGACGTTTTCCCTTCATATCCGGTACCGACAATATGGAACTGTCTTTCCTCACGAAAATATATCCCGTATAAGAAGCGATCCCGTCTTTCCATACGGGCCGTGCGATCACCTCGACTCCAAGCGCGTCATGCGCTTTTACATAAGAAAAACTGCCAAAAAACCCCGCGTCTATCTCTTTTTTGGAAAAAGCGCCGTATATATCTTCATATTTCTCTAAAATGGATATATGGACATCCATCCCTAGTTTTTTCGATAAATAACGCGAGACCGCGCCGTATTTCGCCTTTTGTTCCAGTATATTCTGTTCGGGCACGACACCTATCCGCAGTATCTTACCGTTCGGAATGTTCTTTTCCGCCGCCGACGCGGCGGCGCGCATACAGAAAATACCCGCGGCAAGAGCTACCAGGCACGTCAAAAAAGTTCTTTTATAGGATATGTTCATCTGTTCTTCCCGGGTTCTTTTCTTCAAAAGATAATATCATTTTCTCCGATATCTCCCCGGCGCCGTAAAAAGGTTGGCTGAGATCCTGCATGACCTTTCTCCCTGCCATTTCATATCTAGACACACCGAATTGATATTTTTTACCTATAAAAAACCGGACATCGTCATCATTCCCGGTATCCATTGCCCTTGAAAATTCTACGACCCATTTGCCGTCTTCCCATTTTCCTTTGGCCTTTATATCCGCGCGGCTGCCAGATGGAGTGCCGGTCTCGAATCTCGGGAGGGTATCTCCGATGTGATCCACCGCCATCTTACTGCTATAGGCCGCCTTCCCCTTATCTCCGTCCCTGAAATAAAATTTTTCTTTCCCATTTCGGGACAATACAGGCGTGGAGTTTTCTACCTTAGAATCGGAAAGCACAGCGAATTTATCATCCGCAAAGCCTTCAGGATCCGTCCTGCAGGCTTTCCAGAACCATATATCCGTCCTATAATCATCATCGCTGTCTATCCTGAGGTCTTTTGACTCCTCGGGAACAATGTTCCATTTGAACGTGAACACGTCTTCCCTGTCATTACCCATCACGTATTCTTCGATATCGCGGTCCCATACCCAGCTTTTATGGGTCCTTGATTCATCCTTATCGGGGAATACTACCAGGAAAAATATGCGGTCATCGGTATGAACGGTCCTGATCTCCATGTCTATACCCGCGACATTATCATGAGTAATGACCTTCTCTGCCGATGCCCACACACTATCGGACGCGGATCCATCTATCACGGGTTCTTCGGATACCTTTACGGACCGGACAAAGGTATCACCATAGCATGAACCGCAGAACAATACCGAAGCGACCATCGAACAGGCCATTATACGCGTTATACCGTTTCTCATATACCCTCCGACCAGTTACCCTCTCTCACGGACACAGACCACGCCTTCATATTATTATTCTACTAATATTAGAGTATGCATTTAAACATGCGATTTGTCAAATTATGGAATATGTGGATTGACAATAGAACGCTTTTTACCTATAATTAAGACTCAAAATCACGAAATTACATTCTCCGGTAGCTCAACGGTAGAGCGGTTGGCTGTTAACCAATAGGTTGTAGGTTCGAATCCTACCCGGGGAGCCATAAAATAACCATAGGGCAAGCTTTCCAGCTTGCCCTATGTTATTTTATGGGGATAGATTGTTATGCGAGCCGAACTAGGCACCAATCTATCCGTAACTCCGATCGGGATCTCCGCTAAAAACAAGTTTTTGCATAGATCCCTCTCTCCGTTACTCTCCCCGTGCAGGGCCCCTTCGCCCTCGCTTCGTTCGGGCTCGGTGTCCTACCCGGTTGTTATTTCTATTTCTATTTTTACTGTCGGCGGAGATCTCGAGAGGAGTTAGCTCCCCGGGTAGGATGAGAACCGTAGGCGCCCGAGACGCAAT
>JBDRKO010000028.1:0-21898 GCA_043813915.1 Candidatus Omnitrophota bacterium
TCTAGTAGTGAAAGATGCCTTCTTTAAAGTAACCAGTTGCCAGTTACCTGTAACCAGTGGCAATTAGCATAGAGTATTAGAGTATAGAGTTATAGAAAATAAAAATATATTCTGGGGACATTCTTCGACCAGGGCTTATACCCCCGCGGGAAGAGTGTCCTCAGAACTTCAATCGTCATTTTGCCCGCCTCGCACATTGCGTGCTCGGCGCCTATCACGGCTTATTCACCTTTACCTCTACCCTTTGTCTTCTGACATTTTGCTTCTCTTATACCTGTGCTCTGTGCGCTGTGCTCTCTGCCATTATCGCCATCTATCTTCTTCCAATAACCCATTACACATCACACATAAAACATTACACGGCATCCCGCGTTTTTCTTCTGGGAACTGGTAACCGGTTACTGGTAACTTAACGGACCTTTAAACTTTTTAACTTTTAAAACTTTTTAAACTGCCCGTTTTACTTAATACTTAGGATTTATAACTTAACACTTCTTTATCGTCCTTCTGACTTCTATTTTCCCTATTACCACTTATTCCGCGTCAGGCTTCTCTTGGGCCTGCGCGTCACCGGACCGCGTCTCGGCTTCGGCACGATGAACTTCTCGTGCGGGAGCTCGGGATGTTCCAAAATGGGTAAAGCGGTCTTTATAAGACTCTCTATACTGCGTATATCTTTGCCCTGTTCCGGGGTAGCAAAAGAAATGGCTCTTCCCTCATGTCCGGCTCGGCCAGTACGTCCGATCCTATGCACATAATTCTCGGAGTCGTCAGGAAGATCGTAATTTATAACCGTTTCAATACCGATCACGTCTATCCCCCTAGCCGCGATATCGGTCGCGACAAGTATCCTGTACTTCCCGGTCTTGAAGCCTTCAAGCGCTTCCCTCCGCTGCCCGAGAGTGCGGTCCGAATGTATCTCCGCCGAGTTATGACCCATTTCTCTGATCTGGCGGTTGATCTTGCTCGCTCCCCTTTTGGTCCTCGAAAAAAGCAGAACGGAACCGCGGTACTGGTCCAGCAGTTTAGCCAGCAGCTGTTTCTTGTCTTCTTTTTTAACTATGAACAGTTCCTGTATTATGCGTTCCGCGGCTGTCCCCGACGGCGCGACCTCGACATGAACGGGAAGTCTCATATGAGCGGTTCCCATTGACACTACTTCTCCGGGTATAGTAGCCGAAAAAAGCATCGTCTGCCTTTTTTTGGGAACAAACTTGAGAATGCGTTCGATATCCGGTTTAAATCCCATATCCAGCATCCTGTCGGCTTCGTCCAGAATAAGTATCTCCACCTCATTTAAACGTACTGTCTTCTGGTTCATATGATCTACAAGCCGGCCGGGCGTGGCGATAATAATGCGCGGTTTCTTCTTAAGGACTTTCAGCTGAGCCTGTATAGGTATCCCTCCTATAAGGACCACTGT
The DNA here is from genome assembly GCA_043813915.1 of Candidatus Omnitrophota bacterium. Taxonomy (GTDB): domain Bacteria; phylum Omnitrophota; class Gorgyraeia; order Tantalellales; family Tantalellaceae; genus Aadella. The sequence goes on from JBDRKO010000028.1 coordinate 1,424, forward strand.
TCTTAGCCCGAATGCCGGTGCTATTTTCTGGAAGGATTCGCTCACCTGTAAAGCCAGCTCCCGGGTAGGAACAAGCACAAGACAGTGTCCCATATTCCTGGAAAGACACTGTATAACAGGGATAACAAAGGCCAGGGTCTTTCCTGTGCCGGTCTGCGCCACCCCTATAATATCCGTCCCGTCTATCGCTATGGGTATAGCTTTGTGCTGGATCGGGGTCGGTTGAGTGAATTTCAGCCGGTCCAACGCTTCGATTATCTTAGGGGCGATACCCAACCCGTCAAAAGAGAGATTCGTTCTACTTTCTTTAGTCATAATACTCTTACACCTCATTTTTTAAAAACATCATCTATCAGATCCGCGTTCACATCGGACCTGGCTCTATTTTACACTAAAACCCGCATAAAAGCTCTACATATATGTAAAGTAGAGCTAGAGATCAGCGGTCAGATGGCGATAATGGCATAGAGCACAGGTATAAGAGAAGCGAGAAATTCTATCTAGTGTCAGGGTATCCCCGTACCAGTCACTTCGTTCCGGTACAGGGCAGGCGCCGTGTCAGAGTGTCAGAGTGTAGGCGCCGAGAACAGAAGTTAGAAGAGCAGTTTTAAAAGTTAAAAAGTTTAAAGGTCCGTTAAGTTAAGTTACCAGAAACCGGTAAAAGGATAGTACTGCTCACTTTTAATATTGTTCAGCAATTCCAGATTGACCGCCGCAGGCGGTCAGCCGCGCCGTGGCCGTTCACTCCGATCGGAACGGACACAAAACACTGCTTGTAAAGCAGTGTTCAAAGGACGAAGGTTCCGTCCTAGGCGCGGACCATTGTATTTTTTTATTTCGTGACCCGCTTAAGTAAAACTGTATAAAGTTCAAAGGGTTCCCGTTCGCGAATTTTAGTTTTTTATATAGCTTTTGAAAGTATCCGGCGTTAAATATGTCTGAACCCCGGCACGGGGTGAGTTTATTTAACGCCCTTTCAAAATGCTAGATAAAAAACGTCGATTCACATATGCCTCGGCCTGAAGGCCGGGACTTGCTTGCCCTGCCTGCCCCGCCTGTCCCGAGCAAAGCCGAGGGGAGCTTGTCAAGGGGAGCGAAGCCGAAGGGTCTACAATTGATCCTGCAGTGTCCCGAGCAAAGCGAGAGGAGTCCCGCTTTTTTATCCGCGCTGAAGCGCGGAGCAAATGGGTTAAAAATTCGCGGGGAAAGAACTTTATACAGTTTTACCAGTTGCTCGTATAATATTCTCAACAGACTTTTAGACTTTTGACATTTCGACTTTTAGACTGCTTTCTCGCTATACGCTATACTCTATAAACTTCTCCCAACTCCGAACTCCCGACTACTGACTGATCTTCAGATCTTTCTTCCTGACAAGCTGGTCGGTCAAGGTCAGCCAGTCTATAATAAGCCGCTTCAGTTTTATACTGTACTGTATCTTACTGAATCTGTTAAGATCCAGCTGGTTCACTTCGTCTATGAAATTGTTCAGTATCACCTTGCCGTAAGAATAATTGACCGTATCGTCATTCACTATGGACTGTGAAACTGTGATCTTTTCTTCGGCTATCCTTATAAGTTCCCTCGTATTTTCTATTTCCTGATATATATTCCTTAGCTCCGTATATAAGCTTATATGAGTGTTCACCTTGTCCAGCGCGCGTTTCTTAAGTTCTATCTTTGACGTTTCGTACTCGGCATGTTCGACCTGTCCCGGGAACGGATATTCAAGAGTCACACCCGCCATCACCTTTTTATCATCATTGTTAAGTTTACGGTCGCTAGCGTCTATGGAATATTCCGCGAAAAGATCTATAGAGGGAAGAAGATCGTCCGCGTCCTTGCGGACCTGGAAGGCGCCCTTTTCTTCCAGCATATCAAGCGTTCTTGAGGTCCTGCTCTCTTCTTTGAATTTTTTATAATCCTTCTCGAAATCTATGTTTACGTTATCGTACTGGTCCGTTGGGGAAGGCAGAAGGTCTCGCTCTGTATCATACCCTATACTTCTCTTCAGGAGATTAGTATATTGTTTGTACAGGTTCCTCAATTCTATCAATGTCTCTTCTTTCCGCAGCGTCTGAAGTTTCACCTTATTAACATCGACCGGCAGAGCAATGTTGCTTTTTTCCCGGTCCTCAACGTTCTTCAAAAGCTTCACGCTTTCGTTGTAAGAGTTTTCCGCCGTCTTGACGTTCTCATACGCTTCATACCAGTCATAGTAGATAAGGATGATAGAGGATAAATAGGTTTCATACGCCTCTACGATCTGGTATCCGGCGATGTCTATCTCCATACCTACGATCTTATCGAGAAGCCGTGTTGCCCTCCCGAACGCGTCCCGCGCTATGGGTTGCGAGACCGAAGCGTAAAATTCCGCGTCTACGGTGTCCAGTGCGCCCGCACTCAAGGTCGAGCTGTATCCCGCTTCTATTTCTGTTCCCGTATAAGGAAAAAGTTTACTTAGAGCGATATCATACGCGGGATACCCCTGTTCGGTGTTCTTCAAGAGCGTCACATACTCGCTTTTAGAGGATACCACCATATCGTCGGCCGGAAGAGCCAGTTTCTTTTTGTATTTCAGTTCAAGATTATCAATAAGGATGTTCTCGAATACTCTATCTCTGGCGCACGCCAGCTCTATGAATTCATCCAGCGATAAAGCCTCCGGCGTTTCCGTCTCTTGGGCAAAGAGCCCCGGGACGCAAATAAAAACGCTTAAAAGTATCATAACCAATATTTTTTTCATAGTATCATCTCGCGATAAACCTGTATTGGACCCCTTTATAAAAACTATACATACACGGGATCAGCACTAGTGTTATCACGGTCCCGAACAAAAGCCCCCATGCCATCGCCATCATCATCTGTGCGAGCATTGAATCGTATCCCGCCCAGCCGTAAGCCGTGGGCACTATAGCGACTACCGTGGTAACGGTGGTAAGGACCACCGCCCTTAACCTTGTCTTTGCTATACCGGCTATCTGCGCGTCTTTTTCTTTCCGATCCTTCCCCATATCGAACGCCTTATCCAGTTTCGCCATCATTATTATGGAATCGTTGACGACAACACCCGCCAAGCCCAGCGCGCCGATGATCGCGAAAAATCCGTACATGCTTATCCCGTGCAGACGGAACGCCAGTATGATACCCACTATCCCGAACGGTATGGCAAGCATGATAATGACCGGTTTCACCAAAGAATCAAGAAGAAGCGCCAGTATCACGTATATCAGAAATACCGCCATTATAACGGCGACCATAAAATCCTTGCCCGACTCCCTGGTATCTTTCACTTCTCCGCGGAACTCGATTATAGCCGTGGGATATTTGGTCTTAAATTTCGGGAACACATTTTTCTCGAAATCTTCCGCTATCTCCAGCGGGGTCTTTCCTGAACGAGGCACAATGTCCGAATAAACTCTGGTGCACCGTTTCATGTCTTCCCTGACTATAGAATCAGGCCCTTCTACTTTTTCGATCTCGACCAGGTCCTTAAGCGGCACCAAATACTGCCCCTGGTTCTCTATCGGTATCTCGAATATCTTGGATATATCGTCTTTGGCTGCCGGAATGACCGTAAGCCTTACATATACAGGTTCCTCGTCCCCGCTGAACTCATAAAGTATGGTCCCTTCGAGCGACGCCCTTAAGGTCTTGGCGATATCCGCGGGGTTTATCGCCAGCCGTCTTATCTTATCTCTATTGAGAGTAAGCCGATACTCCGGATTGTATATGGGCCTATCTATCTCCACATTAATGAGCGCCGCGTCATCTTTCATACGCTCGGCAAGTTCATCGGCAAGCTGATATCTGCGCTGATTGTTGTTCTCTTTTATCAGAATATCTATCGGGCTCGACGAATCCTGACCGTGCCAGGTCTTGCTTACACGTATGTTCTCGATACCCGATATGTCCTTGAACTTTTCTTTCCATTCCTTTATAAGCATATCCGCGGATTTTTTGCGCTGCTCTTTCGGCAATATCTCAATTCCCATTCTGAATTTGTTTTCCTGGGCGGCGGACCCTCCCCTGGACCTCGCTATTTCGTTCCTGTATCCTACAACTTCTTTCCCGGTATAACCCTGTATGACTTCCTCTACAGGCTGCGCCATTCGGGCCGTTTCATATTTCATGGTTCCCGGAGGCGTTTCCGCGGAAATATTTATCTGCCTGGTCTCCTCATCCGGGAACATAACGAACTTCATTCCGCTTGAGGCAATATATCCCGCCAGTAAAAGCAGCGCTACAAAGACCACGAATATCGCCGGTTTGTGTTTCAGAAGCCCCCTTACGATGATCTCATATTTATTTTCCGCTCTTTCCACCCAAAGTTTCTTTCCCGATACCCTGGGTGCGCTTTTCTGTCCGAAAGAAAGCGTCATATGCCCGGGCAAGATGAAAAGCGCTTCAAAGAGACTTCCCCCCAGCATTAAAAAAACTATAGGCGGGATGAATTTTACCATCACACCGAAACGTCCCGAAAAAAAGAAGAGCGGCACGAACGCTACGCATGTCGTCAATATGCTGGCGACTATCGGCATGAAAACGAAAGACGTTCCTTTGACCGCGGCTTCTTCTTTGGACATACCTTCGGCGCGCATACGGTTGACGTTTTCCGCCACGACTATAGCGTCGTCTACGACCATCCCCATAACGATTATAATAGCGGCTAGAGTAATATTATTGACGGAATATCCGATGAGAAGCCCGCCTGCGAGAGTAAAACAAAAAGTGAAAGGAATACCCATGGCTACCCATAGCCCTGAACGGAAGTCCAGGAACGCAAAAAGAGCGATCAAAACAAGTATGAACCCTATCGCTCCGTTAATAGTGATAAGGCTCAAGCGGTTCCTCACATCAAAAGACTCATCATCCAGAAGGATCAGTTCGATATCCGTCCCTTTCAGCGTGTTTTCCCTGAAACTCTTCACTACCTTTTCAACCGCTGTTACGGCATCGATAATGCCGTATCCAGAATTTTTCCTCACGTTCAGGAATATGCCTTCGTGTCCGTTTATTTTCAGGACGGTTTTTGTTTTTTCATACCCTTTATTTATGTTCGCCAGATCAGAAACCCGTATGATCTGGCCTTCGAACCCCCCCTGAACGCTCATGTTCTCAAGCTTTTCAACGGTATCCAGTTCACCCGAAAGCGTTACTTTAGGTTCGCTTATATTCTCTATACTGCCGGCCGGCTGGCGCACATTACCGTTCTTTATTTCCTGCATAACGGTGTTGAACGTAATGTTGTACTCTCTCAATTTGTCCGGCACGATCTCTACATGTATCTCATCTTTCAAATAACCCGATCTCGAGACCGAATTCACTTCCGGCAGGTTCATTAGCTCATCTTCAAGCACAAGAGCGTATGTCTGCAGTTTTTCCCTGGAAAGCACGTCCAGGATGTTCTCTCCCTTATATATCACGCCGATATCGATAATGGCTTTACGTGAGGTCTTGAATACGCGGACGTGCGGCTCGTCGATTATATCCGACGGCAGGTCCACATCCAGGACCGCGTTACGTATTTCGGATATGACCGCTTCTTTATCGGGATGCGTTTTCTCTATTTCGGCGGTTACCGAACAATTACCCGTGCTTGTCGAGCTGAAAACGCGGTAGACACCGTCTATGTCCCGGACCGCTTCTTCCACCGGTTCCGTGACATAATACTCCACATCCTCGGTAGATGCCCCGGGATAACTGGTAGATATGCTTACCGTATCGAAGGTTATATCGGGCAGTTCCTCTTTGGGCAGGCCCATCCAGGCAAATACTCCTCCTACCAATACCCCTATGAAAATAAGGTTGGCTAAGAGATGCCGTTTTGAAAAGAATTGTATGAGTCCTTCACGCATAGTGGCTACATTTTAACATTACTCAACGTCTTTTTAAATGTTTTTTGCCTGCATTTTACTAAACCTCATCCCGCAGACGATGGACTTCCGGAACGGGTTTTATGAATTCCTGCCGTAAACTGTAAGTATACGCTCCCTGCGCGGGGACAAGAAGTATGTCTCCGGGGCCTATTCCTTGCCCGAAGTACGAATATCCCCACAGATCATGAGGAGTGCAGAGAGACCCGAATATCATACAGGGATGTTCTTCTAATGCCGGGTTACTCAGGTTTATGACCGGGAAATAATCCGTTTCATATCTTTCCCATCCTATCATATTTATCCCGCCGTCGCATATAACCGTATCATCCGCTTTTTTATCTATCACCTTCAGCAGTATATGCATGGTTTCATGGCTTATCCATCGTCCCGGTTCCAGATAGACCTTACAGTCGGCATACTTAAAGACGTTCTCTTTCAAGGCGTTTGATAACCGCCGGGAAAACTCACCTATCGGCAGTGAAGGAACACAATGATGTTCCATAACATCCATCGGACCGGGCTCTATACATTGACGCAGCAGCCCTTCCGGCGTCGCGGACGGCTGTATCCACTCGCCCTGGACCGGCCAATACCCTCCGCCTATATCCACGAATTTTATCTTTTTAAGGACCTCCTCTTCCATCCGGGCCAGCACTCCGCCCAGACGCTCAATAAAAGCCGTCTGTTGGCCGGCATCAAGATTCCAGCTGGAATGGAACTGCAGACCGCATAATACGACATGAGGGCATTTTTCGGCTTCCTCGAAAAACCGTTCGAGGTCACCGAGCGGCACGCCGAATTTTCTCCATAATCCTTTTTCCTCGACCATAAGCCGGACGCCCGCTTTTATCTTTACGCCTTTCCCCGCCGCGGCCTCTTCAAGACGAAGCAGTTCTCCGAAACTGTCAATAAGCACGGTCACGGTATCGGTATGACCGCAGGCAAGATAAAGCTCGTCAACGGTCTTGCCGGGCCCGCTGAAAATGATCTCCTTCGGAGAATGCCGCAGAGCCTGTTCAAGTTCCTTACCGCTCGAAACATCAATTCCGTATCCTTCTTTTATCAGCCCCTCTAAAATGAACGGATGACCGTTACTTTTAAGCGCGTAAAATATACTGAACTCACGCAGCTCAGAGCTGAAAGCCTTCCTGAATTCTTTGGCCTTCCGTATCAATGCCCGTTCATCAAAAAGATATAAAGGTGACCCGGATCGTTCGTACGCGTCCAGGTATCTCCGACGGTCTGTTATGAACTTACCCACGAACGCACTGAGCTGTCCCGGATCCATTAACGGAGTTTTTTCCTGCAGAGTATCCCGCGCTTTATCCAGGTATTTTTGATGCTCCATATTTTATTCCATTTCCACGATAAGTCTTTCCGATATTTCCCTGCATTGTGCTTCTATCCCGGCGTACTTATCCGGTCTGAAAATAACATGTCCGAGTATCCGGGAACCGTAATCTTCCGGCGGAAGTTTTATGATATCTCCCGGGGAGCGCCTGAAATGACAGCAAACCACCCTGGGATCTTTCTCTATGCGGACCTTATCAAGCCTCTTCAGTACACCCTGACGCGACGAGATCAGGTGAAAACCTACTACCTCTTTCCAGCTCTCTCTGGGGGGAACCGTTACCTTTTTCCTTTCGGAAAAATTGATCGCCTCTTTCAAAATATCAAAACCGGAACTCTCCATTATCAATGGAGGCAGACAATCGCCGCCCGGCCGCGGCGTTATTTCCAGTAAAAAGACCTCGTTATCGTATATCTTAAGATCTGCCATCGCGATAGCCCGGTCAAACCCCAGACTTTCCGAGGCGTCCTTCAGTCGCCGCTCCAGACGGTCCAGGCTCCATCCCCCGGGAAGCCGGTCCTGCAGCACATACGCCGTAACGGTCCCAAAGGAAAGATCGTGATCAACGGTCTTTCTGGCCAGACGAATGATCTCCGCGCGGCCAGACTCAATCACAAAATCACAGCTGTATTCTTCCCCCGGGATATACCGTTCCATTACCACAACGTTTATAGGATCCTCATCCTCCGGCATATTCAGCGCCGTATACATCCTGGAATTAAGATGCTCCTTCAATCTTTCCCTGATCATCCTGTATCCCGAACGGCATGAGCCGGCGTCCCCGCATAAAATAACAAGTTCGCTTCCGCTTCCCGTAAGAGGTTTCATTACGGCGGTCTCACCTTTCAGAGAATCAAAGAACCGCAGGGCCCCTTCTTCATCATATATCAGCCCGGCATCAGGACATGGGACATTCCTCTCTTCCCATATTTTTTTAGAGCGATACTTAGATCGGCAGTTTATTATCGCCTCAAGGGACGGAAAAGGCAGGCCGAATTTCGCGGCTATGATCGAGGCAAGCGCCATAGATTCACAGTCAAAACATACTATCCCCGAAGGTGCTATTCCCCGTTCATTCAGGCCTTTTTCCAGAGCCTTAACGGCCCCGTTCTGGTCCCCGAGATCCAAAAGGATCTCCGAAAGATCCGAGGGAAGTTTTCCTTTCCAGGCTTTTCTTTCCTTGATGTCCGTAACAAAGACCGCTCTATCCGGGAACCGGCCGGCTAAAAGCTCGATATAATCGGCTGTTGTTCCTATGATCAGCGGTTTTTTCGCTACCTTCTTCATATTCTTCTCTAAAATATATTCTCCACTTTATACAAAGGTTCGGGTGAAAGATGAAAGATCTTTTTCCATGAAAAATCGCCGCATAAAAAATCCACTTTTTCGTATTTTTCCCTGCAGGCTTCGCTCACATGATGAAGATTTATGACTTTCGCTACTCCCTGATAACCGCTGTGCGTCCCTCCAGCCAGAAGCGTATAGCCCCCGCGGTATACACAACCCATATCTACGGCGGCCGGTTCCCCTTCTATAAGCACCGTGGTCATTCTGAGCCATCCTTTTTCTTTAATATGGTCCCTCAGGTCCCGGAAACTTTGAAGGAACCTTTCATCCGAAAAATAAGAATCGGCGCCGAACTGTTCCAGGTTCATTCTGACCATAATGTCAAAATCTTCGATACGGTCCGTCCTTATTTCAAGGCCCCTTTCCTTTATCCTGTCTACATCGCGCCGGATCTTTTTCAGGGATTTACCCGAGAACTGGCCGTAATAACCGTTCAGGTCAAATCCTACGGATCCGGGCCGGAAAATATAACCGATCTCATCCACGCTGGCCGTGTCCGCGGAAAAATTGGGGTTATCGATAAGGTATCTTAGAAAATATCTTTTCCCGCTCGTTTCCAGCCAGTCAAATACGCGCTCGAGGACGTTCCTGTCCGCGGCAATGATCCGGTTCTGCTCCAGCCAGGTCTTTCCGTTCCAGACTTCACCCGGGAAATATCCATAATAGTCTTTTTCGGGGATAAAACTTAAGGGGACAAAACCGACCGGACGTCCGCCGTCTTTGACGGTAATGAACATCAGCTCGCGCTTGAAATTGCGATGAAAGCATTCTCTGACACTCCAGAGATCGGTCAGTTGAGCGGGCGGAATGAATTGTTCCCACAATTGACGGCATGCGGCAATATCTGTCTCGCTGTTTATTTCGAGCATACTAATAACGGTATTTCATCTGCGTAACGCACTTTTTGCCTTTAAAGAACTCTTTCGAAAACTTTTCGACGGTCTCTAAAGCATACGGTTTGCAGCTGAAAACGTCCAAATAAACAGTATTGGTCAAGTTGGCAAAATGAGCGGATATAAGCGATGTTTCTATGAGCTGGACCATAGAGAACCCGGCCACTCTTTCCTCTTCGCCGAAATGAACAACTATTGTTTCCCCGAAACGTTTCATTTCGATAAGATCACAGAGTTTTTCGACAAACTCCCTGATCTTATCCGCGCTGCGTATCGTTTCAGGATCGCAATCATAGATATCAATACTGCTGGCAATACCCCATACCTGTTTTTCCGCGGCTTCCCTGTACATCTCTCTTTTAGTGGGAAGGGATCCTAAACATACGCCTTGGGTCTTTTCCATTTTTTCTCCTCATTAAATTTAATGTCGTTCTCGCCTTTTACGGGCCTATCCCGAATGACCGTATACCTGGACCCGCGTTTTCTACTCTACTTCGCTCCTGTTATTTATGACCTGCTCCATCTTCTCCGTATCCTGTTTAAGCACTTCATCGTCCGCAAGTCCGGTCGTTATAGCGTCAAGCAGTCCCCTGTGAGGCTTTTCTTTCGGCGTGACAATGGAGTAGTAAACATTGGATCCTTCCCGTTTGTCTTTCACCAGGCCCGTCAGGCTTAATCTGCTTAGATGTTTTGAAAGATTAGACTGCTGCACATCCAGTATCTCACATATTTCAGTGACGCTCAGCTCTTCCTTCCTGAGCAAGTTCACTATCCTGAGCCTGGTGTCGTCCGCGAGGGACTTCAGCATCTGTCTAGCTTTTGCCATCTTCACTACGCACTTCCTTATTCACCAGTAAACTATCTTTATTGCTAACTCCATGACCATATGAGCATGTGGTCATGTGGTCACGTGGTCACTAGGTTATTTTTATGCCTATAAGATGCCACAAGACCGTTCAAATGTCAACGATTTTGATGTATTTATTTTTAGGGTATTTTGGGAATTGAAAAATAGAAGTCAGACGTCAGGAGTCAGAGTACAGAAGTCATAGAATCAGAGTGTCAGAGGGAAGAAGGAAGAAGGACGAGAGAATAATGTTGTCATCCCGACCGACCGAAGGGAGCGGAGGGATCTGGTTAATGAGTTCGGAGACCCTCCCCGTCATTGCGAGGAGCGAAGCGACGAAGTAATCTCTCAGAGAAGTTGTTGCCTGTAACCAGAAACCAGTTGCCAGAAATCAATACGGGAAACTTGTTTCATCTGGTAACTGGTAACAGGCAACTGGTTACTTTAAAGAAGCAGGCGCCGAGCACGCGCCCCCATCCCCATTAGATTTTCAGTCAATATAACTCAACAAACCCCACAAACTCTACAAACCCCACAAACTTATATGCTATGCTCTACGCTAATTGTCACTGGTTACAGGTAACGGGCAACTGTTTACTTTGAAGCATGGGCACGGCATGCCGTGCCCCTACGCTTCTTCACACCGGCAAGTCGAACATGACGTTCGCGCCTTTATCTTTTCCGCTGTTTATCCAGATCTTACCGCCTAACTTTTCCACGGCGAGTTTACAGAAATTCAGACCCAGGCCGCTTCCATGGACATTCAATGCTGTCTTCCCTTTTATCTGGGTAAATTGATCAAACACTTTTTCCGACATTGTTCGGGGAATACCCGTCCCCTCGTCTTCTATACTGAACAATATTTTACCTCTTTCAGGTTCCGAGACCCTGATGGTAACGGTTGAGCCCGAAGGGCTCCATTTTATGGCGTTGGACAAGAGGTTTATAAGAACGCGGTAGAACAATCCTTCATCTGTCTTGATCTCGTCCCGGTCAGTCTCATATTTAGAGACCATTTTGATCTCGTTACGTTTTGCCCATACAGAAACCCCTTCCAAGGCTTTCTCTACCAGCTCCCTAACCCGCATATTCTGAATGTCGATCTGCATCTTGCCGCTTTCGAATTTCGAGACATCCAGAATGGAATCTATTAACGTGTTCATTCTGTTGCATGAAATAACGCAGAGGTCCGTAAGTATTTTTCTTTTTTCGTCCGCGTCATCCTGCAGGAGATAAAGACCTTCTAAAAGGATCGTCAGCGGCGTCCTGAGATCATGGACTATAAAATTTGTCAGGTCTTCTCTTTTCTTCTGCGCTACCCGCATCTGATGCAAAGTGAACGTAAGCGCCAAAAAAACACTAAGCCTGATCAATGTGTTCCAGACCGGGATGATATTATTGGGATACCCGCCTCTTGCGCCGGAGTCGGCCAGAAACCATAGAACAGCGGATAATATTGAAATAGAAATACCGGATATTAATCCAAGATAGCGTGCCGCGATAAATATCGGTATAAGGTAAAATACAGAGAACGCCAGACGATAGCCGGTCACAAGATCTATGAACCCTACAAATAAAGCCGTAATGACCGCTATTATCAGCATCACAGCGTCCGGCAACTTAGAAAGTTTTTTATGTATCCTTCTCATATACATATCCTCCGGATCTGCCGCGCTTACGGAGACACTTCCACCTCCTGACGGGGATCTGCAACTTTGGATCTTCGTGCATCAAGTCTCTTCGTTCTGAAAAATGGTCGGCAACCGTACCGCATTGCCGACCATTCTATTCTGCCGCGAGAGCCTTTTATCTCTCGGAACTCTTGCGCTTTGAGTAACAATCCTTGCAGTATATCGGTCTTTCTCCGCTGGGTTTAAAAGGAACTGTACATTCTTTCTTACAGTCCGAACAAGTCGCCTTGTGCATTTCCCTCGGCCCGCTATTGAATCTACCACCGCTCTGTTGATATCCCACTACGTTGCCTCCTGGTTAGTTTTACCCATTCGCCCCACCTAAGCCCCGTGGGGTAAAAGGCGGGGCTCAGGATCAATTGTAGACAAACCCCAGCCTTCAGGCCGGGGCATATGTGAATTGACAAAAAATCTTAAAGTCCTCATCGATCACTTTGCTTATGGCCTATTATACTATCGAAGAAGAAAACAACAAGCACAATGTTAAAAAATATTCAACGTTAGCTATCGGCCCTCTGAGTGAGGCCGGAAACTCTGATACCGGAGAACCCCGAAAAAAAGAGGTCTTAAGATCGGAACCTGTTCCGCTTTATAGCAGGAACGTTATACCAATATATTTTTAGGGGTCTCCCGCTCGACACGTTTAACGGGCACGCCGTTGACCTTATCTTCCCAAAAAGTAGCTTTAAGGTGAACGTTGCAATGGATCTCATGATTATACATACTGAGGATATTTTTGCAATGCGGGTATTTACACTTCCTATGTCTTGGTGAAGTTTTTATCTGCATATCGCCGTTCCTTTGAGGGTTTTAGCCTTGATCATGACCGACGTTCCGGAGAGAGGCGCACAGTTAATAAAACTAGCGCTATGTTGTTATTATACACCTATATGCCGGGAAAAGATACATGAATCGTGATCCCCGCTCTTAAACCCGTCATAATATAGAGTTTGTGGGGTTTGTTGGGTTTATGGAGTTTGTGGGGTTTGTGGTGTTGGATTGACTGTAGTTCTAATGTTAAAACTCTGGTAACTGGTAACCGGTTACTGGTAACTACTCCATATTATATCGTATAGCGTATAGAGTATAGCGTTATATTGACTGCAGCTCTAAGGTTAAAACTCTGGTAACTGGTAACCGGTAACTGGTAACTACTCCATATTATATCGTATAGCGTATAGAGTATAGCGTTATATTGACTGCAGCTCCGCTAGTATTTAGGGTTTAGGTTAAGGTGAGGAGGCCGGTTTGGTCTTTGGCCTTAGGGTTAAGTTTTGTAAACCTTGACCCTCCAACCTAACCTACTCCGGCTTCTTAACCTTTACCTCTTGCTTCTCTTATATCTGTGCTCTGTGCGCTATGCCCTATGCCATTATCGCCTACATTACACATCACACATAAAACATTACACGTCATGCCGTGCCCTCGCATCTCTAAAAAAAAAGGCCCGGCAACTGATTGCCGGGCCTTTTCTCTGGTTTTGCGTATTACAGCTTCGCTACGTTAATAGCTTCGGGGCCTTTCTGTCCCTGTTGAACTTCGAATTCAACAGACTGCCCTTCGTCTAAAGACTTATAGCCTTCGCCCTGAATGGAGTTATGATGTACGAATACATCCTTACTTCCGTCTTCAGGAGTAATAAATCCATAACCCTTTGAGTTATTAAACCATTTCACTGTTCCTTTTGCCATTTTTCATTTCCTCCTTTTGGAAATATTATAGTAGCAAATACTGGAGCAAAAAAAACCACAAGGTTGAAAATTCTCGCCTTGTGGTTTAAAACTTTCACTCCTCATCTACTACCTCTTCAAGAGGTATTATACCCTAATATCCTCCTATGTCAAGAAAAATAATGCAATTCTTTTCTTATCCTGATCCGTGGCGCCAAATAACATCGTAAACTCAAGCAATACAATATGTTGCGGTCTCATAACTTCCCCGCATCTCAAATATAACCCGGGGAACCATACTTGGTAAATAGGCCCTTATCGCTGCTAATGACCCGGCGCATAGGGGTATGTTTCGGATGGACGGCCGTGTTCAGCCAAGTCCAGGCATCTTCCGTTTCTTCAAGCTTGAAATATCTCGTTTCCGCCATAACAAAAACAGAGTCGGCGAGTATTTCGCTCATGACCTTTGTCCAGGAATGAGCCCCTACTATCGCGATATATTCGATACCTTTCATATGGTGTTTAAGGAACTCGAACAATTCCCATTCCGACTTGATATCCGCGCCGTGCATCTTGTTGACATCGATCAAAAGCCTGAGTTTCTTCTTTGCCCGGAGGAAGGCCTTTTCCATTTCGGGAAGAAATGCCTGTATGTCCGCTGCCTTCAGTTTTCCTTCTACGGTAAACCCGAGAATATTAGCGTTTGTAGGTTCGTATTTTTCTATGCTCATATCTGCTCCTTACCTCACGGATGAGGTTTCACCTCTCTACTTACCTTCTCTCACCCATTCGCCCCGGCGATACCCCGGTCTTTAGACCGGGGTATCGGTAAATCGACAAGGACTATTATACTACTTACCGCTTACAATTACCATTCCTGCCGCAAGCTTTATCTCTCAAAGTGAACTATTTCCGGATACATCTCCTACTGCTGCTTCTTTTTGCTTTCCCGTTTGCGGTCCTGTTCGTTCAGATAGGTCTTTCTGATCCGGATATTCTGCGGAGTTATCTCGACCAGCTCATCGTCCTCTATGAATTCAAGCGCGAATTCCAACGTCTTTTCCCTTGGAGGAATAAGCTGAATAGCATCATCGGATCCCGAAGCCCGCATATTAGTAAGCTTTTTACCTTTCATCGCGTTGACGACAAGATCTACACCTTTATTGTTCACGCCCAGGACCATCCCTTCATAAAGATCGTCACCCGGGACCACGAATATCTCTCCGCGGTCCTGCAGGTTAAAAAGCGCGTAAGCTACCGCCGTCCCGCCCGACTGAGAAACAAGCACTCCTCTTTGCCTGGCCGGCATTTCGCCTTTGAACGTCTGATATTCCAGAAAGTTCTGATACATGATCCCGCTTCCGCGCGTCATCACCATAAACTCGCTCCTGAAACCTATAAGCGCCCTTGAAGCTATAACGAAATCCATTCTTATATCCCCGGATGAAGTAGTCTCAAGTTTTCTAAGTTCCGCTCTCCTCTCACCAAGAGCCTGCATTACGGAGCCCTGATATTCGGGTTCCACCTCTATCATAACTTCCTCAACGGGTTCAAGCACCTGATCCCCGATCTTCTTCAAAATTACCCGAGGCCTGGATACTTCCATTTCATAGCCTTCCCGGCGCATGGTCTCTATCAGTATCGCCAGATGAAGTTCTCCCCGTCCCGAAACCTTGAAACGTTCGCCTCCGTCGACCTCTTCTACTTTTATCCCCACATTTATCCTGGCTTCGTGCGTCAGCCGTTCGCGGATATGCCTTGATGTTAAAAATCTTCCTCCGTCCTTACCCGAGAGCGGACCGGTATTATGAGAAAAATTCATGGAGATCGTAGGCTCGTCTATCTTCACAGCCGGAAGTCCCTTTGGGCTGGCAATAGAAGCCAGTGTTTCTCCTACCTGTACATTCTCGATCCCCGCGATCGAAACTATATCTCCCGCTATCGCCTTGTCGGTCTCTATACGGACCAACCCCCTGCATTTCATTATCTTTGTCACTTTTGCCCTGCCTATCGTGCCGTCGCGTTTGACTACCGATACGGGATCACCCAGTTTGACCTCTCCGTGTGATATACGTCCGACGGCTATAAGCCCCACATACGAGTCATAATCAAGCATGGTCACAAGCATCTGGAACGGCATATCCGGGTCGGCGATCGGCGGCAGCACCCTGTGCAGTATGGTTTCCAGAAGAGGTTTGACCGATTCCCTAGGCTCGTCAAGATCCAGCGTAGCATACCCGTCCTTTCCGGAAGCGTATACTATAGGAAAATCCAGCTGTTCATCCGTAGCGTTCAATTCGCAGAAAAGATCGAAAGTCATATCGGCGACTTCGTTGGGACGCGCGTTCGGACGGTCCATCTTATTGATAACAAGTATGGGTTTTAAATGCAGTTCAAGGGATTTTTTAAGAACGAATTTCGTCTGAGGCATCGGTCCCTCAAAAGCGTCTACCAGAAGAAGCACTCCCTCCACCATCTGAAGTATACGTTCCACTTCACTTCCAAAATCGGCATGGCCCGGCGTGTCCACAATATTAAAATGCACTCCTTTGAATTCGAGCGAAACATTCTTGGAAAGAATGGTTATCCCTCTTTCTTTCTCCAGAGGGTTCGAATCCATGATCGTGTGCTCTCCGTCCTTGAAATTATATGTCCCGGTATATTTCAGCAGCGCGTCGACAAGCGTGGTCTTGCCGTGGTCGACATGCGCGATGATAGCGAGATTTCTTACATCTTTTCTTCTTTTTTGGTTAGACATCATAGCCCTGTTTCTCTTCCGGTCCTCATTAAAAAAGCCATAAGGTTAAGATTTCTTAACCTCATGGCTTAAGATTACCTAACTTTACCGCGTATACGCTCTCTTGCATACTAGCTTTATTGTATTCTAATAGCCTGTTTTTGTCGAGAACTGTTTTCGGGAGAGAAACGGAATACAAATAACCGCGTCTTCATGCGCGTTCCCGCCCCGCCTTTCTCTTAATGTTTGCCCACTGAAGACAAAACCCCGTATTTTCTTTGTTCTTTCTCTTCTTTTCCCGCCAAAGAAGATGATCCCCCGCGTCCGACCGTAACTTCATACCACGGCGAGTATATCGTTTCGTTCTCGTTCCTGTATATCGCTCTTACTTTGAAATTATTTCCCAGAGCATCTTCCGCTTTTCTGAACCCTTCCCAGCTATCCGGATCTATGAGGACCTTTTCCACCCTTTGCTCACCGGGCCGTATCATGTCATATGTCCTGAGCCTAGTCATCGACGGGGTCTCTTTCTTTTTTATCTTCGTTTTCTGACCTTTGCTGTTCTCCACCTCTATAGAAAAATTCGATCTGCCGTTCCTTTTCCCGCTCTCCCATAACTTCTTCGCCCTGTTTGCTTTATTTTCCACTACCACATAGAACGGGATCGGCCGCTGATAAACGCTTATTTTGTTTTCCGCCGGTTTCGCGTAGATCATCTTATCTTCGTCCCCGTCATACCTTAACCTGAGAGCTATAAAGAGTTCAAGATCTTCTGCTACCGCGTATTGCGCGAACATCTGCGCCGTCAGGATCATAGCGGTTACCAGGCATCTCTTAATGATCTTTTTCATCTTTCCTTTCTAGTTCTTCGGGGGATCTAGTTCACATCCGGATGACCGGATTCGTTCTTTTTGTGCCGGTAGATACCTTTCTGCAGTATCTTGCTGATCTTCTCCAGCCATTGCACCCATGTAAGGACTGCGAGCGCGACAAAACACATGATAAGTGCCATACCGTAGTGACCCAATCCTATAGAAGCTCCCATACTCGCAAGAAGCCATACGACCGAAGCGGACGTGACACCGGTAACAAGATCGTTGCGTGTCATTATCACACCGGCTCCGAGAAAACCTACTCCGGTCACTATCTGTCCCAGCACTCTGGACGCGCTGTTACCCGGGTCAAGACCGCGGGCAAGCGTTATAAAATACATTGTAGACAAACATATCAGGACGCTCGTCCTTATGCCTACGGGCTTGCCCTTCAGCTGTCTTTCCAGCCCGATTATCGATCCGCATATGATCGAAAAAAGTATCTGCAGATAAAAAGACCCGTCCGTTAATTCCTGAAACATATACTCTTCCCTGTCCGTTCCCCTCTTTGCGCGGAGGCGTTCTATATTCTTTCCTTTTATTATTTCCCGACTTTCTTCAGCTCGGCCGGGAGTATCACTATCTCGACCCTGCGGTTCTTTCCCTGTCCTTCCGGAGTTTTATTATCGGCCACCGGGCGGTATTCTCCGTATCCTACCGCGGATAAACGTTTAGGCGCGACTTCTCCTTCATCTATAAGAAAATGCACCACCGACAGGGCCCTTGCCGAAGAAAGTTCCCAGTTAGACTTCCATCCGGAATATTTTATCGGCTGAGTATCCGTATGCCCCTCGACCGCTATTTCTGAACCCGACACTTCCGTGTTCAGGACCTTTGACACATCTTTCAGGGTTTTCTGTCCATCTTCCTTTATCTCGTCCTTTCCCGGATCGAACAGTATCTCGTTAAGGAACGTTATAACAAGACCTCTTGATGTCATCTCAAGTTTCGCTTTATACTCTCCGATCTCTTTACTGAGTTTCGATTCAAGCGCTTTTTTCGCATCCTCCAGTTTTTTCAGTTCTTTAGAAGCCTCCAGATTCTCTTCATTGAGCCGGTCGATCTCATCTTGAAGGTCCTCTATCTGTCTGTCCCTATCGTCTTCCGTTTCGGAAACCGCGGGTCCCGTCTTTATAGGCGCCGAACTGCAGCCTCCGAGAACCGCCGCTGACGCTATCATCAGCATTATCAATGAACATTTCAATATCCTGGCCATATCCTTCCTCCTATTTCTTGTTAAAGCCGCCGAAATGCGGCCTATAACACTTTTTATAAAACCACTCTTTAAGTGATCGTTCGTAAAATGATCCTTATTCCATACCGCTACGGGCTTTTTGCATACATATATTGTAAACACTTCTTCGGATAGATACAAGAAGATTAAAAAATGACGTTTCCAGGACAAAAGTATCCTTTTTTTTTCAAGCAAATCTCTCCCTGTATCCGCATTTCCGGCAAAGCGCTTCAACGGCTTTTCTTTCAGAAAACCCGTCATAAAGGGCCATGGCCCTTTTGCCTTCTATTATCTCTTTGAACCCGGTAACATTTATATTACCCAGCGCTATCGTTCCTTCGCTGTCCAGACAGCACGGCACCACGGTCCCGTCCGCGAGTATCGCGGCCTGCTGCCTGAGCCCGAGGCAGAACCCGTCTTCGCTTATGTCCGGTAGACCTTTATCGGGCCAGTCAAAAAATGAGCGCAGGCTAAGATAAACATTATCTTTAAGTTTCACTCCTCTTCCTTCGGACGGGATATCTTCTATACGGCGGGAAACATTAAAAAAATTTTCGATCTTTCTTAACATATGCTCATTTCCGGAAGCGTTTTGTATTTTTCGGCCCGGCGCGTGCGGTTTTTCCATATTCCACAGCCGTAAAGAGACAATAGGTCCGTGAGCCTCTCCCGTTCCGGCGGTAAACGCGAAAACACCGTCAAGGTATCGGTCTATGGCGTCCGTGTCCGAACTGCCGTCAAAAATATGCGTGGATATATTTACGGACCTAAGCGCGCTCTTCGATAAAAGCATATCTTTTGCCCGTTCAATAAGCGTCCCGTTCGTCGTAAGGTTCACCTTGAACCCCTTCTCCCCGCACAGGTCCAGGAACGTGTCTATATCGGGATGAAGAAGCGGTTCACCCATCACATGAAAATAAAGATGCTCCGAGTATCCCGTTATTTCATCAATGATCTTCCTGAAGAGATCGATCTTCATAAATTCAGGTTCGCGTGAGGTTTTCGGACAGAACCCGCAGTTCAGGTTGCACACATTGGTGATCTCTATATATATTCTTTTGAATGTTCTCATTCCCACCATATTGTTAATGCTCAGTAAACAGATAACGCTTATACCTGCAGACACTATCCCTTAATCTCCGTCATTGCGCTTGTCCTCCGTAGCCGGATAAGATCAAAATAGGTTGGCGAAGGAGGAAGAAGCGACCGAGGACGCAATGTCCGAGGAAGCGCCGCGAGCTCCGACGAGCGGCCAATCTTTCTGAGGAGTTGTTGCCTGTAACCAGAAACCAGTAACCAGCAATAGGATGAGAGCACTGTTTCCTCTGGTAACTGGTAACCGGAAACTGGTTACTTTAAAGAAGCACTGCTCACGGTTACGTTCCGTATTTCCATTTGTTCTTCTTATTATTTTAAAACAAACCCTGTCAAGTAACAAGGTATAGTGCCGCTTCAAAAAAAGGCTTTATAAAAACGGACCGGGTTATCTCTGCTCGGCCTGAGGCCTTGCAAGTCTAACCCGGTCCATCTTAGAATTGTCTCTTTTGCTTTGATCTTACTCGGCCTTTTTAGATCGATCCGCCTTTTTTATTAAGCTCGGCAAGATATGCTCTCATTCTGTCGGACAACGCTTTTATCGATGCGGTCACGTTACCTATCTCTTTCTTAATAGCCGCCGCATCCTCGCCCATCATCTGAGCGACGGGGATAGCTTTAAGTTTTGCCTGCAGTTTCTGGATCGCGGGTTTTTTAGCTTCGATAGCTTGCTGGTATTTGGCTACCATGCTTTTCAGCTGACTCGTGTTCATGGTCTGGGCTTCCTGCTTAACTGTAGCTATAGGTTTTGTTTCGCTCGCACCACCGCCGCATCCCGATATCATCAAAGCCGTAACGGCCAGACTGACCGCCAATATACATACCTTTTTCATGTCCACCTCCGCGTTTAATAACATTA
>JBDRKO010000029.1:0-24979 GCA_043813915.1 Candidatus Omnitrophota bacterium
GTTCGGGTTCCTCTCGTTTATTATGTTCTTTAATAAAAACTGGCCTTCTAACCTGTTGAGCGACGTTATCGCCAGCTTGTGCGCGCGTTTTGTCTTTGTCTTAGCCGCCGGCGCCATATACCTCGTCTGGGGTATGTGGGACAGGTATCCCAACCTGGCCAAAACAGGCCTAACATTGCATCCCGGCTGTGCATTGACCCAGTCTTCTTCTGCCATTGTCGACGGTATTTCCGACGCGGGTATTTTCCCGGAAGCTATATCTACATGTTTTTGTTCGTGCCTGGCGAATATCGCTTTTTCCTCGGCCGTCATCGCGTCAAGAACGGATCGTCTTATGTAACTGAAAGCGCTTATGTCTTTCCGTGAGAACGGTTCCTCCAAAATTTGTTTTATCGCCCCGTTCGTCCCCGGATGGCAGAGAACATCAACCGGAGCTCCCTGTTCCTCCAAATTGCGATTGTATATCTCATCATCAAGGACTACGAATACCCCTCCCGTGACAGGTTCCTCCACGGTCTCATATCCTTGTTCCAAAATGGTCTCCCTTATGGCGTTATTCAAAAGTGTATGTTCTTCCTCGGTAATATCCGCGAAAGAGGCATATCTGACAGCCTGTGAGCCCGGTGAACGCATATGCCTTTCTCCGAGACGCAATTTATCGAACGCGGCGATTATTTCATCCCTTATCCTATCCTGCAGTATAACTTCTTTTTTGTATTTACCAAGATATATGCTGAGGAGACAGCTCCAAAGATCGTCATTGTTAACTACTGCCTGCCATTTCTTCGCGGCCAGTTCTTCTCCGTGATCTTGGTCAAGCTTCGCCTTTAGATCGCTTATCCATCTCCCCGTTATAAGCTCCGCGGAACATTTAAGCATATCCTTGCCGGGATCGGCGGAAATATCAGCCCAGCCCGAACTCTCGGCCGCCCTTTCGGGATCTATGATAAGATTGACGGCAAAGGCCGCCCTCATGACCGGCGAAAGAAACTCATTATTATTTTGAACGGATCGTATTGTGGCCGGATCGGCAAAAGACGTGTTTGATAAGAAAAATGTGAAAAGAATGATATAGCTTATGAGTTTTTGTGAAACGGATTTTCTCTGGATACCGGGCATCATATCTTTCTCCTTTGAATTTGTATAAGTCCCGCGCCACGTCGCGCAAACAAACAAAAAAACAAAAAAAAATGTTACTTAGGAATATGCTCGCACTATCTACGCTTGTAAAATTCTAACAGTAACTGGAAAAATTTATTTTTACTTAAGCAACTTAAACTATATATCGAAAGGGACCCAGTTTTTATCTATAGCCTACTTTTTAGTTTTTAACTGATACCATGATATCAAAGCAGAATAAAAATGTCAATTTCAGATACTTGCTTTTTTATTTTTAACAGCTTTGAGCACAGTTTTTCACCCCCAGATCCATCCGGGATAGATCTTATCCCGGATGGCTCCGGGGAATGAGTTTAACTAAGCAGATCTGACTATGGGATCACTATCGGTCGGACCATATCCCGCGTTTTGCCTCGCGGGCCTCTTTCTGGATTTCTAGGAACTTTTCGGCATACTTCGTATTGGGCGGGATGGAAAGGATGCGCGCATACCCTTCCTTAAGCAGTTCTTCGTTCACCATTTTTCCGTCAGCGGTTCTGACATAGGCCAGTAGCCTTCCGTATTTATCTGTCTTTTCCGCGTCAAACTCAAGCTGGACTTCTTTTCCCTCTAACATTCTTCTGTTAAATTCTTTCGCCTCGATAGCGTATGGCTCCGGGTCGAAGATCCAGACATCTTTCACCTTTTTCATTTTTTCCGGTGTATCTACACCTATATACCGAACCCTCTCCCCCTTATCCAGTTCTACAGTATCTCCGTCTATGACTTTTTTTACGTGATACCGACCGTCTCCGGCGTAGGCTGAAGCAACACCTCCGTTTAATAGGAATATACAGGAAATAAATATATATAGGATGTGCCGGATATTTTTAAACATAAGGCGTAGATCCTTTAACCAGATTCACGAGAGCATCTCTTTACCTGATATAAAACCCTCTATATCTTTCGTTGCTTGCCAGATCTCCCGTATCTTCTTTGAATCCTTTAAAAAAAACTCAACTATTTCCGGATCGAAATGTTTACCCGATTCTCTCTTTATCCTCTTAATGGCTTCATCAAAATCATACGCGGGTTTATACGGACGTTTGGACGTTAAGGCGTCAAAAACATCCGCGATGCCTATTATTCTTCCGAAGAGAGGTATCCTTTTCCCTTTCACTCCATTGGGATAACCCGTACCGTCAAACCTCTCGTGATGAGAAAGGCATATCACTTCAGCGGCTTTTAATAATGGGTCCTTACTGCCTTTAAAGAGATTTGCCCCCAATACCGTATGTTTTTTCATTATCTCCCTTTCTTCGGGAGTAAGTCCGTTCGGTTTTTTCAATATGGCGTCCGGGATCACTATTTTGCCGATATCATGCATCGGGCTCGCGTATTTTATGATCTCTATATCCTTTTCCGGCAAACCCAGACTTCTCGCTATCTCGATACTATAATCCGCTATTCTCACGAGATGCGCGCCGGTCGATTCATCCTTGCTCTCAGCAACAAGCGCGAGACGAAATATCATCTCCGAGTAAGACCCCTTGACCTCACGGTAGGTCCTTTCCAGATCCTCATAATCCTTCTTCATTCTGTCTTCATATCCGAAATATTTGCTTTTTTCTCTTCTCATTTGTTTAAATTCCTCACAGCTTCAGTTTCGGCGGTAAAGATCCGAAAGAGCCTATCGACCTTAGTTATCTTAAAAACATATCCTATCTTCGGAATAACATCTGACAACACCATGCACCCGCCGGCGTTCCCTATCGCCTTTGCGAACTTAATTATTGACGCGATCCCAGTACTGTCTATATAATTAACGTCTGAAAAATTCAGAACCACTTTTTGGGTCTTCTCAGTAATGAGCTTGCCGAACACCTTGTTAAGCCCTCCTATCGTGTTGATGTTGATCTCCCCGCTTAAACAGCATAAGGTCACACCGTCTTTGTTTCTTAATTTTATCTCCATTTTTACCTTCTTTAAGATTAAAAATCGATCATATCAGTTCCGCCTCGTAGATGAGATCCTCCGGCAACCAAACGCAGGGTAAAGTATTATCTCTCCGCCGGTTCTTTGTCTGATTTTTCAGACGACGGACACAGATCTTTCAGCCGGCACTCCGGACACATCGGCCGCCTCGCTTTGCAGACCGCCCGGCCGTGTTCTATGATCAGGTTTGTCAGTTTGCCCCATCTCTCTTTAGCGAAGAGCTTCATCAGATCCTTTTCTATCTTCTCGGGATCCGTATTCTCGGTCATGCCGAGCCTGGCGCTCACTCTTATGACATGTGTATCGACCGCTATCCCGTCATTCCTACCGAACGCGTGATAGAGCACTATATTCGCCGTTTTTCTGGCTACGCCGGGTAGAGAGATCAAGCTTTCCATATCGGACGGCACTTTCCCGCCGAATTCCGTCATGATCTTCTTTGCGGCGGCGATCATGTTCTTCGCTTTGTTCCTATAGAACCCCGTGGACCGTATCTCTTTTTCAAGAACGGTCTGCTTTGCTGAGGCCAGGTCCCGGACCGTTATGTATTTCTTAAAAAGCTTTTCAGTAACGATATTGACCCGTTTATCCGTACATTGCGCGGAAAGTATCGTGGCCGCGAGAAGCTGTATAGGACTATCGTGGACGAGCGCAGTTACTGCGCCCGGATATGTCTTTTCGAGTATCCCGTATATTTTATCGGCAAGTTTTTTGTTCATGTTTTTCATAGCATAGAAATTGCATAGAGCACAGAGCATAGAGCATAGCGTTGATCGTAACTAGTGACTAGTGCCCCGTGACTCGAGATTAGCAAGGCGTTCACTACCTTTTGACACTCTGACACTTTCTCTACCTTCTCGCATTTCGCTTCTATTCTTCACTACGAACTGCCAACTACGAACTACTTACTTTCTTCGGAACCTCTTCTCCATCTCATCTATGGTTATCCTGAAACTCGTCGGGCGTCCGTGAGGACATGTGAACGGCAGATCGCATCGTGATAGCTGGCTGAGCACAGACAGCATTTCGTCCTCTCCAAGCCTGTCCCCGGCTTTTATCGCTCCTCGGCAGGCCGCTATTTTCACCAGCTCATCTACCAGCTCAACCCGGCTCAGATTTACCGCCGACATATCGGCAAGCACATCCGCGACAACGGTCTTCACATCCCTGTCCTTTATGATGGCGGGTACCGCCCGGACAATAAAAGAATTATCCCCGAACGCTTCCAGCAGAAACCCAATGGTCTTAAAATCCTCTATCATTTTATTCATAATAAGAGCTTCTTCCGCGGAAAGATCCATCCTTATGGGAAAAAGCAGGTCCTGCATTTCCGGCGGCCCTGATTCTTTTGCCTTCGAAAATACCTCATATAGCACCCGTTCATGCGCCGCGTGCTGGTCGGTAATAAGCACATCCTCATCGTTTACCTGGACAATATAACATCCTCCTACCTGAAAGGGTCTCTCTGTATCCTGGATCTCTCCGAAGGGCAAGCCTTCAGAGCAGAAGCTCCGTTTTCCCGCCGGGCCCGACAGGTTCTCTTTGTAAGCGAACTCCGTCTGGATATCCTTATCCTCTTCCCTCAGTAAGAACTCTTCGGGTCCCGTCCTCCCGTCTTCTTTTTCCCTGAACGCGGAAATATCCTTTTTCTTTTCTTCTTTGAACCGCCCATATACGGTTCTCTGCAGAACCTCTTTCAGCGCCTTTTCATCGCTGAACTTTACCATCAGTTTCGAAGGATGGACGTTCACATCGACGTCTTCCGGCGAGACCGTGATGAACAGGACCGCCGCCGGATACCTGCCCCGTTCCAGCATACCGCGGTAAGCATATTGGATCGTCTCGCTTATCATCCTGCTTTTCACATATCTTCCGTTCAGAAAGAACATCTGAGCGCGCCTATCCTTTCTCGTAGAGGATGGGCTGCTTATAAAACCCTTTACCCGATATTTTTCCTCACCGGAATCTATTTCCATCATACTCCCCGCGACATCGTCCCCCAGAACAGCTGCTACGCGTTCTATTCCGCTTTCTCCCCGGTTGGAATGGAACAAACGTCTTCCTTCCTGCGTCAGGCTTATCTCTATATCCGGGTTCGAAACTATGAAACGGCCTACAACGGATACTATCTCCGTCAGTTCCGACGACTCCTTCCTAAGAAATTTCCTGCGGGCCGGCACATTATAAAAAAGGTTTTCCACTTCTATCGTGGTCCCTCGGGGCCGTCCAGCGGGCCGTATCCTCAGGATCTCTCCGCTTTCCACATACATGCATGTTCCGCTTTTGTCCTCCCCGTCGAAAGTGGTTATTTCCATTTTAGAGACCGCGGCTATACTGGCCAAGGCTTCTCCTCTGAACCCCAAAGTATTTATTCTGTATATATCCTCGGCGCTCGATATTTTGCTTGTCGTGTGCCGAAGACAGGAAAGTTTCGCATCATCGGTGCTCATACCGGTCCCGTTATCCGCTACGCGTATAAGTTTAGTTCCGGCACCCTCTACGGCAATATCTATGGAATCAGCCCCGGCGTCTATTGAATTCTCGATCAATTCCTTTACGACGGACGCGGGTCTTTCTACGACTTCCCCGGCCGATATTTTGCCGATGACCTCTTCTGTCAGAATGTTTATTTTCATGATAATTCCTTTGCCGAGCAATGACCGCCTACCCGGTATATGGGGACATTTCCCGCAGGGAAGTGTCCCCTTTGCAACTCTTAGGAAATTAGGAAAATTATGGGCGTTCCTGCACACCTCTGACACTTTGGCACTCTGACACTTTGACGCTTCTTCTGTCTTCTACTCCCCGATCTCCTTCTTCATCTCCGCTATCTTCTCTAACGCCTCAAGAGGAGTCATTTTATTCACATTAAGCGCACGTATCTTACCCAGAACGGGATGTTCCTCATTTTCACGCGTAAAGAAATCTATCTGTTTTTCTTTCTCTCCATCGGAATGTTCCGAAAAACGTTTTTTTATGCTTCCTCTGATAGAATCTTTCCTCAGGTTTTCCAGTATTTCTCTGGACCTTTCGACAACATGCTTAGGCATACCGGCAAGTTTGGCCACGTGTATACCGAAACTTTCATCGCAGCTGCCTTCTTTTGCCTTATAGAGAAAGATGATGTCTTTTCCCCATTCCTGCACCTCCAGATGATAGTTCTTGACCCCGTCAAGTATCTGGCTAAGTTCCGTCAATTCGTGGTAATGAGTGGCAAACATAGCCTTCGCCCCTTTTATGTGATGATGTATGTATTCCACCACGGCCCATGCGATGGATACTCCGTCAAAAGTACTTGTGCCTCTGCCTATCTCATCGAGAATGATCAAACTTCTATCTGTCGCGTTATTGAGTATATTAGCGGTTTCCAGCATCTCCACCATGAACGTGCTCATACCCTTATACAGCCTGTCCGAGGCGCCCACGCGCGTGAACACTCTGTCCACTATACCTATATCCGCTCTGGAGGCCGGCACGAAACTGCCCATTTGGGCCATTATAGTAATAAGCGCCGTCTGCCGGATAAAGGTAGATTTCCCGGCCATATTAGACCCTGTTATTATGAATATCCTGTTATCATCAGGATCCATGCTAAGATCGTTCGGCACGAACGCTTTGTCCTTTAGTATTTTCTCCAATACCGGATGTCTTCCTCCTTCTATATCCAATATCCCGCGGACGTTCAGGCTGGGCCGCGTATAATGCTCGTCCGCCGCGGTCTCCGCAAGGCCGGAAAAAACGTCCAGTCCGGCAACAGCGTCAGAGGTGTTTTTGAGTTCGTCTATCCGTAAAGCCATTTTATCCCTGAGGCCGCAGAAGACCCGGTATTCCAGTTCCTTTAAACGGTCACCTGAACTGATTATCTTTGATTCTTTTTCTTTCAATTCTTCCGTAATGAACCTTTCGGCATTCACCAAAGTCTGTTTGCGTATATAGTCCGCGGGCACTTCCGAAAGTTTAGAATTGGTTATTTCAATATAATAACCGAAGATCTTATTGAAACCGACCTTAAGAGAACCTATCCCGGTCCTTTCCGCTTCTCTCCTCTGCAGTTCGGCAAGCCAGTCTTTGCTTCCAGAGACAAAAGACCTTAGTTCATCTACCTCCGCGCTATACCCCGGCCTTATAAGCCCCCCGTCCCTAACGGTAAGAGGAGGCGCGTCAACTATGGCTTCCTCTATTTCTCTTACGACATCGCCTATATCTTCTATGCCGGCCGTTATTTCATCTAGAAGTTCCGGCAGGTCTCCGGAAACCGAGGCTTTCAGGGCCTCGGCCTTTCTGAGAGAATAGACAAGAGAGACCAGATCCCTGGCATTTGCCGTCCCTAAACTCACTTTGTTGGACAGTCTTTCCGCATCATACATATCTTCCAATATATCCCTGACTGTTTTTCTCAAAATGCCGTTATCATAAAAATATTGCACGGCGTCCAGCCGAGCGCTTATATCCTTCTTTTCTATCAGAGGGTTCAGGATATATCTCTTCAGTTTCCTCCTGCCCATCGGGGTCTTTGTCCTGTCAATAACATCGAATACCGTTCCTTTCGAGGTCATATCCTCATTGTTCTGAATAAGCTCAAGATGCCGGTGAGAGTTACGGTCCAAACTCATATAATTGCTTACCCGATATGTCGATATCCGGTCTATGTTCTTCAGCTCTTTCTTTTGCGTATCCTCAAGGTATTTTAAAAGTGCTCCCGCGGCACCGACGGCTACCGGCATCTCGTGACACCCGAACCCATCGATCGCGTCCACCGAAAAACGTCTTTTAATATCCTTTTCCGACATTTTTTCATCGAACATCCAATCGTCGCTTCGGGTCAACACTCCCAGACTTATATCTCTCACCGCGTCAAAACTTGTCCCGTCATAAAGAGACCCCGGGACCAGACACTCGGACGGTGAAATTTTATAAAGTTCCGTAGAAAGCGCCTCTATATCATCAAGCTCCGTCAATCGGAATTCCCCGGTAGAAATATCCGCGTAGGCCAGACCGAATACCCCGCCTTTGAAGTTCAAGGAAAGGATATAATTATTCACCGACTCTTCCAATATCTCATCGGCGATGAACGTTCCCGGAGTGATGATCCTTGTCACTTTTCTTTCTACAAGTTTTTTACCTGGTTCGGGTTCTTCGACCTGGTCGCATATGGCGACCTTACGCCCGTGTTTTACAAGTCTGGCTAGATAGTTCGCGGACGCGTGATGAGGGATCCCGCACATAGGCACTTTATTGCCTTTGCCGGCTTCGCGTGAAGTTAACGTTATATGCAGTATTTTTGACGCTTCTACCGCGTCGTTAAAGAACATCTCATAAAAATCGCCGAGCCTGAAAAAAAGTATCGCGTCCTTTTGCGTATCTTTTATCTCCAGATACTGCCTCATCATCGGAGTAAGTTCAGCACTCATATTATCTCCATTTTATTCCACTACTTTCTAATTATTGCCTTAACCTGGGAATACGGAGAGGTTCGTAGCGAAACTTTTAAATCTTTTTTCTGACAAGGCCTGCGCCTGAGGATCCCGGAAGCGTACTCACTGCAGTACGCTGAGGACATCCGAGGAAGCATAACGCGGTCAGGGAGAAGATTTAAACAGTTACAGTAGAACCTCCTCTGTATTTCCAGGTTAAACCAAAAAGGACCGGATCGCCATAAGTGCCGGATATACAATTCCACACTTTGGCCCTTCTGGTCCCTTTTATCTCATGCGGCAAGGCCTCGCGCTTCCCCGCCGGGCTTTTCATTAAAGCCTTGTAATATTTAAATGGATTTTCTTTGGAACCTTTTAAAGATCCCCTTCTTCTCCACTTTTTTCTGTTCCGTTTTAGCCCTTTCTTTTCTCACGCTCTCTACGACCCGTTCTTCTTTCTTTTCCGCATCGATATCGTGAGAGGAATGGCCCTTTTTCCCGGAGACTGTCTTTTCCTCCGTTTCTTCGGCCTTCTTCCCTTTCTTTTTCAGAGGTTTCACTTTAGGCGCTTCTTTGATGCCTAACAGTTCATCATCCGAAATGGTCCGTTTCGTGAGTTCCATAATGACCGTTCTGGCGCCGTCACCCTTTCTGTTACCGAGCGGCATTATCCTGGTATACCCTCCGGGCACATCTTTGAATAGCGGCGCGATATCCCTGAAAAGCATCATTACCGCGTCACGGTCGCTGAGTTTCTGGAAGGCCTTTCTTTTAGCGTTCACGGAATCCGGGTCGTTCTTAGCCAACGTTATCAGAGGTTCGGCATAACCCCTTAACGCCTTGGCTTTAGCCATAGTTGTCTCGATCCTCTGATACTTAAGCAGGTCCCTCGTTAAACTTTTTAAAGTGGCTTTTCTCCATCCTGTCCTGCGGCTGAGCCTGCCTTTTTTCTTCTTATGTCTCATTTATTTCCCCTTAGATTTATATATTATTCCTCGTCCATATCCATGCCGAGCTGAATACCCATAGATGAGAGAACCGCGTTTATCTCGTTCAATGATTTTTTGCCGAAATTCTTATATTTGAGCATCTCGGACTCTTTCCTCTTGACCAGGTCACCGATGGTCCTTATGTTCGCTTCCACCAGACAATTGGAGCTTCGGACAGAGAGTTCCAGTTCAGATATAGGTTTGGAAAGTTTCGCGCTCAGTTCTCTTTTCCCTTTGGTCTCCTCTTCCTCTTCCTCCATGTCCTCCGGCAATTTGCCTACGGTCAGGAATACATCAAGATGACGCTGAAGGATATTCGACGCGTATAAAAGCGCTTCCTTAGGATCCATGCTGCCGTTAGTGTGGATCTCAAGTATAAGCTTATCATAATCCGTTATATGCCCGACCCTAGTGTTCTCCACCTCTATGTTCACCCTCTTTACGGGCGAGAACAGTGAATCCACGGCTATTACCCCCACCGGGTCCTCGGGGGTCTTGTTCCTTTCCGACGGAACATAACCTCTTCCTCTTCCCACCTTCATCTCCATTTCGAAATTAACGTCCTCTGTCAAAGTGAGTATATGGTGGTCGGGGTTCATCACTTCTATCGTATCGTCGTGAATTATATCCTTCGCCGTGATATTACCTTTTTTATTCACACTTATCGTCATGGGTTTAGGGGACTTGAAATGCGATCTCAGCACAACACCTTTTATATTCATGATTATCTGTGACACATCCTCGTACACGCCGGGGATAGCTCCGAACTCATGAAGGACCTTATCTATTTTTATCTGAGTGATCGCTGTCCCTTCTATAGAGGAAAGCAGCACCCTGCGCAAAGAGTTGCCTATGGTGATCCCATATCCCTTTTCGAAAGGTTCCGCAACTATCTTACCGTAATTCGAGGTGCTGGTATCCTCATCAAAAACTATCATTTTAGGCAATTCAAAGTTCTTAAGTTTCATGCTCATCTATCGGTCCCTCCCTTTGGTATTTCAAAAATACCCAATAATTTATTTGGAGTACAGTTCGACTATGAGGTTCTCTTGTATGGCCGTGCCAAGATCCTCTTTTGTCGGCAGCTTCTTTATCTTAATAGCAAGCGCGTTAGGGTCTGTATCCATCCATTCCGGGATACCTCTGTCCGCCAACTCTTTTACCTTTTCCTTTATCTCTTTCAGCTGAGCGTCCCCGCCGACTATGGTTATCTCCTCGCCCGGCGTCACAATATACGAGGGTATATTCACCCGGCGTCCGTTCACGCGTACGAATTTATGCCCTACCATCTGACGGGCGGCATTGCGGGACGCCGCGAAACAAGCTTTGTACACAACATTATCCAGGCGCCTTTCGAGAAGCTGAAGAAGCACTTCCCCCGTAGCTCCTTTTGCCTTTTCGGCCCTTTTAAAATAGTTCCTGAATTGTCTTTCCAGCATCCCGTAAAGCCTCTTGGCTTTCTGTTTTTCTCTGAGCTGTGTCGCGTAGTCAGAAGCTTTCCTCTTCCTCGCGCTTCCGTGCTGTCCGGGAGCATATTCTCTTTTTAAAAAGGCGCATTTTTCCGAAGAGCATCTTGCTCCTTTAAGGAACAATTTTCCTCCCTCTCTTCTGCACTGCCTGCAAGACGCTGTTATTAACCTAGCCATATATCTTTCTCCTTATTTCTAGTTCGTAGTCCGTTCTCTTCGCTCTATAGTAGTTCATAGTTCGTAGACTACAAACTACGAACTCCCCCCTACCAACTCATTTAAACTCTTCTGCGCTTTTTCGGCCTGCACCCGTTATGCGGAGTAGGAGTAAGGTCCAATATCCCCTTAACATTAAAACCCTCTGCCCTTATGCTCCTTACCACACTTTCCTTTCCGGGGCCGGGCCCTCTCAATATGATATCTACTTCTCTAATCCCGTGTAATTTGGCCTTGGTCATGGCGTCTTTAGCCGTTTTACTGGCGGCGAAAGGGGTGGACTTCCTAGACCCCTTGAACCCTGACATACCCGGTGAACTCCAACAGAGGACCTTACCCTCTTTATCCGTCACGGTGACTATCGTATTATTGAACGTAGCGTGGACGAAAACCTTTCCGCTGGAGATCTTGACCAGTATCTTTTTGCGTTTCTTTACCTTCGTTTTTTTCTGCATCTATTTCCTTCCTTTATTTTCAATAAGGATCCTAATGTTATGCGCTAGGCGCTTTTTTGGCCGCTTTTTCCTTGAACGCACCGATGGTCCTCTTCGGCCCTTTCCTCGTCCTGGCATTGGTCTTCGTTCTCTGCCCCCTGGCCGGCAAGTTTCGTTTATGTCTTGTTCCGCGGTATGCCCCGATGCTCATAAGGCGTTTAATGTTGCTGAGATGCATGCGCCTGAGATCGCCTTCTACCTGATAGGACTCCTGTATTATACGCGTTATGGCCGTTATATCCTGATCGTCCAGGTCTTTCGCCCTTTTATCCGGCGATACGCCGGCTTCTTTCAGAATATCTTTAGATATCTTAGGACCTATCCCGAAAATATATGTCAACGCTGTTTCCACTCTTTTTGTCTCGGGTATATCCACCCCAACTATTCTTGGCATCTTCGCTCCTTTAAAATAACATTTCTGTTCGATGTGTTATGTAACATGTGTAATGTTCTAACCTTCTTATTTTTCACATCACACATAACACATAACACAATTATCCCTGTCTCTGTTTATGTTTAGGTACTGTGCAGATCACTCTCACTACGCCCTTTCGTCGGACGATCTTACAAT
The DNA here is from genome assembly GCA_043813915.1 of Candidatus Omnitrophota bacterium. Lineage (GTDB taxonomy): Bacteria > Omnitrophota > Gorgyraeia > Tantalellales > Tantalellaceae > Aadella. The sequence goes on from JBDRKO010000029.1 coordinate 12,247, forward strand.
TACCGCACATTTTTCTTACACTTGGTCTTACTTTCATGATCATTTCTCTCTTTGTATTATTCTTCCCCTGTCCAGGTCATAAGGGGACAATTCCACCGTTACTTTGTCTCCTGGAACGATCCTTATAAAATACATCCGCATCTTACCCGATACATGCGCCAGCACTATATGCCCGTTCTCGAGTTTTACTCTGAACATGGCGTTAGGCAGAGTCTCAACTATTTCCCCCATAGCTACTATTGCTTCTTCTTTTGGGCTCATGTGATTATCTCCGCTTTTTCTTTTCCTATTATAACGGTATCCTCAAAGTGGGCGGATAGCCGCCCGTCTTTCGTTACCGCTGTCCATCCGTCGGACCGTATTTCGATATCCCTTGTCCCGCCGTTTATCATGGGCTCTATCGCCAGGACCAGGCCTTCTTTAAGCACCGGACCCTTGCCCGGAGCTCCCCAATTCGGCACTTCCGGGGATTCGTGGAGCTCTTTTCCTATCCCATGCCCAACAAAGGCTCTCACTTCCTTAAATCCTTCGTCTGCCGCTATGGTCTCCACTACATGCGAAATATCGGAAAGTCTCCCGCCCGCCTTTGCCTTGACTATGGCTTCGGAAAGGCATCTTTCCGTGACCTCTATAAGACGCGCCGCTTCGCCGTCCACCCGTCCTACGGGAAAAGTTCTGGCCGCGTCCGCGAAGTATCCGTCTTTTTCTACCCCGACATCGACACTTATTATGTCTCCGTCGGAAAGCACGGTATCCTCAGAAGGTATCCCGTGCACAACAACATCATTCACGGAAGCGCATATGGACGCGGGAAAACCCCTGTATCCTTTGAACGCCGGCCTTCCGCCTTTTTCCAAGATCAGCCTTTCAACTATCCCATCAAGATCGGCCGTCGAGATCCCCTCTTTTATCAGGGGCTTTATAGCAAGAAAGATCTCTCTTATTATCCTTCCGGCGTTCCGGATCTTTCTGATCTCTTCCTTATTTTTCAGGATCGTCATCTGTCAGACCCTCTTTTTTAAAAAGGGCGTCAATCTCTTCAAAGAGCTTATCGGCCTGGGCGTTACCGTCCATTTCACGCAAGAGGCCCTTCTCTCCGTAATAGTCTATCAGGTCCTTGGTCCTCTTAGCGTAAACATCCAGTCTGTTCTTTACTGTCTCGGGTCTGTCGTCTTCCCGCTGAACAAGATCTATCCCGCATGTATCGCACACTCCCGCTTTTTTAGGAGGTATGTTCTTGATATGATAATTCTTACCGCACTTTGTGCACACGCGCCGGCCTGAAAGCCTGCTTACCGCGACATCTTCCGATGTCCTGAAATAAAGCACCGCACTGAGTTTTTTTTCTTCACCGCTCAATAACGCGTCCAGAGATTCCGCTTGCGCTCGGGTCCTCGGGTAACCGTCAAGGATCACTCCGCTTGTCGCATCCGGTTTTTTCATGCGCTCAATAACGGTTCGCGTAACTATATCGTCCGGGACAAGATCCCCTGAATTCATGTACCGCTGTATTTCGTCCCCCAGCGCTCCGCCTTGTTTAACAGCTTCTCTGAGCATATCTCCGGTCGAAAGATGAAGCAAGCCGTAAGCCTTTATCAGAAGTTCCGCCTGCGTTCCTTTTCCGGCTCCGGGAGGTCCCAGCAAAACAAGGTCCATATGATCATCTCCCATTTACGTCAGCCGTCCTCTTACTCTTCCCTTTTTCATGAACCCCTCATAATGCCTCATGAGCATATGAGACTCTATCTGACGCATCGTATCCAGCATCACGCCTACTATGATCAAAAGTCCCGTGCCGCCGAAAAAACTGGCGACCAGAAATGGTATCCCTATTTGGCTGTTAATAACGCTGGGGAGCACCGCGATGATGGTAAGGAACATAGCGCCCGGAAGAGTGATCCGGGTCATTATAAAATCAAGATATTCCGCGGTCTGTTTGCCCGGCCTTATACCCGGAACGAAACCTCCGAACCTTTTCATATTGTTGGCCATATCTACCGGATTGAACGTTATCGCGGCGTAAAAATAGCAGAAGAACAGTATCAAAAGCGAATAAACAACGTAATACAAGGGTCTTCCCATGGTCAGCGAACCGGCTACCGACTGCAACGCTCTGCTCTGCACAAAGCCTGCTATAGTTGCCGGAAAAAGTATGATCGACTGCGCGAAAATGATCGGGATAACGCCGCTTTGGTTCACCCTGAGCGGGATATATGTACTCTGTCCGCCGTATATCCTTCTTCCGACCACACGTTTAGCGTATTGTATGGGTATCTTCCTTTGACCCTGTGTTATAAGCACTACCGCCACTATAACGGAAACGAACATAGCCGCCAGAAATACCAGTTTGAACGGGTCTATCTGAACATCCCCCGAAGATCCCGGAGTAGCAAGCGATATAAGCTGTATTATAGCAGCGGGAAGTCTGGAAATTATCCCCGCCGTGATTATCAGCGATATCCCGTTACCTATGCCCCGTTCCTGTATTTGTTCCCCGAGCCACATTATAAAAGCCGTTCCCGTTGTCAAAGTAACTACGGTAAGTATCCTGAAACCCCATCCCGGCAGCTGCACTATCTGCATACCCTGAAAATGCGCCGGATTTTCCAGCCATAAGGCTATAAAGAACGATTGGACGACCGACAGAACTATCGTGCTGTACCGCGTATACTGGGTTATGACCTTTCTCCCCTCTTCGCCCTGACGCGCCAGTCTCTCAAGTGCCGGTATGACCGTTGTCAAAAGCTGCAGTATAATGGATGCCGATATGTAAGGCATGATACCCAGAGCGAATATTGTAAGCCTCGTCATCGCCCCGCCGGAGAACATATTCATTATCCCGAAAAGCGTTCCCCCCTGGGTTTTGGCTATATTGTCAAAGAACTGAGCGAGCTTGACCCCGTCTATTCCGGGAGTAGGAACGAACGCCCCGATACGATAAACAGCCACCAGGCCGAGAGTGAACAGTATCTTTTTCTTAAGATCGGGTATCCTGAATATATTGGTCACTGATTCAAACATGTTATGCGTGCTTCCTTATTTTTTGAGGTTAAGATGCAGACTGGATACTATTTCCGTCTTTCCTCCGGCCCCTTCTATAGCTTTGACCGCGGAAGCGGAGAACGCGTCCGCTTTGACGGTAAGGGCTTTGTTCAACTTGCCTTTTCCCAGCACTTTGCACGGGATCCTCTTCTCCCTGAGTATCCTGTTAGCCAAAAGGAACGCTTTGTCCACTACCGCTCCGTCCTCGACGGACTTGTTCCTTTCTAACTCCCCGACATTGACCACTTCCCACTCCTTTTTGAACTTATTCGTAAAACCCCTTTTAGGAAGACGCCTTATGAGCGGCATCTGTCCGCCTTCGAACCCGGGGTTATAAACTCCCCCTCCGGACCTGGACTTAGCGCCTTTATGTCCGCGCCCCGACGTCTTGCCTTTCCCGGAACCTATGCCTCGCCCTTTTCTTTTGCCTTTTTTCTTCATGCCTCTGGGCTTCGTGATATCTTCTATTTTAAGAACCATTTTCCATCCCTCTCATTACGATTTTCTTTTCAATCTCAATTTACTGAACCCGTTTACGGCCGCTCTCACCACATTTATGGCGTTCCTTGAGCCCAGACTTTTTGTCAGCACATTCTTTATCCCGACAGCATCGCATAGCGCTCTTACCGGACCGCCCGCTATAACCCCTGTTCCAGGACCGGCCGGTTTAAGGATAACTCTCGAAGCTTTAAATTCGCCTATTACCTCATGGGGTATGGTGTCTCCGTCCATGACCACTTTTATATAACTCTTTTTTGCGGTTTCGGAACCCTTTTTTATGGCCTCGACTACCTCGTTGGACTTTCCCAACCCGAAGCCTACTTGTCCGTTACCGTCGCCGACTACCACCATAGCGTTAAAAGAAAAGTTCTTACCTCCCTTAACGACCTTGGAAACCCTGCTTATCTTGATCACGCGCTCGGCGGGCCCGGTACTTTCCGATCTCCTACCTTCTCCTCTAAAAGTCTTTTTATCCGTATAGGGTGCGTTCTTCTTTTCGGGCACCTTATTTTCTTTTCTTTCCTCCGACATTCGATCCTCCCGTTATTCAATTATCAGAAATCCAGACCGTTCTTGCGTGCCGCTTCAGCCAGGGCTTTTATGACCCCGTGATAAAGGCATCCGGCCCGGTCAAAGACCACTTTCTTTACGCCTTTTTCCAGCGCGACCTTCGCTATGCCTTCACCCAAGGCCTCGGCGAATCTCGTGTTCTTTCGGCTTACAACGGATATCCCTTTACCCAGCTCTACTTTCTTCGTGGACATTCCGCATAAGGTCTTCCCTTCAACATCGTTTATTATCTGCACATAAAGACCTTTGTTGCTCTTATGAACGCTCATTCTCGGCCTTTCCGTAGTGCCTGATACCCTTTTTCGTATAGACCTTTTTCTTCTTTTCATTCTTTTCAGCTTATCCATCATTTTTCCTTATTTCTAATATTTTGAACTACCAACTACGAACTATGAACTTTTAAGCTACGCTCTTACCCTGTTTCTGCCGCACAAATTCTTTTTCGTACCTTATACCTTTACCTTTGTAAGGTTCAGGCGGATAATAAGCTCTTACTTCTGCCGCAACCTCTCCCACCTTCTGCTTGTCAATACCCTTGATAACGATTTCCGTGGGACTGGCCGTTTCTATGGTCACGTCCTCGGGAGGAGTATATTCTATGCTGTGTGAAAACCCTATGTCGAGTACAAGCTTTTTCCCTTTCACCTGGGCCTTGTAGCCTACTCCCTGTATCTTAAGTTTTTTCTGGAAGCCTGTTTTTATGCCCGTTACCATGTTCATAATAAGACTTCTGCTGGTACCGTGCAGGGCTTTATGTTCACGCGAATCAGACGGTCTTGCTATCTCCAGTCTGCTTTCCTTGACCTCCGCAATGAACCCTAGGGGCACCTCGTGCTGAAGAACCTTTCCCGAGCCTTCAACCTTTACCTTTCTTCCCTCTACCGTGATCTTTATGCCGCTGGGTATCTCTATCGGCCGTTTTCCTACTCTGGACATTATATCTTCTCCTCTTATCTTTCAAAACTCGCAAAACCCGGATACTTTATACGGAATATTTTACCAGATCTTGCAGATGATTTCTCCTCCGACCTGTTTTTCCCTAGCTTCTTTATCCGTCAACAACCCTTTACTGGTCGAGATGATGGCGATTCCCACTCCGCCCATAACGCTCTTTATCTTCTTTGCCGGCTGATATTCCCTTCTGCCCGATTTCGATATTCTCTGGAGCCCCTCTATAACAGAAGTGCCGTCCTCCGTATATTTCAAATAGATCTTGATCTTCCCCTGCTTATCATCTTCCATGACCTTGTAGTTCTCAATGAACCCTTCTTTCTTCGCTATATCGATAATCCCTTCGATTATGCTTGATCTTTTTATGATCACATCTTTTTTCCCCACCATCGAAGCGTTCCTGATAACCGTCAGCTGGTCAGCTATTAAATCTGTAACACTCATTTTCTCTCCTGTTCTAGTTTTTCCAGTTTATAATGTTCGCGTCTTTTACGCTGTTCCTTGTTTTGATCCAAACCGCAGAACTAGTCCTTCTCCCCACTATGCATTTTTCCTTCGCCCCTCTTCCCTCTTCTCTCGTCCATCGTATTTCGTTCCCTAGCGGCCGCGAAATACGGTCCTACCAACTCGCTTTTCTCATGCCAGGTATGTCTCCGCGTGATGCCAGTTCTCTGAAACATATTCTGCACAGCTTGAACCTCTTCATATACCCTCGTTTTCTGCCGCATATCTGACACCTCGTTACGATACGCGTGCTGAACTTCGGCTTTTTCATGGATTTTTCTATCAAAGCTTTTTTCGCCATACTTTCTCCTGTATCTATTTCTTGGCAAACGGCATGCCAAACCCTTCCAATAAACTCATCGCCTCTTCTTTTGTCTTCGCGGTGGTCACAAAACTTATGTCCATACCATGCACGGCCGGCACTTTGTCAAGTTCCAGCTCCGGGAAGATCGTCTGTTCTTTTATCCCAAGCGTATAGTTCCCGTTCCTGTCGAAACTTGTACTTGATACTCCGCGAAAGTCCCTGATCCTGGGTATGATAAAATTAATAAGACGGTCCGCGAACTCATACATAATGTCTTTTCTTAGCGTTACCTTATACCCTACGGGAGCGCCTTCTCTTATTTTAAAATTGGATATGGATTTCTTTGATCTCGTCAAAGCGGGCCTCTGCCCGGTGATAACTGCCAGCTCTTCCCTTATCGGTTCGATAAGTTCTTTCTGACCCGCCATCTCTCCCATACCTATGTTGACAACTATCTTCGCAAGCCGCGGAACTTCCATCTTGTTCTTATAGTTGAACTTCTTCATAAGTTCGGTGATCATTTCTTTTTCATATAGTTCTCTGAGTCTTGTCATTATATCTCTACCTCTCGCTCTTGGCCTCGGTCAGGCCGGTAAACTGTTAAAGCGCTTCCTTGCATTTGCGGCAGTAGCGCACCTTACTTCCGTCCTTTAATATGTCGACCCCGACCCGTGACGGCTGATTACATCCTTTACATACGACCGCCAGGCTGGACACATCTAACGACGCCTCTCTGTGTATTATCCCGCCTTGATCGTCCTGACGCGTCCGTTTCGCGTGTTTTATAGCGAAATTAACGCCCTGCACTATGATCCTTCCCGTTGCCGGGTATACCTTCAGCACCTTGCCTGTCTTACCTTTATCTTTTCCCGCAAGGACCTTTACTGTATCATTCTTTTTTATGCGCATCCCTTTTCCTCCTAAATGACCTCTGGGGCTAGCGATACTATCTTCATGAAATTTTTCCCCCTGAGCTCACGTGCTACAGGTCCGAACACGCGCGTTCCGCGCGGGTTCTTATCTTTATCTATTACCACCACGGCATTGCGGTCGAATCTAAGGACCGTCCCGTCCTTTCTGAAGATAGGATACGCGGTCCGGACCACTACCGCCCTCACTACCTCTCCTTTTTTAACCTCCGCCGTCGGAGTGGATTCTTTGATATTGCATGTTATTATGTCGCCGATCTCCGCGGTCCTCTTTCCCGATCTTCCTATAACACCGATCATAGATGCTTTTTTAGCCCCGCTGTTATCCGCAACATCGAGAATGCTGCCCATTATAATCATGGCTTCTAACCCCTTTGCGCTTTTTCGAGGATCTCCGTGACCCTCCAACATTTATCTTTTGAAATAGGCCGGCATTCCACAAGCTTTACCAGATCCCCGACCGACGCTTCGTTCTTTCCGTCGTGAGCCTTGACCTTAAAATGCTCTTTGACGAACTTCTTGTAAAGCGGATGTCTTTTGCGCGTCTCCAGCTCAACGGTAATACCTTTGTCCATCTTATCGCTTACTACGATACCGGTTATGGTCTTCTGATTAGGCTTCACTTTCTTTCTCCTTAAGTATGGTACAGCATTTGGCTATATCACGTTTTATCAGGCGGAATTTTCCGGGCCTCTCTACTCTGCCCGTGGCTATTTCGGCCCGCATTTTGAACAGCTGTTCTCTGAGCGCGATCAGCTTATTTTCCACCTCGGCCTTGGTCATATTTCTTATCTCAGCAGGTTTCAACTTTGTCCTCCCCTTGATACGAACTTGGTCCTCATCGGCAATTTATGAGCCGCCAGTCTGAACGCCTCCCGGGCCATATCCTGAGGGACCCCCTCCATTTCAAATATTACGCGTCCCTTTTTTACCACCGCTACCCAGCCTTCGGGAGACCCTTTACCTTTTCCCATCCTGGTCTCAGCCGGCTTTTTCGTTATAGGTTTATCCGGAAATACACGTATCCACAGCTTTCCGGCCCTACCCGTTTCTCTCATCAGCGCTACCCTAGCCGCCTCGATCTGTTTATCCGTCATCCACACCGTTTCCAGACACTTAAGCCCGTATTCTCCGAAACTGACTTCGGAGGAATAACTGCTGCCTTTACGTCTTCCGCGCTGCTGTTTTCTGAATTTTACTCTCTTAGGCATCAAAGCCATGTCTATCTGCTCCTATTTTTCTTTTCTTCTTTTTCTTCTTCGGTTGTATTCATATCAAACTTATCACCTTTGTATATCCATACCTTCACTCCGATGATCCCGTATGTGGTCCTGGCTTCCGAAAACCCGTAATCAATATCCGCGCTCAGGGTCTGAAGGGGTATCTTTCCCCATTTATACCCTTCCGCTCTCGCGATCTCAGCTCCACCCAAACGTCCGGAACATTTCACCTTTATACCCTTACCGCCCGCGTCTTTATGCGCCTGCACTATTTTCTTCATCGCGCGACGGAAAGCAACCCTCTTCAGCAGCTGGAACGCTAGGTTATCCGATACTATCTGAGCGTCCAGATTGGGGTTCGGTACTTCTCTAATGTCTATCTGTATTTTTGTCAGCTCGCCGCATATCGCCTGTACATCCTCTTTCACTTTCTCTATCTGCGCGCCTTTTCTTCCTATAACCATGCCCGGACGTCCGGTATGTATTATCACTCTTACCTGTTTAGCCGTGCGCTCTATGTCAACTCGGGATAGCGACGCAGTGGAGAGCTCTTTAGTAACGATCTTCCGTATTTTGGCGTCTTGCAGCAGTTTTTCGGCAAATCCTTCTTTATCAGAATACCATCTGCTGTTCCACCCGCGTGTTACTCCCATGCGAAAACTTATTGGATGTACTTTTTGACCCATATTTATTAACTCCTCTTATCTTTTTTCTGAGAGCTGCTCTCAGCCGTTCTTTTTTTTACGCCTTTCTTGCGAGACGCGCTTTTCGCCGTTTTGCCGTTTTTCGTCTCGCTCTTAGCCGGCTTGTCTTTTGCAATGTCCAGTTCTATGTATAGGTGCATGGTCCTGTGCCTGATGGCGGTCGCTCTGCCCATTGTAGCCGCGCGGTATCTTTGGAGCATAGGTCCGCCGTCTATCCTTATTGCCGAGATCCGCAGGTCCTTTTCCTGGAACTTGTCCTGCTTGTTGTTGTTCGCGTTAGCAAAGGCCGATATCAGAGCCTTTTTTATCGGCACACAGGCTCCTTTATTGGTATTATCCAGTATAAAGACCGCTTTCTCGATGCTTTTGCCTTTGATAAGCGCAACTACCAGTCTCGCTTTGCTTGCGGACATCCTTATATATTTTGCTTCTGCTCTTGCGATCATTTTTCCCCTCTTACTTGCTTTTAAATAAAATACCGTACGGACACGGCATGCCGTGCACCCGCTCTAAGTTTTCTCCAAAGACTGTTTGGTAGCCGCGCCGTGTACTCTGAATTTCCTTGTCGGTGCGAATTCCCCGAGTTTATGCCCCACCATGTTCTCCGTAACGAACAAAGGAGCGAACGTCTTGCCGTTATGGACCGAGATCGTAAGCCCCACGAATTCAGGCATGACCGTGGATCTTCTTGACCATGTCTTTATAGGTTTTTTGCTGCCCGTGGACTGCATTCTTTCTATCTTTTCCATAAGACTTTTGTCCACAAAAGGGCCTTTCTTAACTGACCTTGACATATTTTTCTCCTATTATCGCGCTTAAGGCCGCGTCACATGGCCTTAAACTGTTTATTTTCTCCTCTTAATTATCCTGCTGCTCGACGTCTTTTTCTTCTTCCTCGTTTTTAATCCTTTGGTTATCTTTCCCCAAGGCGTGACAGGGTGCCTTCCTCCCGAAGATTTACCTTCGCCGCCGCCCATCGGATGATCCACCGGGTTCTTTGCTACCGCACGTGATAAAGGCCTTCTCCCTAGATGACGTGACTTTCCGGCCTTTCCAAGCGAAAGATTCTCGTGATCGGCATTTCCTACCTTTCCTATGGAAGCATAACAAGCCGCTTTCACAAGACGTATCTCACCGCTGGGCATACGAAGATGGACATTCTCGCCGTCTTTCGCTTCGACCGTCGCGCTGTTGCCGGCGGATCGGGCGATCTTCGCGCCTTTACCGGGATCAAGTTCTATGCAGTATACTTCCGAACCCAAAGGCACGTTCTCGAGCGGCATGGAGTTTCCCACTTCGATTTTGGCTTTCTCTCCGCATTCCACTTTAATGCCCGTTTTCAATCCGGCCGGAGCTATAAAATACGCTCTTTCCCCGTCCTCGTACCGCACCAGCGCTATCCTCGCGGAACGGTTAGGGTCATACTCGATCGTCTCGACCGTGCCGAAAGTCTCTTTTCTGCTGTAACGAAAATCGATAATGCGGTATCTTCTTTTATGTCCGCCGCCCTGGCCTCTTGATGTTATCCGGCCCAGGTTATTTCTCCCGCCTTTTCGTTTTAAAGGCTGGGTCAGAGACTTCTCCGGCGTCGCCCGGGTTATTTCCTCAAAATCCGATACATTAGCCCATCTTCTTCCGGGTGAACTTGGTTTAAATTTTTTAACTACCATGATATTTCCTCTGCCTTGCTTTTGAATAAAATATCGTAGGGGCACGGCATGCCGTGCCCTACCTTACCGTTACGTTATCTCTATCCTGTTGTCCGGTTTCAATGTCACAATAGCCTTTTTCCAGGAAGCGGTCATGCCTTCCTTGTGCCTGACCCTTTTTTTCTTGCCCACGACATTAAGCACATGTACTTTATCGACCTTGACCTTATATATCTCCTCGACCGACTTCTTGATCTCTATCTTATTGGTCCGTTTATCGACCTTAAAAAGATATTTGTTCTGCGCCATAAGGTCCGAACCTTTTTCCGTGCGTATCATATGTTTAATTACGTCATGTGATGATCTCATTTTAACCTCTCAACCAGATTTTCAAGAGCCTCTTTTTCGATAAGAACGGACTCACTCAGCAGGACATCCCGCGCGTTTATGTTGCGTCCTTCCTTAAGACTTACATTCTTAAGGTTACGTGAAGACCTTTTTATGTTTTCGGACAAAGCCTCCACCACTACCAGCGTCTTTCCCTCTATCTTCAGGACATTCAAGAGTTCCTTGAAAGCCTTTGTCTTCCTCTCTTCCATTTCCATCTTGACCACGGCTTTTATCACCTGTTCTGATAGTCTGGCGTTCAGGCTGGAAACCAGCGCCATTTTAACCGCTTTTTTAGGCATCGAATAGCTGTAGTCGCGGGGCTTGGGACCGAACGCAACCCCGCCGTGACGCCAAAGCGGGTTACGTGACGACCCTACACGCGCACGGCCCGTTCCTTTCTGTCTCCAAGGCTTCACTCCGCCCCCGGAGACTTCTCCGCGGGTCTTTGTCGAGACTGTCCCCTTCCGGGCATTCGCCTCATACATTTTCTTGGCCTCGTACAGAAGGACCTTGTTCACGCGTCCGTCGAACACTTTAGCGTCCAATTGAAAATTCTCGACCACTTTGCCTTTAAGGTCGTATACCGGTATCGTTGTGCTTGGTTGTACCATTTTTCTGCCCTTTATTCTTGTGTATCTTCCTTTACTTCTGCTTCATCTTCGGTCTTTTTTATCCGCGGAGCGAGCGTTCTTTTCTTCGCGTAGCGTATGATAACATATGAGCCGTTCGCTCCGGGAACGGCTCCTCTTACGGCTATCGTGTTATTCTCGACATCAACGGAGACTACCCTTACGTTCTGCACCGTCTTATTCACGTTACCCATCTGCCCGGGCATACCGTGCCCCTTGAATACCCTTGACGGATACGAGCTGGCGCCGATGGATCCGGGCGCTCTATGGGACATCGAACCGTGGGTTTCCTGGCCTCCGACCCATCCGCATCTCTTCATCCCGCCCTGGAACCCCTTTCCTTTGGACTTGGCGGTAATATCCAGAAAATCGCCTTCCTGGAACATGGCTACCGTGATCTCCTCTCCTATTTTGGGGTCCGTGCCCTTTTCGCATCTAATTTCACGTACAAATCTTTTAGGTGACAGCTTCTTGGACTTGAGATACTCCCGCTGAGGTTTTTTTACCCGCTTTTCTTTAGCATTATCAAAACCCATCTGCACCGCGTCATATCCCTCTTTCTTCGCTGACCGTACAGCCTGAACCGTACAGGGTCCCGCTTCCAGGACCGTTACAGGAATGCTTTCCCCATCCTCTTTATAGATCTGCGTCATCCCTATCTTTTTTCCTAATATGCCGGGAACCATGTCTTTAACCTCTTTGATCTTAATGTCCGTCATTGTTTTATTTCCACATCCACGCCCGCAGGAAGATCCAGTTTACGCAAAGCATCTATCGTCTTTGCCGTAGGATCGATTATTTCCATAAGACGTTTATGGGTCTTAAGCTCGAACTGTTCTCGCGACTTCTTGTCGACATGAGGCGATCTGAGAACGGTGAAGATCTCTCTCCTTGTAGGAAGAGGAACAGGACCCGTAATGACGGCACCTGTTTTTTTCACGGTCTCAACGATCTCGCTCATCGACACGTCCAGAAGCTTGTGGTCGAACGATTTAAGCCGTAACCTTATTTTTGATGTTTTTCCCTTCTTAGTCATTTCTTCCTCATTTTTAGTGAATGGTATTTGGTGAACGGTGAATAGTTATTAAATGGAGCGCTGAATTAAGACCATTCACCATCCACTATTCACTAAATACCCGTTATTCAACTATTTCCGACATGACACCGGCGCCTACCGTGTGCCCGCCTTCTCTTATCGCGAATCTCAGCTCTTTCTCCAGCGCTACCGGTGTGATAAGCTCTATATCCAGTTCTACGTTATCTCCCGGCATCACCATCTCCACTCCCTTAGGCAGTGTCGCCACTCCCGTCACGTCCGTTGTCCTGATATAGAACTGCGG
>JBDRKO010000030.1:0-29540 GCA_043813915.1 Candidatus Omnitrophota bacterium
GTGCTCGTACCAACATTTCCCATGGAAGATATATCCCCATTCTCGATAACTTTGAGATCCATAAATTTTGCCATCAATTCGTCGCTGTAGGTAGCTATGATCTGTTTGGAAGCGACTCCCGAGGAATGGAACCCGCTCGAACGGATCTCTTGCGCGTCCAGGAGAACTGGAGCGCCCTCGGAATCGGCGTCTTTTTTGTTATAAGTGAGGACTGTTTGGCTCTTAACGTTGCTATTGGAATCAAAGATCCTGTTCGTAAAGACCTGAAAACTACTCACTTCTAAAGACGCTTCCGCCCCGGACTCATCCGCGGTGTAAGTAATGATCTCCTGATAAAGACTGTCTCCCCTCAACGTAATATCGCCGTTATATATTTCCCTCCTGGTCGCGAGCTTATCCTTCACATATGTATCCGTTGTCTGTCTGACGGCTCTTCCCGTCGCGTCAAATTCTTCTGTCCTGGTCACGGTAACATCTACCGTAGAACCCTGCTCCTCTCCAGGAGAATCGTATCTGGAAACAACGTTTTCGACCGGAGCTCCCCTTCTCTGCGCTAAATGGTTCGCAATTCCCGTGTCCGGGTCAGTGTAATCGTTCACAACATGTTTTCTGTCGACAAAGGATCCCACCGCCGCGTCTTTAGAAAGATATGTGTCAATGGTCTGCTCCAGGACGTTGCCGAAAGTGTCATAACTCAGATAGTCTATTTTCTGCATGTCCAGAAAATCTTCTTCCCGCATTTCCTCTCCGGAATAGTTCATTACGGTCGAAGCAACAATGCGGGACCTAAAGTCAAAGGTATCATTTGTTATCTCCTGGGCCTCGGTAAAAACAAAGCTTCCCGTTTCTTCATCATAAGATGTTTTAATAACGGTCTGAGTAAGCGCGTTCCCTCTCAGGTCAAACTGAGTGCTCTCTGTGACCTGCCGGTCCAAGAGATCATCATAGGATATCCTGCCGCCTTCGTCGATGATCGACGCTGTTCCGTAACGCGTTGCAACGCTTATCCCCACATCTCCCAGGGACGATATATTCGAATTCTCAACGGTTTTTACGTCTATCAGTTCTTCTCTTTCTTTGTCACCGTAGATCGCTATTATCTGTTTAAGAGCTACTCCCGAAGAATGGAATCCCATAGATCTGATCTCCTGGGAATCAAGAAGTATCCTTGTTTCCTCGGCTCCTTGGCTGTAAGTGAGTATCATCTGGTTAAGAACGTTGCCGCGTGAATCAAAGGTCCTGTTAGTAAGGACCTGGTAACTACTCTCGATCATGCCGCCGTTGTCGTCGAATAAAAAATCTCCGTTCTTGTCCGCCTGATACAATACGACTCGTTCCGTAGAAGCGTTCCCGCGTATATCCAGATCCTCGTTATAAGTCTCCCTTTTTGTACTGATCTTCTCGGACCCGTCATTATCTACCGCATAGGTATCCGCGGTCTGATGCGTAATATATCCTCTGGGATCAAAAATATCCGCGGTCACTACTGTCCGGTCTATCTCATTGTCCGAAGAAGTCTCAAGAGAGTCGTATCGAAGGATTTCCGTATAAGTGGAGTTCCCTCTCATCCGGGCGGTCTTGTTATCATAATCGCTATGCGTGATCTTTTTAAAAAGAAGAGAATCTTCGGATCGGTCCGCGGGATCCGTCCATACCGTCTCTATCCTGTCCAGCACATTACCGTGATAATCCGTTTTTTCGCTTTTTATCTCCTGGGTATTCTGATACGCTTTCTCCCCATACTCATTTATACCGTAGTTCACTATTGTCTGTTCGGTCGCGCTCCCTCTTGAGTTGAACTCATTGTTAGATATCTCCCGGTATTCTATCCCTTTTTTCATCCCGTCTTCGTCATATACATATGTCATTCTCTCTTCCCACCCTGGCTGTTTCAAAGATGTATAATCAGAATAGATGACCTCTTCTTCTTTGCTCAGCACTTCTACGCCGTCATAGGTGGAATATGTTACTATGTTCTGCGTTCGTGTATTCGCGTTCTTGTCTTCCGCTTCTTCCCCGTTTTCGCGGAGGTAGACAAGTCCGTTAGTAACCAGCACCTTCTCCATAAGGACCCCGTCCTCAGAATAGATGAGATCTTCGGAGAAAGAGACATAATCTATACCGGCGGAATTTCTGTCATATGTATACAATGTGTTTTTGTATACGGCTCCGTCAGGGTTATAGCTGGTAGCTGTCTTCAAAAGCTCTTTTCCTGCCCTTCCCTCGTATACATTCCTGTCCAGAAGAAGCTCCTTACTGTCAGGCTCTGTCCCGACAATATCGTAGACCTCCGCTGATTTCAGAGCTTTCCCGTCATACTCGTAATCCGTTCTTGTCTGCGGCAGGCCATCCGTGCCATAAGAACTGTAACTATACTCCTTGCGCTCATACCCTTCGTCCCCTGAAAGAAATGCTTCCTCTTCCAAGACGCCTTTCCCTTCCTCGTTCCTTTCATCCTCGCTAAGTCCCGAGATATCGTATGTGCGGGTCGTCTTCAGGACTTTTGTGTCCTGTTCATAAACGTAATCCGTCCTTTCCCATGGCAGGTAAATATCTCCCTGACGAAAATACGAGGTGAGTATATGGTCGACCTTTTCTTCCCCTTTCTCCCCGTCATAAACGGTGATATTCTGCAGCCGGCCTGCGTTCAGGGTCTCGTCAAACCAATCCTCTTGATGCAGGTTCTCTATTCCGTATGTTCTCACTTCATCCAGATCTTCATCTCCGTCAGCGTTGTAATCGTATATACTCACCCTGTTGGGCACATTTTCCCCGTCATCACTGAACATGAACGTATCAACAACATAGTTTATCTTCCCGTCTTCGATGGTGCCGTCATACACGGTCTTTCTGGAAAGCATATCATCCGTGAGATGCTTCTGTATATCCATTTCCAGAGTCGCCCTCTCCAGGCTGGAAATATTGTATGTTCTGGTTTCCTGGCTCTCTTGGGAATAATCATAGAGGGTTATCTCGGAAGGTTTTCCTGTCTCGTCATACCCGGAAAAAACATGCTGTATCTCTTCTTTGCCCTTTCTCCCGGAATATACCGTCCTGCTGATAATGCGGTCTTCCGAGAGCCCTTCAGCGTTTCTTATCTGCGAAGTGGACCCCACGAAAGGCTTTCCCTCTTTAGGCGTGATCTCTTCCGCCTGGCCCTGCCATTCCCCCGACGACAATCCGCTGATGTCATACGCGATCACCTCTATCATTTTTCCGCTAACATTACCGCCCTCGTAGATATACCGATTAAGCTGACGCGGAGAACCGTCACTGCCGAAATCCTCAAGAGTAAAATATATCCCGCCTTCAGGAGCTGCGCTTTGTTTTTTCTTCAGAGGCAGGTCCTCGTCAAACCTTTGCTTATGTTTGTTATTGATCATCAGCATAAGGTCTTCCGTATCCTGTTTTTGCCTCATGATCTCTTCATGCTTAGCCTGCTGGCGTTTCAGATAATGGGGAGCGTATGCGGCGTCCTGTTCCCTTTCTCTGGCCGGGGAGAACACCCCGCCGGCTATGCCCTGATTACGTTTCTTGGACAGCAGGTCATAGTTAGTGACTTCGATCTCCCTAGCTATGTCCTCCAGAAGGCTTGCGCTCCCCACCCGTGCGGCAACGGGAAGAGGTCTTAGAGACGCAAAATCCATTCCATAGGATACCTGTTGAAAAAGAAATGTGAACGCGACAAAACACGAGACGAGTTTCAGCCAGATTCTCCTGCGATGATCCGTTTGCAGTCGTATGAAATTCCTTGAATGCAAAGGATCATCGGGAAAACAGCTGCCGCCTGCCGTTTTGCCATAACTGATACCGTCTGTACGTGTCTTCATGATACACCTACTTGTTATGGTTTTTTTGTTTCCCAACAAACACTTTTTAAAACTTTTTAATTGACCTACAAAAAAAATGAAACTAGCTCTTTCTGTTGCTAACGAGCGTGTTCCACAACCAAAGCTAGTATAGCATATTATCTATATATTGGACAATTATATTAACTGCCTTTTTGAAACACTAATGGCATTTTAGTAAACGCAAAAAACTTCAGTTTTATTGATTTTTAATGCGATCCCACATTACTTTTTCGTGTGATTTGCGCTCTCTGCCTTTTTTGAAATAAATTCTTACTTTTTTATATTTAACTTACCCTGATATCGGTATCGTCCTTATAAGTCTTTTGTTTTTAGCACTTTACCTGACATTATTTGCGATGCAGCTTTTTAGCTACATCCATCGTCCTTTTGTTGATGAAATCTCCCCCTTCTATCCGTATAGCCTTAGCGTTGACTATCGCGTCCGCTACCTTTCGCCTCGCACGACGTACCATCTGACTGAATGACTGCTGAGATATGCCCATCGACATGGCGGCTTGCTTTTGAGGCTTTCCCAAAAGGTCATGAAGTCTTATAGCTTCATACTCCTCAACGCTTACCGGAATTTCTTCGATAGTACCGATAGGGCCCTTTGGACCGAAGCAGTCGATACTTGGACGGCTATGTATGATCTTTTTTTTGCGGGGTCTTCCCTTAACGCGTTTTATCATGTTTTACTTCATGGTTTTTTTTAATTGTTCCCACGGAAATTTCTTCCCGGGACACTCGGTCTTTGCTCCGGAAACCTGCCCATGTCCCATTATATTTTTGGCTGGTATTTTGTAGAATCTTTTTAGTTCCTTCACCAAATACGCGAGAGATCCCATTTGCTTTTCCGAAACGCGTTCCTCCGAAAAATTTCCGACCAGACATATCCCTATACCCTTTTCGTTCATTTTCCCCGCTTTACAATGCGCTCCGTCCGTCTGTTTTATCCACCTCGGAGAAGTTTCGATCTGGCCGTCATCTTTGCCGAGTGTTCCATTATCGATGATAAAATGGTAACCGACCCCCTTCCATCCTTTTTGAAGATGCACTCTGTCGAACTGCATTGAGTTACCCTTATCGGTCGCGCTGTGATGTATGATTATATATTCCCACTTGTCGTTCGGATATAACGTAACAATATTTTTTCTGGGACACGCTCCCGGAATATAAAGCTTTTCTCCGATATCCAGATCTCTGACATTTTTTATTTTATTGACCTTTCGTATGACCTCTTCATCCACATCATACATTTTCGATATGCGCCACAAGGTCTCTCCCGGAGCAAGAGAATGATATATCCCCTCTCTGACCTCTACCGGGATCGGAGCGGGTTCATAAACGGACTTGATCACACGTTCTGGCGGCAGGGACGGAACATGGGTAACGGTACAAGAGGTTAAAAAAAGAAGAAGGAACGCCGGGACAACCGCTAACGCGGCCGCGCGCAAATTCAAGGCGACAGCGCTATCGAGGATCGCGGTTTTTTTTGTTTTTTTCATGAAGATCGATCATCCCGTATGATAGTTAAAATGGTTTTATTAATTATAATGGTTATAATGCGAAAAGACAAATTCTTTCTGTGATTTTTGGAGTTTATGGGGGTTATAGCGTTTGTAGGGTTTGTTGCGTTTGTGATTGCGGAGCTGAGATCCCACGGCGAGGTGTTATACTTGAAGAACCAATGTCCGCATACCCGGGATATGGGGACATTTCCCAACGGGAAGTGTCCCGTTTGCAGCCCTAGTAGACCATGGACTATTGCGATTCCTCCTTGAGATTGGTTCGCGTTCGTCTGGCTGTTTTGTCATCACATAGTCTTAACAATTGACACTCTGATTTTCTGACTCTTCGGGCTTTAGTCTGGTTCGCGTTCATACCGTCATATTGCTATCATACAGTCAAGCGTTTTGTCTCAGTTTTTCGTAAAGTCTGGCTGTACTGCCGTCTTGTGTATCGGTGCTGTTTAGCTACGTATTCTTCTACTTAAAACGCTTGAACGCGAAGGACCTTTGGACTGCATCTGAGGAGCTTTTTTTGCTTCATGTTTAGGGACGTCGGTTTTTTCACGCTATAACCTATTCTTCGTCTTTCTTCCCCCTGCCTTCGTCTCTCTTACATTTATTTTCTGGCTTCTAACTTCTAGTCTCGGTGCCACCTTTAAACACAAAAAAAGTGCCGCATGCAAAGCTAAATTCGCACACCGTGTTATTCTTCTTCGTTACACTTACAGGGGCTCTTCGAAACTATGGTTTTGAAGCCAGGAAACGGCACAAAAATGCGTCCCCAATAAAGCACCAGTCGATCTCACTCTATACGCTATACTCTATACGATATACGCTCCTGTCTTCTGACTTCTAGCTTCTAGTTTCTTTCCCGCTCGGCTCAAGTATCCTCAAACTTACTTTCGCTAATCCTTTATCCAAGTCTTCTATTTCTCTGAACGCCGCCATAGTAAGATCTATAACCCGTCCTTTTTTGCATAATTTTTTTGCCGGTCCTCGGTCATTCGTTCTCACTATCACTTTTTTACCGTTCTCCAAATTAGTGACCTCTATCATAGTATCGAACGGTATCCCCCATATCGCGCAGGTCATTGCGTTATGATCGAACCTTTCCATGTTCGCAGTAGTCGGAAGAATGCCCGGAGAAAAATCGGCATACCAAGAGGCCATACCTACAAGCTGGACATTGAATGCTTCCGATAAGACTGCCGGCGTAGAATTGACCGATAAAAGCACCGATATCACTATAAGGATCTTTTTTGTTCTTGACATGACATCCCTTTCTCTCTGACTTTACATTCTCTTAAGGATTATCATGTAAAAAAACAAAAAGCAACTTTTTTGTAAAGGGAATTTTTTCAGGATCTCAACCGATCGGCTTTTGAGCAAGGGACGGGAACAGGAGTTGCCCGGCTAGGTAACTTTTTTGGTAAGTAATTGTTTGTTTTTCTTCTCTATGATACGGGCGATAAGTATCCCCATCTCATAAAGCAATATCATGGGAACAGCGAATATCAGCATGTTCAATATATCCTGGGTAGGAGTTATTACCGCGGCGACGACCATGATAGCAAGCACTGCGATATGCCTTTTTTTCCTAAGGGACGAAGATCTCAACATCCCTACATCGGCTAAAAGCCCTATAACGACAGGGATCTCGAAGATCATGCCGCCCGCGAGAATAAGAGCTCCGAAGAAAGATATATATTTCCCAAGAGATATCGCCGGGACCGCTATGTTCTTACCGAATGCGATAAGGAATTTCAGCGCGGTGGGTATCGCCACGCTGTATGAGAATGTTATCCCCGCAAAAAAAAGCGCCAAGGCAAGGACCAACCACACTATTATCCTTTTCCGTTTTTTCTTTTCGAATGCGGGAGATAAAAATGCCCATAAGTGATAGATAATAACGGGAAAACTTGCTACGAATCCCGTAAGTATAATTACTTTCAGATACGCGGTGAACGCTTCGGCGGGACTTATGAAAATAATGCTGTCGACCAACCCCTCAATAGGCTTTTTCGCGGCGGCCAGGATACGGTCCCCCGCAAAAAAAGCGCCGCAAGACGCCGCGGCGATAATACCCACACACCATAAAATGCGTTTCCTTAATTCCTCGAGATGACTGATAACATCTAGTTTTTTTGATTCTTCGGGATAAAGAGGGCTCATCAGGTCTTCGGTCCGTTGTCCTTGTCCTTACTGTCGGAGAATTCCTGTGTTCCTTTTTTGAACTCGCTCAAAGCCTTCCCCAATGCTCTGCCTATTTCCGGCAGTTTAGCCGCGCCGAACACAAGAAGAGCGATCACGAGTATGAGCAATATCTCGGGTAATCCTAATCCAAGCATATGTTATTCCCCTTTCATGACCGGCTTTTGATCTCAGCCGTTATTTTTTTTCTTTTTACGGGGAGGATGTTCCTCTTCCCGGAACAGAGGTTCGGAAGGCGGAGTATACGGGATACCGTCCTCGATAGACTGGTAGATATCTTCCGTGTCGGAATCGTCATCCTCTTCTTCCAGCCGCACCTTCTTTTCTCCGGGGCTTTCCGCCTCTTCGTCCACTATTCCTTCAAGAACGGTCAATTCGTCGGTAATATTTTCTATACCGAAACTTTCCTCTATGATCTCCATGACCGTCTCTTTCTCCTTAAAAGAACATATCTCACCCTTGAGAAGTATCCCGCCGTCCTCGTCGATCTCGATCTTCAAGGGACCGCAGTCTATTCCCGCGTCATCTAACTGAGCCAATATTTCTTTGAGCAGCTTTCCCATGTTTTCCTTTCGGTTGTCATTTATGGTATTTTCAAGTATACCACATGACAATGAAAATGCCAGTTAGTCAGGTAAACATAAATTGCAACAAATTTAGTTCATAGTTAATAGTTCGTAGTGGGTAGGGATACTTGAGGAACGATAATTGGGGACGTTTAATTGGGGACGTTTCCCTATTTAACCCGCTTTTTGTTTCCTCATAAAGAGGGAAACGTCCCCAATTTATTCACCTATGATCTTTACCAGAACACGTTTCTTTCTTCTGCCGTCGAACTCACCGTAAAATATGCTTTCCCACGGACCCAGATCAAGTTTACCGCCGGTCACGGCAACAACTACTTCCCTACCCATTATCTGACGCTTCATATGGGCATCACCGTTATCTTCTCCAACATTATGACGATATTGCTCCACCGGGGCATGCGGAGCGAGCCGTTCCAGCCAATCGTCATAGTCCTGCAAAAGTCCGCTCTCGTCATCGTTGATATAAACACTTGCCGTAATATGCATCGCGTTGACCAAACAAAGGCCTTCTTTCACTCCGCTCTTTTTCACCATATCCTCTACTTCGGACGTGATATTTATATAATCCCTTCTATGCGGAGTTTTGAACCATATCTCTTCGCGGTAAGATTTCATGTTTGTACTCTCTTCAAGCGCTAAACTTCCACCTTTAACTTTCAAACTGTTATCACTTAATACTTACTACTTCGTTTCTTCATTCACCCATTTTTTATATTCTTCGTTAACCCTGTGAACGGGGATAGACAGAACGCACGGGCAGGCATAACTATGCAGTTTTTTTATCTCATCCTCGAGTTCATCCGCGAGGGACGCTTTGGTCTTAAAGATCATCACACATTCGCTATCTTTCTGCATCTTTCCTTCCCAGCGATAGATCGAGGTTATCCCGCTTGAGATATTTACGCATGCGGCCAACCGCATAGCAACGATAGTCTCGGCTATTCTTTCGGCTTCTTCCTTGCCGGGAACGGGGACATATACCAGGCAGATATCTTCCATATTATTTCCCTTTTCTCATCTCATATAACGCGATCGCCGCGGCGGTTGCCACGTTAAGGGATTCTACCCCTTTTTCCATAGGTATACGGAACAGCACGTCCGCGCGCTCTTTTATCTCGCCGGACAGGCCTTTACCCTCGCTGCCGAAAGCTATGATCTTCGCTCCCGGTCTACCCAACGTTTTGCCGAGATCATCCGAAGTATCGGGAGAAGCACTTCCCGCCAGAAATGTTCTGCCCGCTCTTTTTAGTTCATCTATATCCTCTTTTCCCGCTCTTAGGACAGGGACCTGCAGTATTGTTCCGCTGGAAGCTCTTACGGTCTTGGAGTTGAACTCATCCGCGCAGTCACCGTAAAGCACGACCGCTTTTATCCCGAATGCCGCGGCTAGGCGTATCATAGCTCCCAAATTACCCGGGTCCTGTATATTGTCCAGGAGAAGTATATCCCCTCTAGGATCCAATGAACGCGCATCCATTCCGACGAATGGTTTACGGGCAACCATAAGCACCCCTTCGGGACTCCGCAGGGAACAGATCTTTTCCGTTTCACGGTCGCCGGCAAGTATCACCCTAATGTCTTTCTTTATCATTTTCTCCGCAAAACCCGGGTTTTTCATATTGAAACTCCCGGATATCAGCACGGTCACGGCCAGCCCTTTCCTACAAGCGATGTCTTCAGCAAGTTTGGCTCCCTCCGCCACAAAAAGGTTTTTCTCATCCCTCGTCAGTTTTTCTCTGAGAAGTTCCTTTATTTCTTTCAGGTCCGTTCTGCCCGCTTTTTCCATTATCTTTTAAACTCTCCCAGTTTCTCCCACCATTTTCCGCTGTCCCAATCTTTTGTGTTTTTCCATAGATCGCGCGCGCTCTTTGTCCTCAATTTACTCGGCCCTTTCTTAAAGAATTTTTTCGCGTTCTTCGCCCCCATATCGGTGTATTCTTTAGCCTGGATCAGACATTCCAATATATCGGCATCTCTGGCGACAAGACTCTCTTTTGTCTCCTGACGGTCATGTTCTTCTCTCATTTTTTTGAGCGTTCTTTTTATCGGTTCGGGAAGTTTTGAGACCTGAGAGGCAAACGCTTTTTTTTCGGCGGCCCTTACATCGACATAACTGTGGGCCATTTTATGCATATCGGTGATCCGGGCTTCGTGTATGTCATTAAAAAGTGTCATCATAAGCACCTTATACGGATCCGCTCCTTCTTTTTCGGCAAGGATATACCCTATAACCGCGCATCGGAAACTATGATCGGCCACGCTCTCCTCGCACGGCATGCCCAGCACCCACCACCCGCTTCGCTTCACTCTTTTAAGAAGCCCGGCTTCCGCGATAAAATCTAAGGTCACGTTTTCGGCTTTCGCTCTTTTTTTCATAAAGATATCTTACCTTTGCTTTTTTACTTCGTAGCACAATATCGCCGCCGCTATAGCGGCATTATAAGAAAGTTCCGCGCCTTCCATGGGTATCCTGATCGTTCCGTCAAGTATGGATAGGACCCCCGGCCTTATCCCTTTTCCTTCGCTGCCGACAACAAGGGCCATCGCCCCCTTCGGCAACGATCCGGGAACTGACAGGTCTTTGCCGCTCATGTCCGCTCCGATCACTCGTATCCCAAGGCTTTTTACGGAACGGATGGCTGTCGCGATATTTGTGACTTTCGCTATCTTCGTGTAGTTCTCTCCGCCGTTAGCTACCCTTAGGACGGTTTCCGTGATATCCGCCGAATCATGTTCGGGAAGGACAACAGAGAACCCTCCCAGGCACGCCAATGTCCTTATAATGGACCCTAGGTTCTGCGGATCGGTTATGCCGTCAAGGAACACCGGTACCGTTCTTTCGCCAAGACATTCCTTTACCATCGCGTCAAAACCCGTGTAGAGGAATTCCTCGACTTCCGCAAAAACTCCCTGCGCATGTATATCCGCGCATATCTCTTTGAACTCTTTTTTTTCTAAAGATTCGAAGTTAAGCCCCGCTTTCTTGATCTCCCGAACGACATCGGACAGCTCGGCCTGTTTCTGAAGACACAGTTTTTTTATCGATCCGGGGTTGGATCTTATCCGTTCTATCACAGGATTTTTACCGTATAATCTCATCTCTTTATGGACCTTTACCGTCCGAAAGTCCCGGACATCTCGGTTTTTTCTATGATATGACCTTCCATCGCCTTCATCAGAATATCCCGGTCAGCGCCCGATGCGACATCAGGAGAAGTATCAAGAGCGTATAGAGTGAATATATATCTGTGTTCCGCTCCGGGCGGAGGTAACGGCCCGTTGTATCCTATTCTTCCAAAACTATTGACCCCCTGTTCTATCCCGCCGGGGAGGACCTTTGTTTTGGGAAGTCCCTCTTCCAATCGGTCTGCGCGCGCGGGGATACCGTATACTACCCAATGCACCCACTCCCCCATGGGAGCATCCGGGTCATACAAAATGACGGCAAAGTTCGCAGTCCCTTCCGGCACATCCGACCAAAATAGTCCCGGAGAAAGGTCTTCCCCCATCCCTGTATACTTCATCGGGATAGGCCCTTTTTCCGTGAAACTATCTGTCCGAACCTCCAAACAATCCCCTTCTTTTCCCGCGCAAAGAAGAAAGGATACTACCACGGCCGGCAAAAAGACCGTCCGGATCACGTGATCTATCTTTCTCATACGATCCCTGCCTTACGCGGCTATCGCCAATAACGCTCCGACCGCCACCACGACCGTGCCGAGCATACATATCTGTTTTACGGACCTTGTTTCCAGCCAATTAATTATGCTGTCGACCGCTTTTTTCTTAAGAAGCAAAGCGCTTACCCCGCTAAGAAGTCCTAACCCGCCTATCAAGAATATCACCCAGGGCACTCCGCAGGAAGAAGCAGAAAGGACCAATAGGACGCTGACAACGGTCTTTATTATGTTCACCTTCATGAACATCTTTTCTTTTTTCATATACTCGACCATTTTTTTCATTATCCTGGGTTTCAGGACAATTACACATCCCCAGATTATTATCGCCACAGAAACAACTTTTACGATCAAGACCATATTTACCTCCTTAAATGAGCTTACTCTCTATGCGGCCACAAGGATCATAGATCATAAGCACGCGTAATGAACAATACAGGCCGGTCATACGAACGGTATCCCCCCGGGTGTACCTATTGATTCAAGATCCCTCTCATTACATCCATAACCTTTTCCATATCGCTTTTTTCTTCTTCCTGGCCTTCCGTTCTCTCCCCGCTCAGACCTTTTATCGCTCCGGTGATCTTGTCGACTAACATACCTTTGATCGCTTCTTTAACGTAAGGACCCGGATAGAACACAGGATCCTCCATCGTTCCTTTTATCCTGAAATCGAAAGTTATATCTCCCGACGAAGATCCCAGGTACCTGATGATCTCGGGAATAACATCGTTCTGCCATTGTCCGGCCCATCCCCCTGATCCTTTTTCCCTGAACTCGAGTCCTTTGATAACGAGAGTGTTGGCCGATCCGATATTACCGCGGTCGAAATCGAACACGAGCTCTCCCGAGAAAGATCCTTTAGAAACAACGATCGGGGAATACCGGTCATAATACGGGGTTAAAAGTGTCAGGTCAATATCCGAGACCTCCAGCCGGCTGGACATCGTGAGCTCTTTCTGCGTGGGATCGAACGATACTTTCCATTTGGCTTGCTGCGCGGTATCGCCTTCCACTCGACCCGAACCTTCGGTACTTACCGACAGGACGCTGCTGTAATCTTTGCTTAGTCCGAGATCCAACTTCCCGTTTATTCCGTCAAGCGTTAGCCTATACCCTCCGGAACGCACTTTCATATCCAGGAACGCTATCTCTCCGTTCCTTATCAGGATCGTCCCCGGAAAACTTAACATGCTTGAAATATCCATCTTCACCGAAGTTTTTTTCAGTTCGGCGTCTTTTTTCTTAGATACCGTTTTCGGAACGTCGTTTTCAGGGCCCGCCATGAGACTGCCCATTTCGTTCACGTTAATGCGTCCGTCGGCAAGACGTTGAACGTTCACCCGAAGATCCTCCGCCGATACTTCGGTCACCTTTATACCTCCGAGTATATTCTCGCCTTTCAGCACGTAGAGACATACCACTTTTCCCGCTTCCGCGAGGAACTTGTCGCGGAATCCTTTGGGGTTATCCACTTTTACCCCTTCAAGGGTCAATTTCCCCTGATCCCCGTCAAGCAGGATATTTTCAACGCTTATGTAATCCGGCAGTATCTTCCTTATCACCGTGTCGGCCGAAAGGCTCAATATCCTGTTGCGGTTTACGTACAAAGCGGCGCCCGCCGCGACCGCTACCAAAAGCAGGACTATCAGTATTTTTTTTATCATTTTTTCTTCGCCTTTATTTTTTCGTCCATATTCCGCTGATGACCGTGCCGCATACACCGCACACCCCGTTTTCCCGGAGATCCGGCATTACGCGGGAACAGAACCCTTCTCTTTCTATCAGAGATGCCCCGCATTCCGGGCATCGCGTGTCAGTTAATATATCGGCGTTGCCGGTATATATATATTTCAATCCTTTCTTCCTCCCTATTTCAGCGGCCAAGGACAAGGTGCTGTCGGGAGTAGAAGGGATATCGCCGTAAAGATTATCGGGCCTGAACCGGCTTATGTGCCACGGTATATCGGATCCCGTCTCCGACAGAAAAGACGCTATATCCCCTATTTCTTCCTCGGAATCGTTCTTGCCGGGAATAAGCAGCGTGGTAACTTCAACCCACACTCCTCTTTTCTTTAAACTCCTTATGGATCTAAGAACAGGATCAAGCCTGCCTTTACATATCTCCCGGTAAGACGCGTCACGGAAAAATTTAAGATCTACGTTCGCGGCGTCCAGGTAAGGCGATATAATCTCTATCGCCTCTTCCGTCATAAAACCGTTCGTCACAAAACTGTTGCTGAGACCTCGCTGTTTAGCTATCTTTGCTGTTTCATAAGCGAACTCAAAGAACACCGTGGGCTCGGTATACGTGTACGATATCCCTGCGCAGGACGCTTTTTCCGCTTCTTCCACTATTTTCTCGGGCGAGGCCATCGTTCCCGCGTGACTTTTCTCTTCGGCGGATAAGAACGATATCGTCCAGTTCTGACAGAACGCGCATCTCAGATTGCACCCAATGGCCGCTACCGAGTAGACCTCGGTGCCGGGAAGAAAATGATAGAACGGTTTTTTTTCTACGGGATCCGGCCTGGCGGCTATGACCTTACCGTACGCATGGGTATAAAGTTCGCCGCCTGAATTCTCTCTCATCCCGCACAGCCCGAACTTTCCCTGACCGATAACGCATCGATGAGCGCAAAGGCCGCACCGGACCTTTCCGCTTTCCACCTTTTCCCATAGAACGGCTTTTTTGAGCATAAAACTCTTTACCCTGTATCTCCGTCTTCTCCGGCGAGACCGCTTTCTATCTCCCCCTGGAACCTTTTATCAAGGCTCAATGTGGAATCCAGGTTCCTTTTGAACCTCGACACATGTCCCTCTCCTACCTTATACGCTTCAGAGGCTTTTTCGATAGAATTGCCTATGTTCTCGAACCGTTTATAAAAAAGCTCAAAATCTTTTCCCAATCTGGACAGGGATTCCTGCAGTTTTTTGGCGTCTTTAACTATCTCGATATTCCTTATGCCCAGAATTATTACCTGCAGGAACGCGTAAAAGGTATTAGGGCTCACAGGTATTACCTTCTTTCCTGCGGCGTATTCGTATATCTGGCACGGGTCACCCAGATGGTTCTTCTCGGCAATGGTCTCGTAATATATGGATTCTGACGGGATAAAAAGAAGCGCGAATTCCGTGGTCCCTTTCTCGGGTTTGATATACTTTTCTTTAATTGAGTTTATCTGTACCTTCAGTGCTTTTTCATAAGCTGCCCAGCATTTTTTTCTGTCCTCTTCGTTCCCCGCCGAGATATATCTCTGATAATCGTCTTTGGGGAATTTTGAGTCTATAGGTATAACGACATCCCTGTATTTTACCACGGCGTCCACTTTCTCTCCGCCTTCGATCGTATACTGTCTTTCCCACATACTTTTTCTGGGCAGTATCTTTTCAAGCATTTCCTCAAGCACGGTCTCTCCGTAATTACCCCTAAGCTTGGGCGTCTGAAGCAAGTATTCCAAAGATTGCCCCAATTTTTCGGCTTTTTCCTGCTGCTCGACCAGATTGCGGACGGTCTTGTTCATTTCATTGATATGTTCAAGCGTTCTCCTTGCATTGTCCGAAAGGACTTTATTGCTCTCCCCGACTTCCTTTCGGGTATTATCCATCGCTTCTCTTATCCTATCCGAAAAATCTATGAACCTCGAGTTGATGACAGATTCTATCTGATCTTTCCCCGATCCGCCCGCATGGAGACGTTTAAGAAGAAGGATAACCGCCGTTAAAAGGACGGATAATAATACGATGATCGCTATATCCATGTTTTTCTCCCGGATCTTTTTCCGTTTTTATGATATCCCTGTATTCCCCGGTATTTCCCTCTGTGGGATCCGAGTTATCCGTGTATAGGTTTACCGAATACAGCTTTGCACGCGTCGACGGCAGCTTCGGATAATGTGGGATGCGCATGAACTGTCCGTTCGACGTCGTCAACGGAAAGCCCCGCTCTTTTAGCCACGGCGAATTCGTGTATAAGCTCGCCCGCGCCCGAACCCAGTATGTGTACTCCCATGAACTTCCGCGTATGCCTATCCGCTATGATCTTTATGAACCCGTCAGGCTGAAGCGAAAGCACGGCTTTACCGTTAGCCCTGAACATCTGTCTGCCGATGGCTATCTCTTTGCCGGAAACTGCCGCCTCTTCTTCGGTCAGGCCTATACCTGCGGTCTCGATGTCGGCATATACCACGTTGGGGACCGAATAATAATCTATACCGGCGGGCTCTTTTCCCGCCGCGGTCAAAGCGGCTATTTCTCCTTCCGCCGAAGCCACATGGGCCAGCATCGGGGTATTCACCGCGTCTCCCGCCGCGAAAATATTACCGATATTGGTCCTCATCCCGGCATCTATCTTTATGAACCCTTTTTCATCCGTTATTACTCCCGCTTCGTCAAGACCCAATCCCGAAGTATTCGGTCTTCTTCCCACGGCGACAAGGACTTTTTCATACCTCGTTAACTCTTTCTTCCCGGAAAGATCTATCTCAACTTCCACTTCACCGTCTTTTATCTCCGCTTTCCTGAGAATGGACGAAGTAAGGATCTTTACCCCCTGTTTCCTCAATATGGACTCAAACGCTTTTGCCGTCTCGCCGTCGGATAAAGGCAGGATATGCTCTTCCTTTTCGGCTATCGAGACTTCGGTCCCGAGAATATTAAAATACGACGCGAATTCCGATCCTATGGCCCCGCCTCCCACTACAAGCATTGTTCTGGGCACGCTCTCCGATCTTATGGCATCGGAACTTGTCAGGACATACTTCCCGTCGAACGGCAGGATATTCAAACCCTGCGGTATAGATCCCGTTGCGATGAGAATTTTGCCGCCGCGAAGAACCGTTCTTTTTCCGTCGTCGCCGGTCACTTCGATATTGCTACTGTCCAAGAAGAGCGCGTTTCCCGTAAAAAGAGAGATCCCGTTCTTTTTAAAAAGGAACGCCACTCCTTTCCGGAGCATGTCCGAAGCTTTCCGGCTTTTGCCGACAAAACCCGTCATATCAGGTTTGAAATTTTCCGCTCCGTATAAGGAAGCCTCTTCTGAAAGGACCTTAAGGTGTTTAGCGCTGCTGAAAAGGGATTTGGCGGGTATACAGCCCTCGTTGAGACAGACCCCGCCCAGCATGAGCTCGTTTTTTTCGATGACCGCTGTGCTCATACCCAACTGCGCGGCTTTAACGGCCGACACGTATCCCGCCGGGCCCGCTCCTATGACTATATAATCGAATGTTCTGTCCATATACCTCTTCCGAGATCGCGGACTCTCTTTTTATTTCCCCGCTCTGCGGGATGCCATAAGAAAAAGAACGTCTGACATGCAATTGATATACTCCAGTATGTCCCTTTCTCTTACGGTCTTTTCCCGAAAAAGCTCTACTATACTTCTTTCTGCGCGTCTGGCTACGGCGCGCGTAATATTTAAAAACCCCGCCGTTTCATCTTCCTCCCCAAACGAGAAATCTTTAAAAGCGGCGCTTTCTTTTTCAAGAGACGTTAATATCCCGTTTATCTTTAAACATTTATCCCTGCCGAAACCGTCCGCGCGGGACGGGTCTGCCACAAAGGCCCCCACGGCGGAAACATCTTTCCGCATTTCCTCTATAAGGCTTTTTTCCTTTAGGGATACCGCCTTGCATTTCACAAGTCCCAGGTAGCTTAAAAGCTCATCCAGATCACCCAACGCTTTTATCCTGAGACTGTCCTTACCTATTCTCCCGCCCGACAGGACATCCGTGAACCCGTCGTCCCCTTTTCCCGATCGTATACCCATATTTTCCTTCTTACGGCAGGTTTGTGCGTTTAAATCACTGCTATTCTACATGAAAACCCTGTTTTTTAAAAGACAGAAAACCTCAGCTCTGGAATATGGCACATATAATTTACAATACTATGCTTTTATTCGCGCGCTCGAAGATATCATCCAGTTCCCGGGCCGCAAGACAAAGCGGCAGAAAGAAGTATATTATATCCCCAAGAGGTCTGAGCAGGATCCCGTTCTCGAGGCCTTTTTTATATATTTTCATGCCGACCCTGTCTTCTTCCGCGAACGGTTCTTTTGATATTTTATTTTTGACCAGTTCTACGGCTCCCACCGCGCCAATATGCCGGATATCCCCTACATACGGAAGGGCCGATATTTGTTCCAAAAAAGATACGAGTTTTTTATTTATACGTTCGACGTTCTTTAACGTTCCCTCTCTCTCGAAAAGACCGATACTGGCGTTGGCGGCCGCGCATGCCGACGGATTAGCGGTATAAGTATGCCCGTGATAAAAGGTCTTCCTCTCTTTTATCTCTCCCTGAAAAGCACCGAAGATTTCTTCCGTAACAACGGTCGCCGCCAAAGGCAGATACCCCGACGTTATACCTTTTGAAAGGCACATGATATCGGGACTTATCCCGGCGTGTTCACACGCGAACATTTTTCCGGTCCTTCCGAAACCCGTGGCAACTTCGTCGACTATCAAATGGACATCGTATCTCTCGGACAGCGTTTTTATGCCTCGTAAATATTCTTTTCCGTAAACGATCATCCCTCCGGCTCCCATAAGCATCGGCTCAAGTATTATCGCGGCAATATTTTCGGCGGAACTTTTAAGTATCTCCTCCGCTTTACCCAGACATTCCAGGTCGCATGAACCTTTCTCCCGGCCCTCGGGACATCTGTAACAATACGGTGACGGAGCTTTTACCGTATCAAAAAAAAGAGGTTCGAACCGTTCATTAAAAAGACCCAAACCGCTTACGCTCATAGCTCCGACGGTATCTCCGTGATAACCTTTATCCAGGGACATGAACCGCGTTTTGTTCTTTCTTCCTTTGTTCTGCCAGTATTGAAAAGACATCTTAAGACCGGCTTCTACCGCCGTTGAGCCGTTGTCCGAAAAGAAAACACGAGTCAGGGGCTCCGGAGTGATACTTACAAGTTTCTCGGCCAGTTCTACCGCCGGTTCGTGAGTGAACCCCGCAAAAAGGACATGTTCGAACAGGTCCAATTGCTTCTTTATAGCCTTTTTAATGACGGGATGGTTATGCCCGTGGACATTGCACCACCAGCTTGAAATTGTATCGTAGTAGAACTTTCCTTCATCGTCATACAGTTTCGCGCCGTCGGCCCTTTTGATCGGGATAGGCGGCACAGCCTCGGAGTCCTTGGACTGCGTATACGGATGCCATACGGTCCGTTCGTCCCTTTCTAAAAGATCTTTCATCATTTCTCCAATTCTTCTTCTATCGCCTCTCCTATTGGGACAAACTTTTCGCAAAGCGCGGTCCTGTCCGCACTGAACTTTATTTCTCCCAGTGTCCGTATCCCGGAAAGTTTTTCCACAATGGTCTTATTATCCTCAAGTATCCTTATATCCTGCTTTTCGAAGGATCTGTTAAAAACCGTCCCTATTACCCTGATCCCGTGTTTTCGGAGCGCTTCGAGCGTAAGAAGCGACTGATTTATCGCTCCCAGCCTGTTCTCGGCCACCATGATAACGGGCAGACCGAGCTTTTCAACCGCGTCTATAAAGGTCTCTTTACCGCTGAGGGGCACCATGATCCCGCCGGAGCCTTCCACTATAACGCGGTCGAATTCCGAAGACAGTCTTTTAAAACAGCGTTCGATCTTCTCAAAAGATATCTCAACGTTCTCCAGAGACGCAGCCAGGTGAGGTGACGCGGGAAATCTAAAGATATACGGCGCGATATCCTCCGCGTATTTCTTCATCGACTCGGTCGCGCCGTCAATAAACCCCATATGCGCGCGGACATCTTCCGAGACATCATAACTGCCGGTCTGGACCCATTTCTGGGTTACCGCGTTGAGACCTTTTTCGCGCAGGAACCTGAGAAGAAGACCCGCTACAATGGTCTTTCCCACACCCGTGTCTGTTCCCGTTATAAAAACGTCTTTTCTCATTTTTCCGCCCTGAAGAACGATACCTGATGCGTGGCTTTTATCCCTTTGAATCTATCGACATATGCCTTTTCAAGCGCTTTCACCGTGTATTTTCCCAGAAAAATATCCCCCTGTATTCCGTTCCCTCTGGCCCCGCTCTTTTTTATATCCCTAAGGAGATCCCATAACGAAATGAAATCCGGCATAAATTCCTCTTCTTTCCTCCTCACTCTCTTGAAATATTTCCGTATGATATTCTCCACGGTCCGTCCGTCCGGGAAAGCGGCGGATGTAAGTCTGATATATCTTCCGAAATGTTCCGAAAGGACTTCCTGAAGTTCCCTGAACGTGCCCGGTCCGTATATGGAAAAACACAGAACGCCTCCGCCGGCCATCATTCCGCGGAACCGCGCCAAAGAACCTTCCAGGTCTTGGAACCATTGAAAACTGGCGTTAGAAGTTATCAGGTCATAGCTCTTCTTTCTCGGTATATACTCTCCGTCCAGAACGTGAAAATCGGTCAGAGGATCATCCGTCCTCCTTGAAGCTATATCTACCATGCTTTTAGAAAGGTCGACCGCGTCAATAAAAGCGCCCGGATAGCGGCGTCTTAATATGCGGGTATAAAGACCTGTCCCGCATCCCACTTCAAGTATGCGTTCGAATTTTCCGCCGCCGAGAAGCTCCGCGGTCATCTCGGCGCATCTTTTCTGCACGGAAGCATGGTCCTCGTATACCGCGGCATTCCTCGAAAAATTATGTTCTACAAGTGTTTTATCCATGCTTGGTATTTGGTGGTATTTAGTAGCTAATTCGGGACGTTTCCCTGTTTATGAGAAAACCAATAGCTAGATAAACAGGGAAACGTCCCGATTTACGTCCCGAATTTATCACTCTTCACCCTTTAAATTCCGACATTACTTTCACAAGATCGTCCAGCATATCTTTGGTATGATGAAATGTGAGAGACAGCCTCAACCGCGCTTCTCCCCGGGGCACCGTAGGAGGACGAACGGGAGTTACCCAGAAACCCTTTTCTTTAAGAAACGCGCTCATTTTGACGGTCTCAGGATTTCCGCCGATCATTACCGGGACTATTTGGGATTCCCCTCTTACAGTAAAACCTCTATCTTTAAGCTTTATTCTTAGATATTCCGAATTTTTCAGAAGTTCCTGACGCCGGTGCGGTTCGGCCTCTACTATATCCAACGCCTCGGTATTCGCGGCTATCACCGAAGGAGGCAAAGATGTAGAGTAGATAAAACTGCGGCAGGTATTTATCAGATAATCCCTCATTCCGACGGACATCGCGGCATAAGCGCCGAACCCTCCCAAAGCCTTGCTGAACGTTCCCATTATGATATCGACCTTTTCTTCCGCCCCTTTAGCCTCGGTCACACCGCTCCCTCTTTCCCCGAATATTCCCGTGGCATGAGCTTCATCTACCATTAGAACAAGATCATAATGATCTTTTAAAGATGTCATTTTTTCGAGAGGCGATATATCCCCGTCCATACTGAAGACCGTCTCCGTGACAACAAGCGCCGTCCCGTACTTATGCCTCTCCGCCTTCAACAAGGCCTCCAAATGTTCCGCGTCGTTATGTTTGAACCTGAACATCTTGGCACCGGAAAGTTTTATACCGTCGATAATGCTGGCGTGATTGAGCTTATCGGAGAACACGCAATCGTTCCTGCCGAGAAGCGCGCTTATTATTCCTACATTTGCCTGGTATCCCGAATTAAATACCATGGCGGCCGGTTTCCTTTTAAAAACGCATATCCTTTCTTCCAGCTCCTCGTGATATGAAGTCGTCCCTGTCATTAGCCGTGAGGACGAGGAACCCATTACCGGGGAAAGAGCTTTGAAAGAAGCCTCGGCCAGGCGTTTGTCCGACGCTAACCCAAGGTAATCGTTCGACGAAAGATTTATGTATTCTTTCCCGTCGGCTATGATCCTGTAGTCCCCGGTAGGATGCATGGCCGTGAGCTTTCTGAAAAGTCCTGCCGCTCTTTTATCATCCAGTATTTTTTTTATACGTTGTTCCATAGTTTTTTTATCTCCGAGATAAGCGCTTTGTCGTCCTCGACAGCTTGTCCCGCGACCGTAAGATATCCGCCGACCATCATACCGTTGGCCCCTGCGCTGTAGATCATGTTCTGAAGATCCTTGAACACTGCCTCTCTTCCAGCGGCTATCTTTATGGTAATATCACCGAGTATTATCCTGAATATAGCTATCGCCCGTATGGCGTCGGTCGTTCCCATTTTTTCCGTGTTTTCAAACGGAGTTCCCTTTATGGGGACAAGAAAGTTCATCGGTACCGAATCCACATGCAGTTCTTTCAATGTCACGGCCATATCTATCCTATCCTGCCAGGTCTCTCCCATCCCCAGTATCCCGCCCGAACATACTTCCAGTCCCGTTTCTTTAGCTCCGCGTATAGTTTCTATCCGTTCCTGGAATACGTGAGTGCTCACGATCTCGGCATAGAACCTCTCTGATGTCTCTATATTATGATGGTACCGGGTAAGACCCGCTTCCTTAAGAAAGAGAAGATCCTTCTTATTCAAAGCTCCGAGCGACGCGCAGACCTTTATGCCTGTTTCCTTGATGATACACTTGACCGCGTCGGCGATAACTTCTATCTCTTCGGATGTAAGCCGGTTCCCGCTGGTAACTATGCCGAATCTGCTTGCCCCGTTCCTTTTCGCAGCCGCGGCGGCTGAGATGATATCGTCTTTACATTTGAGAGGATATGTCTGTATCTTTGTGCCATGATGAGCCGATTGAGCGCAAAATTTGCAATTCTCGCCGCAAGCCCCGGATTTCGCGTTTATTATACCGCACATTTCAAGTCTAGCTCCTATGGATACCTTGCGGATCTCATTTGCCGAAGCTATAAGTTCTTCCGTGGAAAGGCCTAAGAGTTCTTTGTGTCCGCCATTTTTCATATTGTAAACAATATTATCACTTTTGGTTTACATTTGCAACTCAAATAGCTCCCTGGAAGTACGGCTCCCCTACTACCACTTAAAACTGTGACCCCAAAGGCACAGGTGTTTCCCGCTCAGACAGTCCTCCCCCCGTTGTTTAGAGTGCAAAACAACGGGGGTGCGGAACTCGCTGGCAACACCTGCACCTTTGGGTCACAAAATTATCTTAGTGTATGAGCCCGATAATACTTGGTATTTATATCAAACTTTGGCAGGAAACAAGAACTCTCGATGAACCGCTCGGAAGATTGTGGCATGCAGTCCGCTAAAGCGGACTGAGAAAGTTAACTCAGAGACCCGACGTAAAGCTAACCATGCTAGAGATCGTTATCGCAGAAATCGCTCGGGATGACAACGCGGGGCAGGCGAATAAAGTTCAGAGCTCATGATCGCAGTCAAAAGCTGTAAGTAGAGTTTCAGTCAATCTTACTAAGAGAAACCTGTTATCTGAAGAAAACACAACTTATATCACTGGTTACTGGTAACAGGCAACTGGTT
This sequence comes from Candidatus Omnitrophota bacterium, assembly GCA_043813915.1. Classification (GTDB taxonomy): domain Bacteria; phylum Omnitrophota; class Gorgyraeia; order Tantalellales; family Tantalellaceae; genus Aadella. Next base: position 23,214 of record JBDRKO010000030.1, read on the forward strand.
GCTTTTTCTCTATTCACCATTCACCAAATACTAAACATAATCCCGGATAAGTTTACTGTGGCTTATGAACGTACGCAAATCTATCTAGGTTGGAATATACCAAGATTGACCGCCACAGGCGGTCAGCCGCGCCGTGGACGTTCACTCCTATTGGAACGGACACAAAAGACTGCTTGAAAAGCAGTCTTTATCGGACAGCTATTTTGTCCCGGGCGCGGACCATTTGTTTTTTTTCTTCTCGACCCTGCTACTAACGGATCCGAAAAACCTGTATGAAGTTCAAAGGGTCCCCCTTTGCGGATTTTAGTTTTTTATATAGCTTTTGAAAGTATCAGGCATTAAATATGTCTGAACTCCGTTGTTTTGCAAAGCAAAACAGAACACGGGGTGAGTTTATTTAACGCCCTTTCAAAAGCTAGATCAAAAACGTCAAAAAATCCGCGCGGGGAAGGAACTTTGTACAGGTTTATCGTGAGCCCACACCCTATATTATTTACCATGCGCAAGATAATCCCGGATAAGTTTACTGTGGCTTATGAACGGTACTTCCGGCATACTGTCCGTAGAGAAGAACTCGGCGTCTTCGGCATCCTCCCCCACGGAAATATTTCCGGAGTTAGGTCCCTTTATGAATTCTATGCCCACTATCAGGACTTTACCGTATGTTTCGCTATCTTGAGAATACACGCCTATCAGCCGTCCCGGTTCACCCGAAAGGCCCGTTTCTTCTTTTAATTCTCTTTGCCCGGCCGCCTCGGAGGTCTCATCGATCTCTATGAACCCTCCCGGCAAGGCCCAGTGGCCTTTGCAAGGTTCTACCCCTCTTTTTATCAGAAGAATGCCGTTACGGTCGTCTTTGACAAGGCAGGCAACGACCGGGACCGGGTTCACGTAGTTTATCCACCCGCAGGAAGAACACCCCGATCTTTTCCTCCCGTCTATTTTCATCTCTATAAGAAGGGACCGGCATATGGGACAATACTTGCATGTGATCATAATAAGTATGGAAATACGCCAACTGTCGAAAGTCAAAAAGTCTAAAAGTCCGCTCATTTAAAACTGTCCCCCATGAGCCATCCGGGATAGTTTTATCCCGGATGGCTCATGGGGGACTGAATTTTCACTACGAACTCCCAATCTCCAACTCCCGACTTTTTAACCTTTAAAACCTTTTAACTTTTTAAACTGTTCTTTCTTCATCCGCTATTTAAATATCGCTCCTGTTGACGCCGAAGTAACTTGTTTGGCATACCTGTAAAGATATCCGCGCGTCACCTTAAAGTCCGGCTGTATCCACGCTTTAAGCCTTTTCTCTATTTCGTTATCGTCCACAAGGAGTTTCAGAGACTTGTTCGGTATATCTATACGTATCCTGTCGCCCTCTTTCACTACCGCTATGACCCCTCCCTCCTGCGCCTCCGGAGAGATATGTCCTATAGCCGCGCCGCGCGTTCCGCCGGAAAACCTGCCGTCGGTTATAAGCGCCACGTCTTTATCCAGTCCTTCCCCGACTATGGCCGAGGTAGGACTGAGCATTTCCCTCATTCCGGGTCCGCCTTTAGGGCCTTCGTAACGGATAACAACAACATCGCCTTTTTTGATCTTTCCGCCCATTATGGCTTTCATCGCGTCTTCTTCGGAATCAAACACTCTTGCGGGTCCCTCATGCGTCATCATACTTTCATCGACGGCCGCCTTTTTCACTACAGATCCGTCCGGCGCGAGATTCCCGAAAAGGATACTTAACCCTCCGTCCTTGGAGTAAGGCGACTCTATGGGACGTATGACTTCAGGATCATAGTTCCTAACGCCGTGCATATTCTCTTTAACGGTAAGCGCGGTGACCGTCTTGATCTCGGTATGGATCAGTTTCTTCTTATTGAGCTCCGCCATGACCGCGGGTATCCCTCCGGCCCGATCCAGATCCTGCATATGATGAGTTCCCGCCGGGGATATACGGCATAAATTAGGAGTCCGCGCGCTTATCTCATTAAAAAGCTTTAGATCCAGTTTTATTCCGGCTTCATTGGCTATCGCCGGCAGATGCAGGACCGTGTTCGTGGAACTCCCGAGCGCCATCTCGACGGTTATCGCATTCTCGAACGCTTTCTGAGTGACAATATCCCTGGGTTTAATGTCTTTCGCCACCAGCTCCATTATCTTCATTCCGGCTATTTTCGCTAAACGCCGTCTCTTCGCCATAACCGCCGGTATCGTGCCGTTCCCCGGCAGTCCCAAGCCGAGCGCTTCGCTGAGACAGTTCATGGAATTAGCCGTGAACATACCCGAACAGGATCCTGACCCGGGGCAGGCTTCGTTCTCGAAGTCCTTCAGCTCTTCATCCGTCATTTTCCCTGAGGCTTTGGCCCCGACTCCTTCGAACACCGTTATGAGATCTATATCCGACTTCCTTCCGCATCCCGCAAGCATAGGTCCTCCGCTCACGAGTATGGCGGGAATATTCAGCCTTAGCATAGCCATCATCATACCGGGGACGATCTTGTCGCAGTCAGAGATGCAGACCAGTCCGTCAACGGGATACGCGGTTCCCATGATCTCGACCGAATCCGCTATAAGTTCGCGGGACGGCAGAGAATACTTCATCCCGCTGTGCCCCATGGCGATACCGTCACAAATACCTATAGTATTGAATTCCATAGGCGTTCCTCCGGCCATCCTGACACCCGCTTTGACAGCTTCCCCCAGATCCCTTAGATGATTATGCCCGGGGATCACCTCGCTCGCGGAATTCGCTATCCCGATGATCGGTCTGTCCAGTTCTTCGTCAGTATAGGCCAGGGCCTTGAATAAGGAACGATGCGGCGTCCTTTCAAGCCCTTTCTTCATTTGATCCGATCTCATTGTATCCTCCTGTAAGTTTGTATATCGTATAGAGTATATCGTAAGCAGTGAACTGCTAATTGCATAGCGCATAGAGCATGGCGCACAGCTTTGAACAGTCTAAAATCTAAAAGTCCTTCACATTACACATAACACATTACGCTTAACACCTATACTCTGATCTCTGGCTTCTAACTTCTCACCTCTAGCCTCTGACTTCTAGCTTCTCCCTTAGCATACCAACTATGAACTACCTTCTACTTATATTCCGTCCCCTTGAGCCGTTCAACATAGTTCTGACTGGAGAACGCCGCCGTAGCCCCGTCACCGCAGGCGGTAACTACTTGATGCAGTACTTTATAACAGCAATCTCCGGCCGCGAAAACGCCTTCGGCAGAGGTCTTCATTGCCGCGTCTACCTTTATCCCGCCCTTTTCTTCCGTCTCAACGGCACCTTCCAGAAAACCGGTATTCGGTTCCCATCCCGCGAATATAAAAACCCCGTCGCATGGAACATCTTTCTCTTCGCCGGTATCTACGTCCTTTACGGTCACGGAAACGACCTTATCCGTGCCGTTTATCCTTTTCACGACCGACTTCCATATGAAACTCATTTTTTCATTGGACTCGACCCTTTCCTGCAATATTTTGGCCGCGCGCAAACGGTCCCTTCGGTGTATCAGCGAGACCTTATCCCCAAAACGTGTCAGATACAAAGCTTCTTCGACGGCGGTATCTCCTCCTCCCACAACAACGATATTTTTGTTCTTAAAAAAGGCCCCGTCACAGGTAGCGCAATAGGATACTCCTTTGCCTATCATCTCGTCCTCTCCCGGAACGCTCAGTTTCTTTGCCTTGGCTCCGGACGCTATAATTACCGAAAGGGCTTCCGTTACACCGTCTTCATCGGTAACCTGCCATACACGTATACCGCCATCTTCTTTGAACGCGATCTTCTCGACCGTTCCGGAACGGCTTTTCATTCCGAATTTTTCGGCCTGTCTTTTAAAAATACTTATGAGTTCGAATCCGCCGGATTTTTCCACTCCCGGATAATTTTCGATCATTTCGGTCATCGTAGCCTGCCCCATGACGGAAAAACTTTCTATAAGCAGGGTTTTCATCCTGCCTCGTGCCGCGTATATGCCCGCCGTCAATCCTGCCGGACCGCCTCCGATAATTATAATGTCATACCTTTCCGATAATAAACCCGTTTCTTTCCCCATTTATCCCCCGTTCTGAATATTCTTATACATGAAAGACCGATCCCGCTTTCACGAGCATACAATTCCGATGATACTGTCCCGAGAAAATACGCATGGCCTTTTCTCCAGAACAATGCGCGGGCCCGGTTTTTTTCACCCCTATTTCCTTAAGACCCGTTATGATCTTACTTATAGCCTCTCTATCCATGCCGTCAAGATGAAATCCGCCTAGCACCATATATATCTTATCCGTGTCAAAATTTTTTTTCGTATACCTCAGTATGTTGAGGATACCCGGATGGGCGCAACCGGTAAGGACCGACGTCCCCTTGTCCCCCTTCAGCACCAAGGCCTGTTCCGGAAGATATTCGTTGTTATATTCCCCGGCCAATTCTCCCGTCACGAAGATATTGGGGGCGATCTCCATCGGCTCGACCGCGGTTATAAGCTCTCCTCCCAGTTCGGAAACACATTGCTTAAAAGTATCGTTGAAAGACGGGCACGCGTATACCTTCAAACCTCGTCTCCTCCTAAGTATCTCCCACAACCCGCTCGTATGGTCCCAATGATCATGTGAAATGACCACCGCTTCCAGTTTATCCGTTTTTACTTTCATCCTGTTCATATTCGCGATAAGACTGCTCGGCACCTCACCCGTGTCGAACAACACTTTTCCGTCCACCAAACATGAAAACCCTTCTCCGGACAGAAATCCGCTTTTAGCGCGCCGGTCGTAAAGGACTCTTAGATCCATTTTTACCCCCTCGTTCCGAAAATTTTTGTCCCTATCCTTACGATATTAGCTCCCTCTTCCACGGCTATCTTGTAGGAATCCGTCATACCCATGGATAGGTAAATCATATCCGCTCCGCTGATATCCTTATTCTTTATTATATCAAAAAGCTTCTTTGTCCTTTGAAAATACGGCCTGGCTTCTTCCGGATCCCCGGAAAAAGGTCCCATCGTCATCAATCCCTTTATTCTGATATTCGGCAGGATCGATATCTCCCGGACAAGTCCTTCCGCGTCTTCGGGAAAGATCCCGTGCTTCCCGGATTCTTTACCGCTGTTGACCTCGATCATTATCTCTATATCCCGGCCCTTTTCCGCGCAGCGCTTACTGATCTCCCGGGCCAGGTCAAGAGAATCCACGGTCTCGATCATATCAAATATCTCCACCGCTTTTTTGACCTTGTTCTTCTGGAGGTGTCCGATAAAATGCCATTTAACGCCCGGGTTTACCGCCGGAAAAACGCTGAGGGCCTCCTGCACATAATTTTGGCCTACGATCCGCACCCCCGCTTCTATGGCCGCGTTTATCTCTTCCGCGGTACGTTCCTTTGCAGCGGCGGCCAGCATAACTCCTTCGGGTAATTCCTTCAGGATACTTTCAGTGTTTTTCCTGATAAGATGTTCACTCATTATTCTATATACTCAGGCTCCTAGGATTTTTATTCGCGCCGTGATCCGGAGGTTCTTTTCTTTTTCTCAGATTATCTATGCGTCCCTTCTTTTTAAGCCTCTCATATATCCTTATCCACACACAATCCCTTTCCCGATCGGTCTCGCACTTTCCCTGTTTGACCCCGCCGCAAGGGCCGTTAACCAGGGATTTAGGACATTGTGTCACCGGACATATTGTCTCTGTCTCCGCCAGCGCACATTCCCCGCATAAAGAACATTTCTGTTCGAACCTGGCTTCCCTCAGGGTCATTTTGCTTATTTCGCCCTGGAACAATGTATTGTTTGACGGCAGGATGTCCTTATCCTCTATGATCTCCGCTATAGCCTGGGTCCCTCCTCCGCATGACATGCTCAGGATCGCGTCTGAAAACGCTATCTCTGCTTTTTTATCCCGGTAAGCCCTTTTTATCTCGAGCAGGCTGCAGGAAGGCTCCAGAACGATCCATCCTGTAACTTTTTTATCTTCCCTTGCCAGCAGTTTCTCCATGGCTGCCAAGTCTTTCTCTCCGCCGGTTTTGCATGTCGTCGCGCAAAGCCCGCACCCGAAAAGAAATATCTTTTCCTTTCCCTCAAGCCCTTTCAATATATCCGAAAACGGTTTTTGTCTGGTTATTATCATGGTTATTAATTATATAACGGACTTCCTATTTAGACAAGCCAAAGCATCAGCTTAACATGGGATTGGTAAACACATCATTACCCCCCTGAGCACAAAAAGCTATATTTCTTACTTCTGCGTCTAAATCTATCGTTGGCAACATCAAGGCTTCTTTCCTTATCTTCGGATTTTTTTCTCTTGCCAACTCCCAAGGACTTT